>NZ_JBNAGB010000007.1:0-257862 GCF_049800975.1 Sagittula sp. S175
TGTCGGCCGCGTTTGCCGGTCGGCGCAGCATCCCAGATCATCTCGGGATCGAACCAGATTGTCAGCGAGCCTCGACGCTTGAGCGCTTCATTATAGGCTGGCCAGTTCCTGGTCTTGTAGGTCGGGGGTGTGGGTCTGCTCATGTCGTCCAGCTACCACGCTGGATTCACGACATGAATCCCTCACAGGATTTGTGCAACAGAGCCCCAAGAAGGGGCAGATCGACATCTGCCAATGGCGAGCGCTCTGCCATTGCTGCTTCACCCGTCCCGCCGGGAGTGTCCCGACCTTGTCGTTCAGATCGGTTTCGCCTCAAAGTCATGCCGCGCGTCTCGCCTGTCTGGATCATTCACCTGCAGAGCGTTGGCGGTAAGCACGGGGCCCGCCAATCAACCCTGAGGGTAAAGAGCGCACTCAAGCACGACCTGATAGCGCGAAAATCGCGAAAAAATCCGTGATTCCGTGCGACGTGGTCTCGAAGGCCGCTTGCTTGGAAGGCCAAATTTAAAGCATAAATTAGGGAATTTTTTGACTGACGGCGCCGTGGTTGTGTTTTTTTTCGCGCCTGTTGGAGGACATTCCATTGACGACGATTACCCAGGCTCAGATCGACGAGCTGCGCAGCAGCGCATCCACCGCTCTCTCCGCCCTGAACTCCGCCTATGCCACGCAGGCCCTGGCAGAGACGCTGCCCCTGATCGGCACCAGTCTTGGCGGATCCGCCAATGATGCGACGCAGGTTGTGGGCGATGTGCGCACGGCGCTGCTGGCGGCACTCGATACGCTGTCCGGGGCGGCGGATTACACCGCCGCGCAACTCGAGATCGCCGTCACCAACCAGCTGTCGTCGCTGGGGCTGTCGGGCGTCGTGGTCTCGGCCAACGTCAACGGCGATACCGTCACGCTGACGCTGGGCGCGTCGGGCGAGGAAACCGCGTCGATGGCCATTGCCAGCGATCTGGCGATGCCGGGGATCGACATCTCCGTCTCCGGCACGACCGAGGTCGCCGCTGCCGCAGCGCTGGCCCTGACGCTGGGTGTCGATACCTCCGGGTTCTTCATCGAAACCGCGACCTCGGGCCTTGACCTGTCGCTGGGGACGACCTCGGTCAGCTACGGGGCGACCGCCTCGCTGGGCATCCTGAACTACTCCGTCGCGGATGCGGGCACCGACCTGACGCTGGACTTCGACGTCAACCTGATCGACCCGAACAACGACGGCAAGCTGCGCCTGTCCGAGCTGGGGCAGGACTTCCTCGACGTGTCGCTGACCGGCGACGCCGATATCGTCATGGACCTGACCGCCGATTTCGGCACGGGCGCCCTGCCCTCGGTCTCGGCCACGCTGGACGTGGACTGGCAGTTCATCTCGGCCGAGGTGAACCCGACCGACCAGAACATCACCTTTGGCGAGCTGCCGACGGTCGTCATGCGCGACGTGACGCTGGACCTTGGCACCTTCCTCGAAAACGTGATCCTGCCGATCTTCGACGCGATCGAACCGCTGATCGAACCGGTCAAGAAGGCGCTGGATGTACTGACGGCCGAGATCACCTTCCTCAAGTACTTCCCCGATTGGCAGACCTGGCTGGATTTCAACGACGACGGCACGGTCAACCTGCTGGACCTCGTCGAGCTGGCCGCGCCGAATATCGACCTGCAACCGCTCTATGATTTCATCGACCTGGCGCAGGATGTGGTGGATTGGGCCGCCTTCCTGTCGGACGCCAACCTCGGCGAGGCCGGGCTGAATTTTGGCGACCACGAGCTGTCCACCGGGCAGGACATGCGCGCGCTGGCGTTCAAGCTGGCCGATGCCGGGTTCGACCTGCAAGGCACGGCGGACAACCTCGTCGAGGTGGTGGATACCTTGTCCGGAAGCGGCTGGGGCGTCGCGGGGGTGGATGGCACCACCCCGCAGGAGATGCTGCAAGAGATGGTCAACGGCGCGACCTTCTCGCTGCCGATCCTGCAGGACCCGACGCAGGCCCTGTCGCTGCTGCTGGGCGGCGATGCCGATCTGGTGGAAATCTACTTCCCCAAGGTCGGGTTCGGCATCAGCAACGACAGCATCATCAACCTGCCGATCTTTCCCTTCGTCACCGTCAATATCGGCGGCGAGATCGGGGCGGATTTCGACCTGGCCTTTGGCTATGGCACGCGCGGCCTGACGCAGCCGGGCGCGACGCTGCTGGATGCGCTGAACGGTCTCTACATCATCGACGGCACCGGGCCGGAGGTGTCTGTCCGCGCCTCCGTGGATCTTGGCGTCTCGCTCGACGCCTATTTCGCCAGCCTCTACGGCGGCGGGCACATCACCGGGACGATCAACCTCGATATCGCCGATGACATCCAGTCGGAACAGGGGCGGCTGTACTACGACGAATTCCTCGTGGCGGTGACCTCGAACCCGTTCAGCGTCTTCGATGCCTCGGGCTCGATCACGGCGGGGTTCAAGGTGGCGGCGAAGATCCTCGGCGGCGACGTGGGCCGTCTGGAGACGCCGGAATTCACCCTGTCGAACTTCAACTTCTCGGGCCGGTCGGAACTGTCCTCAACTGCGGCGCCGCTGGGCCTTGCGGTGCTGTCGGGCAGCACCCTGACGCTGAACGTGGGCGCGCTGGCGGGCAACCGTCTGGTGGGCGCGGCCACGGACGGCGCCGAAATCGTGCTGGTCACCGATGCTGGCGGCGGCATGATCTCTGTCACGGTGGACGGCTACACGGAACTCTTTGCCGCCCCGACGCTGGTCGTGGCCGATGGCGGGGCCGAGGCCGACCAGATCATCTGGAGCGAGACCCTGGCGCTGGCGGCCTCCATCGCGGGCGGTGACGGCGACGACATGCTGGCGGGCGGCGCGGCGGCGGACACGCTGGACGGCGGCGACGGAGCCGATACGCTGTTCGGGCGCGACGGCGCTGACGTGCTGCTGGGCGGTCTGGGCGACGACCTGTTCTACGGCGGCGCGGGCGGCGACACCATCGACGGCGGCGGTGGCGAGGACATGGTAACCTATGTCCTGTCGGAGGCGGCAGTGAACGTCGACCTGACGGCGGGCACCGGCACGGGTGGCGAGGCCGAGGGCGACGACCTGACCTCCATCGAGGTGCTTCAGGGGTCGAACCATGACGACACGCTTTCGGGCAGCGCGGCGAACGAGATGTTCATCGGCCTCGTGGGCAACGACGAGGTGTTCGGCGCGGGCGGCGACGACGTGCTGCTGGGATCCGAAGGCGACGATACGCTCGACGGCGGCGAAGGCGCGGACATCCTGGTCGGGGCCACGGGCAACGACATCTACTACGTGGATAACGTGGGCGACGTGGTGGACGAGGACCGCTACGGCGAGATCGGCACCGGCGGCGACGGCGGCGTGGACGAGGTCCGCGCGGCGATCAGCTGGTCCATCGCCACGGGCACCCAAGCCAGCCAGATCGAGAACCTGACGCTGATCGGCGCGGCCATTTCCGGCACCGGCAACGACAAGGCCAACGTGCTGACCGCGAACCAGCTGGGGCTGGAGGATGGCTCACTGTTCGGCGGTGGCGGGAACGACACGCTGATCGGGTCCGAGGCCGGGGAATACATGGACGGTCAGGCCGGGGCGGACAGCATGACCGGCTTTGGCGGCGACGACCAATATGTCGTGGACCATGTGGGCGACGAGGTGATCGAGGTCGCAGGCGGCGGCAACGATGTGCTCTATTCAAAACTGCAAAGCTTTGCGTTGGACGCTTCGCAGGACATCGAGGTTCTGCTGGTCGATCTGTCGGTGACGGACGGCGACCTGACCGGCAACCAGCTGGACCAGACGCTGTTCGGCGCGCTGGGCGATGACACGCTCGAAGGCAAGGGCGGGGCCGATGCCTTCATCGGCGGTCAGGGCCGCGACCGGGTGACCTATCGCAGCTCGGCGGCCGCCGTGGCCATCGACCTGACGCTCGCCACGCAGGCGGGCGGCGAGGCCGAGGGCGACAGCTACAACAGCATCGAGGAAATCGAAGGCACGGGTTTCGACGACACCCTGACGGGCGATGCAAACGACAACGAGTTCTTTGGCCTTGCAGGCAACGACACGCTGTTCGGCGCAGAGGGCAGCGACACGCTGTGGGGCGGCACCGGGGCGGACAGCCTTGATGGCGGCGCGGGCGTGGACACGCTGGTGGGCGGTGACGGCGACGACACTTATGTGGTCGACAACGCCTTGGAACAGGTGACGGAACTCGGCACCGGCACCGATCTGGTCGAGGCCTGGGTGGACTGGACGCTGGACACGCCCAGCCAGCAGCAGGTCGAAAACCTGTCGCTGTTCGGCGATGCGCGCGTCGGCACGGGCAACGCCTTGGCGAACATCCTGACGGGGACCGCCGGCAATGACCGCCTGAACGGCCTGGCGGGCGCGGACACCATGAACGGCGGCGACGGCGATGACACCTATGTCGTCGACAACGCGCTGGACCTGGTGCAGGACAGCGACGGCCATGACCTGATCGAGCTTCTGTCGGCGGGCACCAATACCTTTGACATGGCCGCGCAGGCCCCCGGCGTCGAGGACCTGACCGTCACCGACAACGCGCGGGCCGTGACGATCACCGGCAACGCGCTGGACAACGTCATCACCGGCAACGGCTACGGCGACACCATCAGCGGCGGGTTTGGCAACGACACGATCATCGCAGGCGCGGGCGGGTCCGAGAACCTCAGCGGCGACGAGGGCGACGACGACCTGCGCATGACGCTGGCCTCGCGCGGGACGCATTACATCCACGGTGGCGACGGCGCCGCCGACATCATGCGCATGGACTGGTCCACCGCGACCAGCGCGATCACCTACAACGTGACGTCGACGACCACCTACTACCGTGTCTACGAGGCCTATGCCTACACCTACGCCTATTTCGACGGCATCGAGTCCTTTGACCTGCGCGGCGGCACGGGCGGCGATTCCCTGTATGGCGCGGCGCTGGACGACACGCTGCACGGCGGCGCGGGCCATGACCGGCTCTATGCCTATGCCGGGGCGGTGAATGCCTCGGGCGGCAGCGGGCATGACCTTGTCGTCAGCACCCTGCTGACCGCCGCAGGAGCGGACCTCGGCCTCGATTTCTCGCTGCGCCTGATCGACACGCAGGCGGGCACCGTGACCACCAACGCAGGCACCGCCATCGAAAGCCACTGGGAAGGGATCGAGCAGATCCAACTGACCACCGGCGCGGGCAATGACCTGCTGGATACGCGCGGCGTCGTCTCTTACAGCACCTATTTCAGCGCGTCGAACCGGTTCGACGCGGGCGCGGGCGACGACACCTATGCTACCGATTTCCTCGCGCTGGGCAGCGCGAATTTCATCGCGGGCGAAGGCTATGACACGCTGATCCTCGACTGGGGCGATGCCACGGGGGCGGTGGATTACAACGCCACCTCGTCCTACTACCGGACCTACAAGAACGGCTACAACTGGATCTACCAGAGCTTCTCGGACATCGAGGAAATCGACATCACCACCGGCGCGGGGGCCGACCTCGTCTATGCCGTGGGCGGGCGCGACCGGTTCGTCACCCAAGGTGGCAACGACCAGATCTTTGGCACCGACAAGGGCGACACGATCCTCGCGGGGGACGGCCACGACTGGGCCGACGTCGACCTGCGCTTTGACGCCACGGCGGGCGAAACCGACCCGGCCGAGGATATCGTGCTGGTACTGGCCGACACCCAGACCGACGCTGCGGTGTTCTTTGCAGGCACCGAGCACGAGACCCACGTGCAGGGGCTGGAGCAGATGACCCTGCGCACCGGCGCGGGCAATGACACCTTCGACACGCGCGGGGTGTGGTCCTACAGCAGCTACTGGGGGCGCTCGAACCTCTTCGACGCGGGCGCGGGCGACGACACCTATGCCACCGACCGCCGCGCGCTGGGCAGCGCGAACTTCGTCGCGGGCGAAGGCTACGACAAGCTGATCCTCGACTGGTCCACCGCCACGCAAGCCGTGGATTACAACAGCACCAATTCCTACTACCGCACCTATTACGAGGGCTACAACTGGATCTACCAGAGCTTCTCGGACATCGAGGAACTGGATATCGAGACCGGCTCGGGCGCTGACAGCGTCGAAGCGGTCGGTGGGCGCGACCGTTTCGTGACGCAGGGCGGTCACGACCGCATCTTTGGTGCGGACAAGGGCGACACCATCCTCGCGGGCGACGGCCACGACTGGGTGAGCCTCGATTTGTCCTTCGATACGGCGGCGGGCGAGGTCGAGATCGTCGAGGACATCGTGGTCGACGTGCTGGCCCTTCAGACCGACACGGCGGTCTACTTCGAAGGCACCGCGTATGAGACCCACCTGCAAGGCATCGAGCAGATCAACCTGACCACTGGCGCGGGCAACGATACCTTTGACGCGCGGGGCGTGGCGTCCAGCAGGACCTATTGGAATTACTCCAACCGCTTTGACGCGGGCGACGGCGACGACCGCTACCTGACCGACCACCGCGCGCGCGGGGCGGCGAACTTCCTTGCCGGGGCGGGCTATGACCGCCTGACCATCGACTGGAGCGGCACCGACCAAAGCACGGAGCTGCTGGGAGGCGGCGCCTACTACCGCACCTACATCAGCGGTTACGATTACATCTACCAGTACTTCTCGGACATCGAGGAGTTGGACATCACCACCGGCAATGGCGCGGATGACGTCTGGGCCGTGGGCGGGCGCGACCGCTTTGTTACCAATGGCGGCGACGACCGCATCCATGATGCGGACAAGGGCGACACCATCCTCGCGGGCGAGGGCCACGACTGGGTGCGCCTCGACCTGCGCTTTGATCCGGCCACCGAAACCGAGGTGGTCGAGGACATTATCGTCGACCTGTCCGACCTGCAAACCAATACGGCGACCTTCTTTGCCGGGACGGAGTACGAGACCAAGTTGCAGGGCATCGAACAGGCGCACCTGTGGACCGGATCGGGCGATGACGTCTACGACACGCGGGGCGTCTATTCGACCGTGTCGCGCTTCAACTACTCGCAGTATTTCGACGCGGCCGACGGCGACGACCAGTACCTGACCGACCACCTGTCGCGCGGCAACGCGTTCTTTGCGGCGGGCGACGGCTACGACAAGCTGACCATCGACTGGAGCGGGACAGACCAGTCGACCGAACTGTTCACCCCCTCGGGCAGCGCGCAGTATTACCGCACGCATATCAGCGGCTACGGTTACATCTACGTCCGCTTCACCGATATCGAGGAACTGGACATCAAGACCGGCAACGGCGGCGATGACGTCTGGGCCGTGGGCGGGCGTGACCGGTTCGAAACCCAAGGCGGCAACGACCGCATCCATGGCGCCGACAAGGGCGATACGATCCTTGCGGGCGACGGCCACGACTGGGTCAGTCTGGACCTGACCTTCGACGCGGCGGCGGGCGAGGTCGAGATCGTCGAGGACATCGTGGTCGACCTCTCGGCGCTGCAATCGGGCACCGCGACCTTCTTTGCCGGGACCGAGTTCGAGACGCAGTTGCAGGGGATCGAGCAGGCGCATCTGTACACCGGGTCGGGCAATGACGTGTACGACGCGCAGGGCGTGTTTTCCTACGTCGGGTACTTTGGCTACTCCCACTACTTCGACGCGGGCGATGGCGACGACGCATACCTTGGCGACCACCTGTCGCGCGGGACCTCGTGGTTCGTGGCGGGCGACGGCTATGACAAGCTGACACTGGACTGGAGCGCCACGGGAAGCAGCACAGAGTTCTACAGCAACGCGACAAACACTTGGTATCGCACGCATATCAGCGGCTACGGCTACATCTACCAGTACTTCTCGGACATCGAGGAGCTGGACCTCACCACCTCGGACGCGGGCGACGATGTCTGGGCCGTGGGCGGGCGCGATCGGTTCGTCACCAACGGCGGCAATGACCGCATCCACGGCGTCGACAAGGGCGACACGATCCTCGCGGGCGACGGCCACGACTGGGTGCAGCTGGACCTGCGCTTCGACGCGGCGGCGGGCGAGGTCGACCCGGTCGAGGATATCGTGGTCAATCTCTCTGCATTGCAGTCGGAAACAGCGACCTTCTACGCCGGGACCGAGTTTGAGACCCAGTTGCAGGGCATCGAGCAGGCGCATCTGTACACCGGCGCGGGCAATGACACCTACGACACACGGGGCGTGTTTTCCTACGTCGGGTACTTTGGCTATTCCCACTATTTCGACGCGGGCGAGGGCGACGACCGTTACCTGTCGGACCACCTGTCGCGCGGGACCTCGTGGTTCGTGGCGGGTGACGGCTATGACCGTCTGACGCTGGACTGGAGCGGCTCGGGCAGCGCCACGACCCTGCACACCAGCGGGTCCAGCACCGGCTACCGCACGCATATCAGCGGCTACGATTACATCTACACCTATTTCTCGGATATCGAGGAGCTGGACCTCACCACCTCGGACTCGGGCGATGACGTCTGGGGCATCGGCGGGCGCGACCGCTTTGTCACCAACGGCGGCCATGACAAGATCCACTCCGTCGACAAGGGCGACACGATCCACGGCGGCGACGGGCGCGACTGGGTGCAGCTGGACCTGACCTTTGGCGCAGGGGAAACCGAGGTGGTCGAGGATATCCTCGTCGACCTCTTGGCCTTGCAGTCCACCACTTCGACCTATTTCTCGGGCACCGAATTCGAAACCGAGCTGTCCGGGATCGAGCAGATCCATCTGTATACCGGGTCGGGCGACGATACGCTGGACGTGCGCGGCGTCTATTCGCACCAGACGACGTTGGGCTATGCCAACTACTTCTCGGCCGGGGACGGTGATGACGCCTACCTGACCGACCTGAACGCCATCGGCAACGCGACCTTTGCCGCCGGGGCGGGCTATGACCGGCTGACGATCGACTGGTCCGGGGCCTATTCAGCGGTCACCAACATGAGCGCGACCAGCTACCGGACGCACATCAGCGGCTACGACTACATCTACCAGTATTTCTCGGACGTCGAGGAACTGGACATCCGGTCGGGCGCAGGGGGCGACACCCTGGTGGCGCTGGGCGGACGCGACCGGTTCGACACGGGTGCGGGCCACGACCGCGTCGAAGGCGCGGACAAGGGCGACACCGTGCTGCTGGGCACCGGGCAGGACTGGGCTTCGCTTGACCTGCGCTTCGACCCGGCGACCGAGACCGACCCGGCAGAGGACATCACCATCGTCCTCGCCGAACTTCAAGGCACCGAGGGCGTGTTCTTTGCCGGAACCGCGGACGAGACCCGGCTGGAAGGCGCGGAACAGCTGTGGCTGTACACCGGGGCGGGCAACGACACCTTCGATGCGCGCGGCGTCTATTCGCACACCAACACGACGGGCAAGTACAACTACTTCCTCTCGGACGCGGGCGACGACAGCTTTGCCACCGACCTGAACTACGTCGGCAACGCCTATTTCTACGCGGGCGAAGGCACCGATACACTGATTATGGACTGGAGCGCGGCGAGCAACGGGATCTCGCGCGGGTCTACCTCGGGCGGCACCCCCTATTACCGCGTCATCCATGCCAGCGACTACCGCTACATGTATTACACCGATGTGGAACGCTTTGACCTGACGGGCGGCAGCAGTCACGACGATCTCGTGGGCGCAGCCCTGAACGACACCCTGTCCGGCGGCGCGGGCAACGACACGCTGACCGCAGGCGACGGCGACGACCTGGCCATCGGTGGCGCGGGCAATGACCGCATCCTGCTGGGGCTGGGCAACGACACGGCGACCGGCGGCGCAGGCAACGACTCGATCTACGGATCGACCGGCGCGGACGATAACGTCGCCACTTATGCCGACGATGCCTCGGAGATCTTTGTCTTTGACCTTGGCGGCGGCGTGTTCGAGGTACGCACCGCCACCGAAGGCACCGACCGGCTGGAGAACATCCAGACGCTGCGGGTCGGCACCGATGGCACCGCGACCGACCACGCCATCGCCGATCTGGTAAACCGCGCGCCGCAAATGCCGGACCACTCGGAGCCGCCCACCGCGACGCTGGTCGAGGGCCTCGGCGGCGTGGTCTTTACCGCGCTGGCCGTCGATCCCGATGGCCACGCGATCACCTACAGCCTGTCCGGCCCGGACGCGGCACTGTTCACCATCGACCCCGCGACCGGAGAGATCGCCTATGCGGGCGACATCCTCGCGGCCCTGCCGCTCAGCGCGGCGGGCACGCTGGACTACAGCCTGACGGTGACCGCCTCGGACGGCTATGCCAGCGACAGCCATCCGCTGACGGTGAACGGCGTGCTGAACGGCGCGCCCACCGCTGTGGATGATACCGCGAGCCTGCGGCAGGACACGGCGCTGACCATCGACGTGCTGGCCAACGACACGGATCCGAACGGAACCGCGCTGGTGCTCGACGGCTTTGGCCAGGGCAGCAACGGCACGGTCACCCAAGAGGGCGACCAACTGGTCTACACGCCCGATGCGGGCTTTGTCGGCACGGACAGTTTCACCTACGACGTGGCCGATCCGCAGGGCTTGCGCGACAGCGCCACCGTCACGGTGACCGTGAACCGCGTGGTGCAGCAGCTCGACGGCGAAGGCGCAGCCAGCCAGTTCGTCTGGCAGGCGCGCAGCTTCGTCTACACGCCGGACGGTGCGCTGGTCGAGATCGAGACCCTGTTCGACACCGGTCGCCTGCGCACGCAGACCTTCGCGGACAGCCTACCCACCAGCACCCACGCCGAGGATCTGACCGATCTCTACAGCTGGGACACCATCACCGAAACCTTCGACGCCACGGGTGCGCTGGCCTCGCGCAGGCTGGTCTTTGACGATGGCATAACGTCAGAGCTGACCTTCACCGCCGGCGTCCTGACCAGCACCACGACGCGGGACACGCTGGATGCTTATGATTGGGACAGCTGGACGCTGGTGCTCGACGCCACCGGGGCGCGCAGCAGCTTTGTCACCGTGCAGGACAGCGGTGTGACGCTGACGCAGACCTTCGCCGCCGGGGTTCTCGCCAGCTCGGTCTCGACCGACCCGCTGGATGCGGAGGACTGGACCAGCATCACCGAAACCTACGATGCCACGGGCACGGTCCAGCAGCGGACGCAGGTCTTCGACGACGGGCGCATTGCCGAGACGACATACCTGAACGGTATCCAAAGCGCCTATGCCGTCACCGATCCCGACGACGTCATGCCCTGGCAGCAGATGTCCCGCAATTACGACACGAGCGGCGCGCCGGTGCAGTTCCAGACCAGCTACGACGACGGTCGCATCTGGACCAAGAGCTTTGTCGATGGCGTCGTCTCGACGGTGGAAACCCTCGATCCCGACAACGCCCATCCGTGGACCAGCATGAGCGACAGCTACGATGCGAGCGGCACGCTGCTGACCCGGCAGACCGTCTACGATGACGGACGCACCGCGCTGACCAGCTACTCCGGCGGAACGCGCACGGCCTTCCGGCTGGAGGACGCGGGCGACGCCTACGACTGGACCAGCACGGACCTCAGCTATGATGCCAGCGGCGCTCTGGTGCAGTCGGCGACGCTCTATGATGACGGGCGGACCTTCACCACCAGCTTCACCGCCGGCGTCCGGTCGTCCATCGTCCAGCTGGACCCCGAAAACGCCGCGCCCTGGACCAGCATCACCGACAGCTTCGACGCCTCGGGGACGGTGATCTCGCGGCAGGAGGTCTTTGACAACGGCAGCACCGCAACGACCACCTATGTGGGCGGGCAGATCGCCAGCTACGTGGCCACGGATCACGATGACGCCTTCGACTGGCAGACGCAGACGCGCAGCTACGATGCAGGCGGCCTGCCGACCCAGTTCGAGACCGTCTTTGACGATGGTCGCATCCGGACGCAAACCTACGTGGACGGTGCGCTGAGCGAGGTGTCCTTTACCGATCCGGACGATGCCTACACATGGAGCAGCTACACCGACAATTATGACGCGGCGGGTGACCGGGTGTCGCGTCATCTGATCTTTGACGATGGCAGCGACCTGTTCCTGACCTACTGAGAACGGGGACCGAGAACATAAAAGCCATAGGGCGGGGTCACCATGGCGTGGCCCCGCCCTTTTCCATTTCCGGGTTCGCTGCCGACCACAAGCCACCGTCCCTTGAACGCCATCCTTGAACCCGGCCCGCCATATGGGGATTCCCCCCCATACAGCCAAAAGGCCTGAACCGGCATCCTGACTGCAACACAAACGCTTGCAGCCAGGAGCCCGCCATGACCTTTCACACCGCCCTCCCCTCCATCGCCGAGGCCCGGACCGCCACCTTTGCCGCTTTGGGCGAGGCCGTGGCGCTGCTGTCCGAAAGCCCGCTGCACCGCGACCGCTCCATCGGCCAGATCGCCGCGCTGATCCTGCCGCCGCTGATGGAGGGGCAGCTGCGCCTGTGGCATCGCGGTGGGCGTCCGGTGGCGCTGGCCACCTGGGCCTGGCTGGACGCCGAGACCGAGGCCCGCGTGCTGCTGCGCGACCACCTGCCCGGCGCGGACGAATGGTCCGGCGGGCCGAACCCCGTCATCATCGATTTCGTCGCGCCCTTTGGCGATGCCTTTGCCGTGGCCCGAGACCTGAAGCGCACGGTCTTCCCGGATCGCGCCATGTCCTCGGTGCGCCGCGATGCCTCCGGCCGCCGACTGCGCATCGTGCAGCACCCGGGCCGCGACGCCCTTGGCCGCCCGGTCAAGGCCAGCGCCATCGCCGCCTGACCCCTTCCCCCACTGATTTCACCCAAATTCATCAGGAGACAGACCCATGGGTTCCACCAGCATTCACCAGACCTTCAAGCTCTACGGCCTTTACGGCGACAAGAACGCCGGCGACGGCAATGACAAGCTTTACGGGTACTCCGCCATACAGAACAAGCTCTGGGGCGGCTCGGGCAACGACTATATCGAGGGCTGGGCGCCAAAGAACTACCTCTATGGCGGCACCGGCAACGACACGGTCAAAGCCTACGGGGCGACCAACTACGTTTACGGCGACAGCGGGTCGGACAAGCTGTACGGCTACGGTGCCTACAACCGGCTCGACGGCGGGTCGGGCAACGACACGGTAAAGGGTTACGGCGCGCAGAACGACCTCTACGGCGGCAGCGGCACGGACTACCTGTATGGCCACGGTGCGTCGAACAAGATGCGCGGCGGCACGGGAACCGACAATTTGTATGGTTATGGCGGCTACAACGACATGGACGGCGAGTCGGGCAACGACGTGGTCAAGGGTTACGGCCTGAAGAACGTCCTGAAGGGCGGCAGCGGCGATGACCGCCTGTACGGCCACGGCGCGTGGAACGACATGCGCGGCGGCGCGGATCAGGACAAGCTCTACGGCTACGGCGCGTATAACAGGATGGACGGAGAGTCCGGCAACGATACGCTCGACGGTCAGGGCGCGGTGAACGACATGTATGGCGGCACCGGCAACGACGCGCTCTATGGCAAGGGTGCCTACAACAACATGCACGGCGAGGACGGCGACGACCGCTTGTACGCCATCGGCGCGCGCTCGGATGTCTACGGCGAGGCGGGCAACGACACGGTCGAGGCCAGCGGCGCGTCCAACATGGTGCGTGGCGGCGCGGGCAATGACCTGCTCAAGGGCAGCGGGTTGCACAACGACCTGCACGGCGACGAAGGCAACGACGAAATCATCGCCGAAGGCGGGGCCAGCTGGGGCCACGGCGGCGCGGGCGACGACACGCTGCGCGCCGAGGGTGGCGTCAACGTGCTGCACGGCGACGACGGCCACGACCTGTTGGAGGCGACCGGCGGCGTCAACGTCCTGCACGGAGACTCGGGCGACGACGTGATCCTCTCGCTCGGCGGGGTGAACGTGCTTTGGGGTGGCGACGGTCAGGACACCATCGAGGCGCGCGGCGCGTCCAACATCGCCTTTGGTGGCGCGGGCCATGACGTGCTCGAAGGCTACGGCCTGCACAACGAGCTGAACGGCGACGAAGGCGACGACGTGATCCTCGCCGTGGGCGGGGCCAGCTTTGGCGACGGCGGCGCGGGCAACGACACGGTGCGCGCCATCGGCGGCGTAAACGTGCTGCACGGCAATGACGGCGACGACGTGATCGAGGCGGCAGGCGGTACGAACGTGGTCTTTGGCGACGCGGGCGACGACGACATGGTGGCCCTGGGCGGCATCAACACCATGTTCGGCGGCGCGGGCGCGGACCGGATGTTCGCGGCCGGCGCGGGCTCCATCCAGTCCGGGGGCGAGGATGACGACGTGATGGGCGCCACCGGGGCCAACAGCCTGCAATTCGGCAACGCGGGCGACGACCTGCTGTTCGGCGCGGGCCAGAACGTCGGCCAGTTCGGCGGCGACGGGCAGGACGTGCTGGTCGGCATCGGCGGCGTGAACCTGCAACACGGCGGCTCGGGCGATGACACGCTCTTTGCCGTGGGTGGCCTGAACATACAGATCGGCGGCGA
Organism: Sagittula sp. S175; assembly: GCF_049800975.1. Lineage (NCBI taxonomy): Bacteria > Pseudomonadati > Pseudomonadota > Alphaproteobacteria > Rhodobacterales > Roseobacteraceae > Sagittula > Sagittula sp. S175. The sequence goes on from NZ_JBNAGB010000007.1 coordinate 14,476, forward strand.
CGGTGACGACCTTCTGGTGGCGGGCGGCATGAACAACATCCAGTTCGGAGACCACCTCTGGAGCGCCCTGCCCTCCGACCTCGACATCAGTGCCTTCGAGACGGTTCTGGAAACCTTCGACGACTGGTTCGATGCCGAAGGCGGCGGCACCAACGTCATGATCGGAGGCGGTGTCGGCAATGTGCAGTTCGGCGGCGCGGGCACCGACTATGCCTTTGGTGCGGGAGCGGCGGTGGTTCAGATGATGGGTCAGGGCAATGACGTCATGATCGGAGGCGGGCTGGGCGTCATGCAGTACGGCGACGCCGGGAACGACATCTTGGTCGGCGGCGGACAGGGCATTGCGCAGTTCGGCGCTGATGGCAACGACATCATGGTCTCGGTCGCCAAGGTGCTGGCGGAGAACGTCAAGACCGCCGTCTCGTTCCAGTACGGCGGCGCGGGCACCGATGTGATGCTGGGCCTCAGCCTTGGCGGGGACGTGTCGTGGTCGCTGTCGCGGTCGGCCCCGGACGGCGAGGCCTCGTACAAGGTGACGGGCCCGCAGGACCTGACCGTCACGGCACAGCTGGGCGGCGAAGGCGCGGACCTGATGGTCGCAGCGGGTCCGGGCACGATCCTGCACGGCGGAGCAGGCAATGACGTGGCGCTGGGCCTGACCACGGGCAATTCGCTGGTGATGGGCGGCGCGGGTGACGACCTGATCGTGACGGCGGGCGATGCCGAGGACCTCATGGGCCTCGCCATGGCGGTCCGCAAACGTGAGGCTGTCAGCAATCCCGACCAGCCGATCCTGAGCCTTGGTCTTGGCAACTACTACGCCGGAGGGGACGGGGCCGACGTTATCATGGACGCGGGCGCCATGCTCGACCTGATGATCCATGACGTGCTGACCGACATCGCACCGGTGCAGGAGGCGCGGGCGGCGCTGGCCGGACTGCTGGAGGCGCTCGGCGTGTTGACCGGACCGCTGGCCGAGATGATGGCCTCCATGCCGGACTGGCTGCCGGACATTGCCTTGTCAGAGGTGATCGAGGGCGCGGAGGTCAAGCCGACCCTCGTCATGGGCGGCGCGGGAAACGACCTGCTGAACGGCGACGGCCTGCTGTCCGGAGAGGCGGGCGACGATATCTACAGTGTCTGGCAGGGACACAGCTACACTATCGCCGAGCGTGCCAGCGACGGGGTGCAGTCCTTCCTTGAGCAATTCGGCGTCACCCTGCCGGGTCTGGACGACCTTACCCAGGCACCCGACGGCGAGGACATGATCGAGTTGCGCACCCGCGAGATCCTGCCGCTCGACGCCGATGACTTTGTCTTTTACGCGGAAGGCGACAGGCTGGAGATCGTGCTGGACGCAGAGACCAGCATCACCGTGCACGGCATGGACGAGGTCGGGACGGCGGTGGAAACCCTGCGCATCGTGCAGGGCGCGGACAGCTTCGAATTCGACCTCGATGCGATTTACGCGGCAGCGCAGGGCCTCGAGAACGGGCTGACGGATGTGGACGCAACCCATGTGGTCGCCGCGCAGGACGCCTCGGACCGGCTGATGGCGCATATGGGCAACATGGCCGAGGTTCTGCAGGCCTTTGGGGCCGATCAGGGCCAGCAGGCGGCGGACGACATCGCCCTCGCGGCCGCCCATGGCAGCGGCGGACAGGCTGAAGTCGCCCCGGAGTATCTGTTTGGCTGAACCGGGCCATACACCGGGCTGAGGGGGCGTTGCCCTCTCGGCTTATGTGTCGTGGCATGCTGTGCATGACAGGTGGGGGCTCTGCCCCCACACCCCCGAGGGTATTTGGATCAAGATGAAGGGAAAGGGGGCGGTGGTCCTTTTGCTGCGTGCGGAGGGGGCAAGCGCCGGGGCCCTTCGGATCGGAAGGTCAGGCCCTGCCGCCCTCGCTGGACAGCATCATCGGGCTGACCCCCATGCTTTCCAGCGCCGCTTCCCATTTGTCGGCGTCTGCAAGATCGAAGATCAGCCGCGGCGTGGCTTCGCAGACCAGCCAGGCATTCTCGGCGATTTCGTTTTCCAGCTGACCGGCGCCCCACCCCGCGTAGCCCAGCATCATCAGCCAGCGGTCGGGACCTTCGCCGCGCCCGAGGTCTTCGAGGATGTCGAGAGTGGCGGTCATGCGCAAATCGGGAGTGACTTCCAGCGTTGTGACCACCGAGGCGTAATCCGGCGAGTGAAGCACGAAGCCGCGCCCCATCTCGACCGGGCCGCCAAAGCGCACGCGCTGGCGGGACAGGCCCGCCGTGTTGTCGATGTTCAGCTGTCCCAGCAGCGCGCCCATATCGATGTCCTGGGAGGGTTTGTTGATGATGAGCCCCATCGCCCCCTCGTCGGAGTGATCGCAGAGGAAGACCACGCTCCATTCGAAACGCGGATCGCCCATGCCCGGCATCGCGATCAGCAGATGCCCCGTCAGGTTGGTCGTTCCGTCGTCCGGTCTTTGCGTCATTCTTTGTGTCCTGCTCATTGGTCCAACAATGCGCCAGCCCCGGCGCATGTGCAAGAACGTGACCGTAGGGTGCCGGGGGACAACCCCATGTTGGCCTTCTCACTGCAAGGTGACTTCCATTTCAGCGCGTTCCGGCCCATTTCCTTGGATATGAAAAAGCTGCTTGCCGCCCTTCTGCTGAGTCTCCCCACCGTTGCCGCCGCCGAGGATTTCGACGGCATGGTCCGTGCCACCCTGCTGCCCGGATGGCGCTTGCCCAATGGCGACCACATGGCGGCCCTGCATCTGGAGCTTGCCGACGGCTGGAAGACCTACTGGCGCAGTCCGGGCGATGCGGGCATTCCGCCCAGCTTCGACTGGCGTGCCTCGACCAACCTGCAGGGCGTGGCGGTCAGTTGGCCCAGCCCCGACGTGTTCTGGCAATCGGGGATGCGCTCGGTCGGCTACAAGCACGAGGTCACCCTGCCGCTGCGGCTGCGGTTGCAGAACGGCAAGCAGGACGCGCATCTGGACGGTGTGATCGACATCGGCGTCTGCAATGACGTGTGCCTGCCGCAACGGCTGGCGATCTCGGCGGAATTGCCAGCCGGCAATCGCAAGCCCGACCCGCGCATTGCCGCCGCCATGGCGGATATGCCCTATGATGCCGAGGACGCCGGGATCACCGGGGTGAATTGTACGGTCGGTCCGGCCCCGCGCGGGCTGGGTCTGACGGTTGCGCTGGACCTGCCCGGCGCCACCGGGCGCGAGGAAACGGTGATCGAGTTCCGCGATCCCGACCTGTGGGTGGCCGATCCGCAGACCTCGGTACAGAACGGTCGGCTGGTTGCTCAGACGCGCGTGGCGCACAACAGCCGCGCGGCCTTTGCTCTGGATCGGTCGTCGATGACCATCACGGTCCTGGGTGGCCGGATGCCGGTGGAGATCAAGGGCTGCGATTGACGCCGCCGCGACGGGTCACGCCCGGCGCCTGAGCGCCACGGCCCCCGCCGCCACCGCGTAGAGCACCAGCACCACGACCAGCGCACCGCCAAGGAACAGCCCAAGCGCCGCGCCTGCCGCTCCGCCGCCCAGTGCGGCGGGCAGCGCGCCCGTGACGGCGACCCAGCCCAGCGTCACCGCCAGCCAGCCCAGCACCGCCGCCGTGCCCGCCAGCAGCAGCCCGCGCACAGGGGCGGCGCGGAACCGCCAGCCCTTCTTCAGCGCGGCCCAGGCCTGCGTCACGTCATGCTGCACTGCCACCAGCGAGGGCACGACCAGCAGCACCAGCACCATGCCGAACCCCAGTCCATAGACCAGCGTCACCACCGTCGGCTTCAGGAACTGCGCATCGGCCGACCGTTCATACAGCAGCGGCGCCAGCCCGAGCACCGTCGTCGCCGTGGTCAGGAAGACCGCGCGCAGGCGGTCCGCCGCTCCGTCGATGATCGCGGGGATCAGCCCTCGATCCTTGCCGTATTCGTCGATCTGCGTCACCAGCACGATGGAATCGTTGATGATGATCCCGGTCATCCCCAGCAGACCCACCACGGTGAACATGCTCGCCGGAATGTCCCACAGCCAGTGGCCATAGATCGCGCCCACCAGCCCAAAGGGGATGATCGCCATCACCACCAGGGGCCGCGTCCAGCTGGCAAAGACCCAGGCCAGCACGAGGTAGATGCCCAGAAGCACCATCATCAGACCCAGCTGCGCATCGGCAAGGAACCGGTCCTCCTGCTCGCTGAGGCCCGCCATGCGCCAGTCCACCTGCCGGGTGTCGGCGATGCGCGGCAGGATCACTTGCTCCAGCGCGTTGGAAATCTCGGTCGCGCGGGCGGGGTCGTCCTCGGAGATGTCGCCGGTGACCGAGATCAGCCGGATGCCGTTCTCTCGTCGCACCGTACTGAACCCCGTCCGCTGTTCGACCCGCACGATATCCGCCAAGGGGACGTATTCGCCCGTGGGCGTCCGCAGCATCATGCGTTCTATGAAATCCGCCGTCAGCTCGCCCTCGGGCAGTTCCACGCGGATCTCGGCCGACCGCGGCCCGACCGGAAAACTCGCCGCTTCGATCCCGCCCAGGCGGTTGCGCAGCACGCGCCCCAGCCCGTCGATGTCAAAGCCCAGCGCCTGCCCCTGCGGCGTCAGTTCGAGGATCAGCTCGGCCTTGTCGTAGGCGAGGTTGTCCTCCACCGCCGAGACCTCGGGGAATTGCGCCACGGCGGCTTTCAGGTCCTCGGCAGCGCCCTTCAGCGTCTCGGCATCGGCGCCGTAAAACTGCACGTCCAGAGCATCGCCCCCCGGCCCGCCGCGCCAACTGCGGAAGGAGATTTCCTCCACCAGCGGGTGCTTATTCACGCGTTCCTGCAATTCGCCCACAAAGGCGAAGGACGAATAGGGCCGATCGTCTGCCGGGATCAGTTCGATCGAAATCGCCCCCAGCTGGTCGGCATCCTTTGTGTCCGCCCCCGCAAGGCTGCGGCCCGAGTTGCCGCCGATCTGAGCCATGACGTAGTCCAGCGGGTTCGCCCCGTAGCGCTCTTCGTATTCGCGGCCCAGTTCCTCGGTCGACTCCTGCAACAGCCGCATCTGCGCCAGCGTGTCCTCGCGCCCCGCGCCGGGGGCCATGGCGAAGTTGGCGGTGATCGAGCCTTGTTCCGGCGAGTTGAAGAAGCGCCACTGCACCTTGCCGTCGATGAACAGCACCGCCACGCCCGCCAGCGCCACCACGGCCCCGGCCAGCACGACGTACCGCGCGGTGATGACGGCGCGCATGAGCGGGCGGAACAGGGTCTCGCGCAGGTAGCGAAAGCCCCGGTTCACGGTGCGTGAGGCACTGTCGATCCCCATGTCGGACAGGGCGCGCAGTTCCTCGGCGCGCCGCTCCGGTGCCATGCGGGCAAGGCGCAGCACCAGCAGCCCGGCCATGACCGCCGCCAGCACCAATGCGCCCAGCCATGTGGTGCCGATCAGCCAGCCGCGCGCCGCCACGGCCTGCGCGTGCAGTCCGGTGATCCATGCGGGGGACTCGCCCGCGAAGGTCGCCCATGTCCCGTCCAGCACCCCCGGCAGGGACAGCACGGTCAGCAGGATTAGCGCGGCGGCCAGCATGGCCACCAGTGTCTCTCCCACCAGACCGAACCCGGCCCGCCATGCGCGGAACCCCAGAACGGGGCGCGGCTTCAGGGCGTGGGCCATGTGGCTGGGAAGGATAAAGAAGCACTCCACCAGCGAGGCCAGCAGAACCGTGATGACGGTGAAGGGAATGTCCGCGATCATGTCCCCGAAGCGCCCGCCAATGGCCGTCAGGCCGAAAAACGCGATCACGGTGGTCAAGGTGGCCGAGAATACCGGCAAGGACATGCGCCGCGCGGAGGTTTCAGCCGCCTCGTATGGCCCAAGCCCCCGGCGCGCCAGCGAATCCGCATGTTCGCCCACCACGATGGCGTCATCCACCACGATGCCCAGCGTGATGATGAGCGCGAAAAGCGAGATCATGTTGATCGTCAGCCCGCCCACGTACATCAGCGCAATCGCCGCCAAGAGCGAGGTCGGGATGCCCGCCGCCACCCAGAAGGCCGTGCGCGTATTCAGGAACAGGAACAGCAGTGCCACCACCAGCGCGAGGCCGGTCAGCGCGTTCTCCGTCAGGATGTTCAGGCGGCCCGTGATGGCCTCGGACCGGGTGCGGATCAGGTCGATGGTCACGCCCTGCGGCAGGGTCGCCTGATAGGTGCGCGCGACCTCTTCGACTTGGGACTGGATGCCGATGGCATCGCCCTGGTCGCTGCGGTCCACCCGCACGGCAATGGCCGCGTTCGGGCCGACGAAATAGCCCTGTTCGCGGTCCACGCCGTCCTGCCGGACGCGGGCGACGTCGCCGATGGTCAGCTTTGTCCCGTCTGGCTGCGACCGCAAGGCGATGCCCGCGATGTCAGAGGCAGAGCGTTTCTCGATCCCCGTGCGCACCCGCGCGCCTGCGCCCTCGACGTCGCCTGCCGGGTCGGCGTCGACCTCGGCGGCAATGGCGCTGGCGATCTCGGCCATGGTCACATCGTGTTCGATGAGGCTGGCCACCGGGACCTCGACCACGATCTGCGGCGCGGCGATGCCTTGAATCGTCGTACGTGTCACGCCCTCCGCGAACAGCCGCACGGTGAATTCATCGGCAAAGCGCGCCAGTTGGTCCACGCCCACCGGCCCGGTGATGACCACGTCGGTCACCCGGTCACGCCAGCCGCCGCGCCGGACCTCGGGGTCCTCCGCGTCGTCCGGCAGGCCCGTCGCGCCGTCCAGCGCCTGCTGCACCTCGTCGGCGGCGCGGCCCATGTCCCAGCCCGGTTCGAATTCCAGATCGATGCTCGCCCTCCCCTCGCGCGAGGTGGACTCGGACGAGGCCACGCCCTCGACCGTCAGCAGCGCCGGTTCCAGCACCTGCACGATGGCGGCGTCCACGTCCTCGGCCCCGGCGCCCTCCCACGCGACCGAAACGGTCAAATCGTCCACGATGGTATCGGGAAAGAACTGCGCGCGCATGTTCGGGACGGCCAGCAGTCCCGCCGCCAGAAGCATCACGAGGATCAGGTTCGACACCGTCGGATGGCGGGTGAAGTAGCTGAGGATGCCGCCGACCTTCGACATGTCGCGCGCCATCTCAGCCTCCCATCCGCTGTTCGATGCGGGCGACCACCTCGGCCGGGACCTTGTCCTGTTGCAGCTGCGCCAGCACGCGGGTCTTGGCCTCGGCGGGCATACGCTGGTTGCCCTCGACAAAGGCCACGAGCGCCGCGCGGCGTTCGGCGGTCAGTTCGACCATCTCGGGTTCAGGCGCGGGCGCGCCGTCCGGGCGGATCGGCTGCACCTTGATCCCCGCACCCAAAAGCGGCGTGCGTTCCGCCACCACCTCGCGCCCGGCCAGCGCGGAGGCGCGCACCAGCACGTCGTCGCCCTGACGGCGTTCCAGCGTCACGGGGACGACCTCCAGCCGCTGTTCCGTGTCCAGCGCCAGAACTGCCCCGTCCGCGCCCAGCGCGGTGGCCGGCAGGCGGGCGACCCGCTCCAGTGGCGGTTCCTCGATCTCGACCGTGACGAAATCGCCGGGTTTGAAGCCCCGCGCCGCGTCCAGCGTGGCAAACAGCAAGCGCCCCGTCTGCCCCGCCCCGACCGAGGCGCTTTCGCGCGACAGCCGCCCCGTGGCCTTCAGCGATGTGCCGTAAAGGTCCATCACCACAGACACCGGCGCATCACGCAGCCGCCCGGCCTCGTCGATCAGCCGCGCGTATTGCGGGGTGGACACGCGAAAGGCCACCTCCAGCGCCGCCGGGTCCACCAGCTGCGCCAGTTGCTCGTTCGTGGACACGAGCCGCCCGGCCACCACGGTCACATCGGTCAAAGTCCCGGCAAATTCGGCGCGGATCTCGGTGTCGGCGACGCGGCGCTGTGCCTCTTCGCGGGCGATTTCGGCACGGCGGAGCGCCGTGGCGGACTGGTCGATACGCGCCTCGGCGCTGGCCACCGCCTGCCGCTGGTTCAGCACCGACTGCCGTGCCGAGGACAGCGCCAGTTCGGCGGTCTCGACAGCCGCCTCGGTGCCGACGCGGCGAACCAGCAGGTCCTCGGCCCGCTTCAGCGCCTGCGCGCGCAGGGTGACCTGTTCCTCGGCGGCGGTCAGTTCATCGCGGGCGATGTCGATGGCGCGCGCCGCCTCGCGCCCCTCGGCCTGCGCGTCCAGCAGGTCGCTTTCCGCGCGGTCCAAGGCCGCCTGTGCATCCGCCGGGTCGATCCGGCCCAAGAGTTGCCCCGCAGCGACTTGCCCGCCCTCGACAAATTCGGGCGCGAGGTCGATGAGCGCCCCCGAGGCCGCCGCGCGCAGTTCCAGCGTCCGGGTGCTTTGCACCTCGCCAAAGACCGACAGAACCGGGACCGCCGTCTCGGGGGTCACGGTCACGGTGTTCACGCTGAACACGCGTTCCTGAGCCGGGCGCTTGCGCGGCTCGGCGTTCATCTTGGCTTGCACGGACTCGCGCACCATGATGCCCGCCCATGCCAGCAGGCCGAGCGTCAGGGCAAACAGGAAGAGCCCCGTCAGGCTCTTGCGGAAAAAGCGCATGCGTCTCCTCCTCGGGTCCGGCAGCGTCGGTCAGCGTCGGGCGGGTACGGCCCCTCACACATTCCATGTACAGAATGCCCGGCCCCTGCCAAGACTTTACGTCATTATACGCACAGGCGGATCACTTCCGTCGCTTGTGCTCGTCCAGCCTTGGAAAGATTTCGACAAAGTTGCAGGGGCGGTGGCGGTAGTCCAGCTGCCACTTCAGGATCTCGTCCCAAGCATCCTTGCAGGCCCCGGTCGAGCCCGGCAGCGCGAACAAGTAAGTCCCCCCGGCGACACCGCCCGTGGCGCGGCTCTGCACCGCGGATGTGCCTATTTTATTGAAGGAAACCATGGTGAAGACCGTGCCGAAGGCGTCGATCTCCTTCTCGTAGACATCCCTGTGCGCCTCGACGGTCACGTCCCGCCCGGTCAACCCCGTCCCACCGGTGGAGATCACCACATCGACCGCCGGATCGGCGATCCACGCGCGCAGGAGGTCCGCGATCTCGGTCCGCTCGTCCTTCACAATCTTGCGATCTGCGAGGATATGACCCGCCTCGGTCAGCCTTTGCACCAGCGTGTCGCCGGAACGGTCCTCTGCCAGACCGCGCGTGTCGCTGACGGTCAGCACCGCGATGCGGACCGGGATGAATTCCTTGCTCTCGTCGATACGCGACATGTGTGCTCCTTCACAGGCAGGGTTGCGACACCGGCAATCTCGGCACCGACAGCGCGGTGTCAAGCACAGCGCCGAATCCCTCAGACGCCAGCGCGCCCGCGAAGCCCTGCAAACCATGGCCCGGATCGGCGCAGGCCTGCGTCCCGATGTCCCGCTGCCAACGGGTCATTTCCGCTTCGAGAAACGCCTCCACCCCATCGGGGTCCTGCGCGGGCACGCCGTTAACCATTACAAAGCGCGCGATGCGGCGCAGACGCGCCTCCAGCACGGCGCCTTCGGCCTTCGGCGGGGTCCAGGGGCAGTAGCGCCCCATGGCCACCAGTTCGAAATACATCTCGTAAAGACACCCCACCGCACCCAGACCGCTGGAGTCGATGCCGGTATAGCTCACCTCGCCATTCGGCCCGTTGAGGCGGCGCAGCTCGATCCCGCCGGGCATGCTCAGCAGGTCCACCGCGCGCCCGTCGATGTCACCGCCGGGCGCGACCTCGGCCTCCTGCTGTTCAAAGATCGCCGCGTAATCAATCTGTTGTGCGGGCGCTGCCAAGGGCCAAAGCGCCACGGCAGCGATCCATAGCCTCATGCAGCCAACCGCAGCGCCAGCCCGCCGAACAGCGTACCGCAGGCATAGCGCAGGCCCTTCTCGGTCTTTGTCCCACCTTGCAGGTAGGTGCGCAGCTTGCCCGCGAACTGGCCAACGAGGCCATTCACGATAAGCCCGCCAACGCCCATCATCGCGCCAAAGATCATGAACTGCGCCAGCACGTTGCCCGCCGGGTTCACGAACTGCGGCACGAAGGCGAGGACAAACAGGATGAACTTCGGGTTGGTCAGGTTCACAAAGAACCCCTGCCGCGCGGCCTTCAGCGGCGACAGCGTCGGCGCGTTCACCCCGGCCAGCGGCGTGCGAAAGGTCTTGTAGGCGATATAGGCGAGGTAGGCCGCCCCCGCCCAGCGGATCACGTCGAAGGCACCGGGGATCGCGGCGACCAACGCGCCAAGGCCCAGGCCCGCCACCAGCACATGCAGCATCCCCGAGGCCGTCACCCCCGCCGAGGCCGCCCAGCCACAGCGCGGCCCGCCCCGCAGCCCCTGCGCCATGCAGAACAGCATGTCCGGGCCGGGAGCGATGTTCAGCGCCAGTCCGGCGGGCAGGAAGGCAAGCAGCATCACGGGATCGACGATCATGTCTCGGGTCTCACATCAGGGGCGGTCATGCGCCCAGTTTCGCCTTCAGTTCCAAGAGGTCCGCCCAGGCCTCGCGCTTGGCGGCGGGGTTGCGCAGCAGGTAGGCCGGGTGGAACATCGGCAGCGCGGGCTTGCCGCAGGCCTCCGCCCATTGCCCCCTCAGCCGCGTGATGCCCCGTTTGCCCAGCAACGCCTGGCACGAGATATTGCCCACGATCACCAACACGTCCGGTTCCGCCAATGCGATGTGCCGCTCCAGGAACGGCTTCATCATGGCGATTTCCTCGGGCTTCGGATCGCGGTTCTGTGGCGGACGCCACGGCATGACATTGGTGATGTAGACGGATTCGGCCCGGTTCAGCCCGATGGCCGCCAGCATGCGGTCCAGGAGCTGCCCCGCCTTGCCGACAAAGGGTTTGCCCTGCAGGTCCTCGTCGCGCCCCGGCGCTTCGCCCACGATCATCACCCGTGCCCCCGGCACCCCGTCCGAGAACACGAGGTTACGCGCCCCGCGCTTCAACTCGCAATGCTCGAAGGACGCCAGTGCCGCCTTCAGCGAGTCCAGCGTGCCGACGGCCTTGGCCGCCGCTGCCGCCTCGGCGACCGGATCGACCTCGGGTTCCTGAACGATCGGCGCTGCAACACCGGTGCCACCGCGCTTCTTTTGCTCGCGGGCGGCCTTCGCCTCCACCTCGATGGCAAAACGGTCCACCGGCCCCTCCGAGATCACCTCGAAGACGCCCATTTCCATCTGCCATTCCAGCGCCGCGCGGGCGGCGTACCAGTCCAGTCCGGTGTGCATTGCCGATTCCATGAGCACCACCCTACCCCCGCCAGCGGCAAAGGAAAATCACTCCTGCGCGGGTCACGAATGACGGCGGTGTGTCGCCTCCTGCACAAAGGTTGACCACGCCGCACTTGCGGCATCCGCACGCGCTCCGTAAACACGTCTCCGACCAAAGCAGGAGTCCCCATGCGTTTCGACCACCGCCACCTTCTGGGCATCGAACCCCTGCGCCCCGACGAAATCACCACCCTTCTCGACCTCGCGGACAAATACGTGGCGCTCGGCCGCTCGCGCGAGAAGCACGCAATGGCGCTGGCGGGGCTGACGCAGATCAACATGTTCTTCGAGAACTCGACCCGCACGCAGGCCTCGTTCGAGCTGGCGGGCAAACGGCTGGGCGCGGACGTGATGAACATGTCGATGCAGGCGTCCTCGATCAAGAAGGGCGAGACGCTGATCGACACGGCCCTTACGCTGAACGCCATGCACCCCGACCTTCTGGTGGTGCGTCACCCGCATTCCGGCGCGGTCGACCTTCTGGCGCAAAAGGTCAACTGCGCCGTGCTGAACGCCGGTGACGGGCGGCACGAACACCCGACGCAGGCGCTGCTGGACGCGCTGACCATCCGCCGCGCCAAGGGCCGCCTGCACCGCCTGACCATCGCCATCTGCGGCGACGTGGCCCACTCCCGCGTGGCCCGGTCCAACCTGCTGCTGCTGCACAAGATGGAAAACCGCATCCGCCTCGTCGGCCCCGCCACGCTGATGCCCTCAGGGATCAACGAATTCGGCGCCGAGGTCTACGAGGACATGCGCGAAGGCCTGAAGGACGCAGACGTCGTCATGATGCTCCGCCTGCAAAAGGAACGCATGGACGGCGGCTTCATCCCCTCCGAGCGCGAATATTACCACCGCTACGGGCTGGACGCCGAGAAGCTGTCCCATGCCAAGGATGACGCCATCGTCATGCACCCGGGCCCCATGAACCGCGGGGTCGAGATCGACGGCACCATCGCCGACGACATCAACCGCTCGGTGATCCAGGACCAGGTGGAAATGGGTGTCGCGGTGCGCATGGCCGCCATGGACCTGCTGGCCCGCAACCTGCGCGCCAACCCGAAACAGCTCAGCGCCTGATGTCCGCGACGGGGCGCACCGCGCGCACCGTATCATTCGCCCAAACCCTTTTCGACGAGAGGCCCCATGACCCAGGTCCAGATCAACGGTTCCGACACCAGCACGGTGCACCTGCTCCACATCGACCTGCCTGCGCGCGCCATCGAACGGTTCACCACCATGGCCGGCACCGGCGAGTGGCCGTTGAAATACGGGCTGGGCGCGACAAAGCTCTCCCCCGCCTTCGTCGAAACGGTGGATCTGCGCGACCTCGGCAACATGTCCCTCTCGCAGTACCTGTCCGAGGCCTACGACCTGCCGCCCAAGGCACTGGGTTCCGACCGCGCCCGCGTCGACGGGCTGGACGGCCACGTGGTCATCCTGCCGCCACAAGCCTTCGAAAACACCTCGCAGGAGTTGCACGTCAACACGCCGCTCAGCTACATCGGCGGCTGGTCCGCCGCCGGGGCCAAAGGCCGCTCCGCCAGCATCCGCTCGTCCGGCGCCAAAGGCCAGGGCAGCGGCGGTGCCCCCGCCGCCATGGGCAGCCTGTCGAAACCGATCATACTCGCCCTGATCGGCCTCGCTGTTTTCGTCGCCGCGGTGCTGGCCCTCGTGCTGTGAGCGCGGGCAGCGACCTCAAACACCTGCTCGACCCGTCCGAGCGCGTCCTCTGGACGGGCCACCCCGATGTCCGCATCACACGACAGGATGTCAGCCTGCCCCGGATACTGATCGGCATCCTCGTCACCGGCTTTGCCCTCTTCTGGATCCGCATGGCCCTCTTCCTGACAGAGGGCATCCGCGAGGCCCCCGTTCAACTCTTCCCACTTTTCGGACTGATCTTCGTGGCGATCGGGCTTTACAACATGGGTCTGCATGTCTTCTGGGACAGCTTTCGCCGCTCCCGCACCGTCTACGTGCTGACCGACCGCCGCGCCTTCATCATCACCAGCCTGCCGCTGCAAAGCCGCCGCCTGAAGGACCACAGCATCGGCGAACTGACCCGCGAGCAGCACGGCGAAGGGCTGGGGTCCGTCTGGTTCGCGGAACGGGTGTCACGCCACAAGAGAACCACCACACGCACACCGGTAGGCTTCGAACGCATCCCCGACGCGCCCGAGGTGCACCGCATGATGCAACAAGCGCGACAGGACCGCTCATGACCTTCACCCCCGACCGCGCCACCTACATCAAAACCCACTGGACCATGGCGGCCATCGCCATGGCTGCGGGCATGCTGGTGCTTTGGCTCATGGGAAACCTGCATGTCTGGACCGGCGCCGTGGGTGGCCTCGCAGCGGTTGTCCTGCGAGGGTGGTTCCTCATGGACGAAACCCTGACGCAAAGCTGGACCTTGACGGACACCCACCTCGATGGCCCGCATGACCGCACGATCCCCCTGACCGACATCGCCAAGGCCCGCGCCATCGGCAGCGCAGTGCAGGTCATCACCCGCGACGGCCACAAGCACCTGGTGAAATTCCAGCGCGACCCCCAAGCCACCGCAAACACCATCAACGCGGCGCTCCCACGAGCGCTGTAAAGTTTGAGTATTTGAGCCAAGAAGAAACCCAAAGCGCACCGCATCTGCTTCTTTGGTTTCACAAATACCCTCGGGGGGGTCCCCGCAGGGGACGGGGGCAGAGCCCCCCTCGCACCGAAGGTGCTGACCCTGTGGCGCGCGCAGCGCGCCGCCTTTGGTTCACGCGGGTTTCCCAGCCGCAAAATATGCCGTAGAGCATGTGCAAACCGTTCAAGAGCCGCTCGTCATGCCCCAGACCCTTTTTCTCAACGCCCGCCTGATCGACCCCGAAGGCGACAGCGACACGCTCGGCGCGCTGCTTGTCGTCGATGGCCGGATCACCGGCATCGCGGCGCAGACCTCGGACATCGAAGCCTTGAAAGCAGCCATGACGGACTCCGCCGACATGGTGGACTGTGGCGGCAAGTGCCTCGCGCCCGGCATTGTCGATATCGGCGTCAAGGTGGGCGAACCCGGCGAGCGGCACAAGGAATCCTACGGCACAGCCGGACAGGCCGCCGCTGCGGGGGGCGTGACCACCATGGTCACCCGCCCCGACACGCTGCCGCCCATCGACTCGCCGGAAACGCTCGATTTCATCCGCCGCCGTGCGAAGGACGAGGCCAAGGTCCACGTCCTGCCCATGGCCGCCCTGACCAAGGGCCGCGTAGGCCGCGAGATGACCGAGATCGGCTTTCTGATGGACGCGGGGGCCGTGGCCTTTACCGATGGCACCCATGTGGTCACCGATACCAAGGTGCTGAGCCGCGCCATGACCTACGCCCGCTCTCTGGGTGCGCTGGTGATCGGCCACCCGCAGGACCCCGGCCTGTCCAAGGGCGCGGTGGCGACCTCGGGCAAGTTCGCCTCGCTGCGCGGGTTGCCCGCCGTGTCGCCCATGGCGGAGCGCATGGGGCTGGACCGTGACATCGCCTTGGTCGAGATGACCGGCGTGAAGTACCACGCAGACCAGATCACCTGCGCCCGTGCCCTGCCCGCGCTGGAACGGGCCAAGGCGAACGGCTTCGACGTCACCGCAGGCACCTCGATGCATCATCTGACGCTGAACGAGATGGACCTGGCCGACTACCGCACCTTCTTCAAGGTCACGCCGCCGCTGCGATCGGAGGACGACCGCAAGGCGCTGGTCGAGGCGGTACGTTCGGGCCTGATCGACATCATCGGCTCCTTCCACACGCCGCAGGACGAGGAATCGAAACGCCTGCCCTTCGAGGAGGCCGCGCCCGGTGCCGTGGGGCTGGAGACCATGCTGCCGGTGCTGCTGCGCCTCACCCATGCCGACGACCTGTCGCTTCCCTGTCTGTTCCGGGCGCTGTCACTGAACCCGGCGAAACGGCTGGGTCTGGACTGCGGGCGGCTGGCGGTGGGTGCGCCTGCCGATCTGGTGCTGTTCGACCCGGACAAGCCCGTGGTGATCGACCGCTTCAAGCTGAAGTCGAAATCCAAGAACACTCCCTTTGACGGAGCCCGCCTGCAGGGCAAGGTGCTGGGCACATGGGTCTCCGGCGCCCGCGTTTACGAGGCCTGACCATGACACTCGCGCTCTGGATCGTTGTTGGCTACCTGCTGGGATCGGTGCCGTTCGGCATCCTCATCACGCGTGCGATGAACCTTGGCGATCTGCGCCAGATCGGGTCGGGCAACATCGGTGCAACAAACGTGCTGCGCACCGGCAACAAGGGCGCCGCGCTGGCGACGTTGCTGCTGGACGGCGGCAAGGGCGCGGTGGCGGTCCTGCTGGCGCGGTGGCTGGCGCAGGATGAAAGCGCCGCGCAACTGGCGGGGCTGGCAGCCATGGCGGGGCACTGTTTCCCGGTCTGGCTGAAGTTCAAGGGCGGCAAGGGCGTGGCGACCTTCCTCGGCACCATGCTGGCGCTGGCCTGGCCCATCGGACTGCTGTGCTGCGCCACATGGCTCGCGGCGTTTTACCTGTCCAAGATCTCTTCGGTCGGGGCCATCGCGGCGGCGGCCTCCGTCGCGCCGTGGACGCTGCTGCTGGGGCGGACCGACCTGACGTTCGTGGCGCTGATGCTGACGTTCATCGTGCTGTATCGCCACCGCGAAAACATCAACCGGCTACGCGAGGGCACCGAGCCGAAGGTGGGCAAGAAGTCCTGAGGGATTTCACCCCGGCTGCGCCGGGGCGACCGGCGCGCACCTGCGGTGCGCGCGAGGGGGCGTTGCCCCCGTCCTACGGCCCCCCCCCAAGGTATTTTCAAACCAAAGAAGCCGGGGACGGCATCCGTTCAGCTTCCCCGCTGCGGGCCAGAAGGTCGGTCACACCATCGGCCACCGCTTGAGGATGCGACAGAACCAGCATGTGGCCTGCGCCATCGACCACGGTTTCCCGTGCATTCGGCAAGCGCGCCAAAAGCCCGGCGTGCACCTGCGCGATGATCGGGACTGTGCGTCCGCCACGGATCAGCTGAACGGGGCAGGACAGCGCCTCCAGACCGCCATGGCGGAGCATCCCGGCGCGGTCGCCCCACAGGCTGGGTTCGGTCGCAAACACGAAGGGCATCTGCGCCGCCATGGTCTGCTGCACCTGCTCGGGGAACTTCGCCCAAGGCACACCGCCCCCCCACAGTCGGTTGAACTCCTCCGCTGTGGCCATGCCGTCACCGGCCTGCGCGATGGCGAAGAAGCCTTCCTCGGCGGCACGGTGATCGGCCTTGACCGGGCCATCGGGCGCGGCAGCAAAGAACACCGGTTCGATCAGGGTCAGCGACCGGATGCGCGTCGGGGCCTCCAGCGCCAGCCGCAAAGCCACGGTCGCGCCAAAGCTGTGGCCCACGAGGTGCATCCCGTCGGACAACAGCGGGCGCACCGCGTCCGTGGCCGCGTCATGGACGTCGACACCTTCGGGAAAACCGGGGCTCTTGCCATGGCCCGGCAGATCAGGCGCCGTAACGTGGACGCCGGGCATGTCGCCGAACACGCCGCGCCACATGCCCGACTGTCCCAGACCACAGTGCAGTGCCAGCACGGGGGTGTCCCCCTGCCCCATCTCGCGAATGAACAGCTCCATCACAACGACCCCGCCAGATGCGCGTCGAGATCTTCCAGCCGGTCACGGCCCCAGAAGCGCTCTCCGTCCTCGCAGACCCAGAAGGGCGCACCGAAGACGCCTGCGTCCACCGCCTCTTCGAGGTTGTGCGCATAGGTTTCCGCCCCGGACAGCATCCCCGTGAAGGTCAGCCCACGGTCAAACCCCGCCGCCTCGAGGCAATCGCCGATCACCTCGTCCTGCGAGATGTCCTTCTCCTCGGCCCAGCAAGCCCGCAGGATGTAAAAGATGAGGCCCGCCAGATCGCCCTGCCCGTCCGCCTGATGCGCCTTCTGCGCCGCGATCACGGCGTAGGACGCGGGCGCGGCATTGGCCGGGAAATACAGCGGTTGCGGATTGTACGGCAGGCCGGTCTTCTTCGAGGTGCGGGCCAGTTCCTGCAGGCGGTAGTCCTTGCGCGCCTGAGGCCGCTCCGACAGCGCCACCCCGCCGGTGCGGGCAAACAACGCCGCAATATCGAGCGGTTTGTAGACGAGTTCGACGCCATGCTTTGCGGCGACCTCGGCAGCGCGCGTTCCGGTAAAGTAGCAGTAGGGTGAAATCACCGACAGATAGTAGTCAACCCGCGCCATATGTCGCGCCTCCCTTTCCCGTGCCGCACGTATGCTGGTGCAGCACCCTAGGCCCGTGTTAACGGGTGCGCAACTCGTCACGAATCCGTCATCCTCCCTAGCAAGGACGCTGCCCATGCCCACCGTCATCGAGCCCAAGCTGATCGCCGGAAATGCCAACCGCCCGCTGGCCGAAGCCATCGCCCGCCGCATGTCCCTGTACCGCGGCATGTCCGTGGGACTGGTGGACGCTCGCGTCGAGCGGTTCAACGATCAGGAGATCTTTGTCGAGGTCTACGAGAACGTGCGCGGCGAGGACATGTTCATCATCCAGCCGACGTCGAACCCGGCCAACGACAACCTGATGGAACTTCTCATCATGGCCGACGCGCTGCGCCGGTCGTCGGCGGCGCGTATCACCGCCGTGATCCCCTATTTCGGCTACGCCCGGCAGGACCGCCGCACCAAGGCGCGCACGCCGATTTCGGCCAAGCTGGTCGCCAACATGATGGTCACCGCAGGGATCGAGCGCATCCTGACGCTGGACCTGCACGCGGCGCAAATCCAGGGCTTCTTCGACATCCCGGTGGACAACCTCTATGCCTCGCCGATCTTCGCGCTGGATATCAAGAAACAGTTCGACAACCTCGAGGACGTGCTGGTGATCTCGCCGGACGTGGGCGGCGTCGCGCGGGCGCGTGAACTGGCCAAGCGGATCAACGCGCCGCTGGCCATTGTCGACAAGCGCCGCGAAAAGCCGGGTGAAGTGGCGGAAATGACCGTGATCGGTGACGTGACCGGGAAGAAGTGCATCATCGTCGACGACATGTGCGACACAGCCGGGACGCTCTGCAAGGCGGCGGAGGTCATCATGGACCACGGCGCGACCGAGGTGCACGCCTATATCTCGCACGGTGTCATGTCGGGCCCGGCGGTGGAGCGCATCACCAAGTCCGTGCTGAAGACGCTGGTGTTGACGGATTCGATCCAGCCCACCGGGCCGGTGTCGCAGGCACCGAACATCCGCGTCCTGCCGACCGCACCGATGTTCGCCCAATCGATCCTGAATATCTGGAATGGCACCTCGGTGTCGTCGCTGTTCGAGACCGAAACGCTGGGTCCGATCTACGAAGGCATCCTCTGAGGAAGGCGGGGCGCACACAGCCCCGACTACCAGCTCATCCAGCAAACCAAAGGGGCCTCGCGGCCCCTTTTTCGTTGCATCCGGCCCGAGACCGCAACCGTTCAGTACAGATCCCAGTCGTCCTCGGAGGTGACTTCGCCGATCGCCATCCAGTTCATGCGCACGCGGGCGACCTTTGTATCCGCCCAGGTGCGGAACACCAGTTCGAACCCGCGTTCGGTGACCTTGTCAGCGGTCAGGTCGGCGCGCACATTCGAGCCCTGATCCATGTCCCACAGCGACAGGGCGACATGCACGACGGGACGGCTCTTGAACGGTTCGCTGAACACAACGGGACAACGCCGCTCGCGCGCGCCGCTCCCGGTCCACATCTCGCCGCCATCCATGAAGTCGGAAAAGACTTCCTCGTTACCCTGTTCAACGCCAATGCTTGCGCTGTTGAATTTGCGCATGTCCGCTCTCTCGTCTTTTCCAAGGCTATAGCGGCATTCTATCCCGGAATCACTCCGAAATCGTGACCGCCGCCCCCGGTGCCGCCTCGACCTGCATGACGCCCACAGCGTCCAGCCCACCCAGAACGGCATCCACCGCCACGGTGGCGAGGATGATCCCCATCACCCGACTGATGACACTGGCCCCGGTGCTGCCCAACACCCTTTTGAGACGCGCCGCCAGCAACAACAGCCCGAGGGTCAGCGCCAGGACCGCCGTCAGCAGCAGCCCCGTGACGATCTGGTCCGGGATCGAATGGGCGTGATTGTCGGTCAGGACAACGATGGCCAGCATCGCCCCCGGCGAAGCGATGGAGGGCATCGCCAAGGGAAAGACCGCGCCCGCAAGATGGCTTTTCTCGGCCTCCTCGATCTCGTGCTCGGGCTTGCTCTCGCCAAAGATCATGGTCAGCGCGAAGAGGAACAGAACGATGCCTCCCGCGATCTGGAACGACCCGAAGCGCAGCCCAAGGGCTTCCAGCAGGAACTGGCCCGCGATGAGAAAGCCGATCAGCACACACCAAGCGACCAGAACGGCGCGCACGGCGAATTTCCAATGCAAGGCTGCGGGGACAGCGGCGGTGGCAAAATAGAACACCGGCAGCGTTCCGATGGGATCCACCACGACAAACAGGGTGACGAATTCCCGGACAAGGGCCGTGAGGTCGATGTTGAATTCCATGGCTGTCTCCTGCGGCGCAGGGCTGGCTTACATCAGCCGCGAAAGACGGGAAACTGAGAAACGCGTACCGTGGCATGGCAACGCCTGCAATGCCTCCAAACCTATCGCAAATCACCACACTGGGGCTTCTTCCTGGCCAAAATACCTCGGGGAGTTTGAGGGGCAGCGCCCCTCATCCGCGCCGAGGCGCAGTCTCGGTGTTGCCCTGTCACGCCGCAGGCGTGGCCGCTGGATAACCGGAAACGAAAAACCCCGCCGAGGGGGCGGGGCTTTCCTTGATACGGTCTGAAAACCTCAGAGCGAGGGCTGCATCGGGTCAAGCCCGATATGCGTGCCCACGGCCACCATGTCCTGCAGCAGCTTGGCTGCCTCGTCCACCGGGCCGGGCTCGTTGACGTAAGTTTCCTTGGTCTGCTTGTAGGCCTCGTGGGCTTCGGCAACCAGGGCTTCGTAGGTCTTCTGGTCCACGTCCGCCTTCGGCAGGGCCTTCTCGGCGAGCACGGAAATGCTCTCGCCGATCTCGGCGAAACCGCCGGTCACGACGAACTGCTCGGTCCCCTTGGTGGTTTCCACCGTCAGGATGCCAGGGCGCAGCGTGGTGATGGTCGGCGCGTGGTTCGGCATGGCGGTCATGTCACCATCCGCACCGGGGATCTGCACCGACGTGACCTCGGTCGACAGGAGCTTGCGCTCCGGCGAGACCAGGTCGAACTTCATCGTGTCTGCCATGTGAAACTCCTTCTTCTATCGAGGGGCCAGCAGAGGCCCCCCGAAAGGGTTCGATTTAGGCAGCCTCTGCGGCCATCTTCTCGGCCTTGGCGATCACCTCGTCGATGCCGCCAACCATGTAGAAGGCGCCTTCCGGCAGGTGGTCGTACTCGCCGGCCACAACGGCCTTGAAGGACGAGATGGTGTCCTCGAGCGGAACCTGCACACCGTCGGAGCCGGTGAAGACCTTTGCCACGTCGAACGGCTGCGACAGGAAGCGCTGGATCTTGCGGGCGCGGGCCACGGTCAGCTTGTCCTCTTCGGACAGTTCGTCCATCCCGAGGATGGCGATGATGTCCTGGAGCGACTTGTAGCGCTGCAGGATACCCTGAACGTCACGTGCCACCTGGTAGTGGTCGTCACCCACGATGGACGGGTCCATCAGGCGCGAGGTCGAGTCGAGCGGGTCCACGGCCGGGTAGATACCCAGTTCGGAGATCGCACGCGACAGAACCGTGGTTGCGTCGAGGTGGGCGAAGGTGGTTGCCGGAGCCGGGTCGGTAAGGTCGTCCGCGGGAACGTAGACGGCCTGGATCGAGGTGATCGAACCGTTCTTGGTCGAGGTGATGCGTTCCTGCATGGCGCCCATGTCGGTCGCCAGCGTCGGCTGGTAGCCCACGGCGGAGGGGATACGGCCGAGAAGTGCGGACACCTCGGAACCTGCCTGCGTGAAGCGGAAGATGTTGTCCACGAAGAACAGAACGTCGGTGCCGGACGCGTCGCGGAACTGTTCTGCCAGCGTCAGGCCGGTCAGAGCAACACGTGCACGCGCACCCGGAGGCTCGTTCATCTGACCGTAAACAAGGGCCACCTGAGACTCCGACAGGTTGTCGGGCTTGATGACGTTGGATTCGATCATCTCGTGGTAGAGGTCGTTGCCTTCACGGGTCCGTTCGCCAACACCGGCGAACACGGAGTAGCCCGAGTGCACCTTTGCGATGTTGTTGATGAGTTCCATGATGAGAACGGTCTTGCCCACGCCGGCGCCGCCGAACAGGCCGATCTTGCCGCCCTTCGAGTAGGGTGCCAGCAGGTCGATGACCTTGATGCCGGTCACGAGGACTTCGGACTCGGTGGACTGCTCCGAGAATTCCGGTGCCGGTGCGTGGATCGGGCGGAACTCGGTTGCGTTGAGCGGTGCACCTTCGTCAACGGGCTCGCCGACGACGTTCAGGATGCGGCCCAGGGTTGCGGGGCCCACGGGAACCGAGATCGGCGAACCGGTGTCGGCCACTTCCTGGCCGCGCACCAGACCTTCGGTCGCGTCCATCGCGATGGTGCGAACGGTGTTTTCGCCGAGGTGCTGAGCCACTTCCAGAACCAGCGTCTTGCCCTGGTTCTCGGTGGTCAGCGCGTTCAGAATTGCCGGCAGGTGGTCGCTGAACTGCACGTCGACCACGGCGCCAATCACCTGGGTGATTTTGCCTTGTGCGTTTGCCATAGGTATTACCCTTCCTGGTTCTCAACTTCTGCGAGGACATGCCACGGGCGCATCCCCCTTGGATTAGGTTTCGTGACCGGCATCACCGGTGCGCGTCGCATCTGCGCCGCGGGCCGCACGAGCGCGGCGATCCAGTCAAGCAGACCGAAATGGATCGTCGTGGTCGTCGACCGATAGACACGCCCCGGAAAGAAGCGCGCGAATTTCGCCCGAAAGCGGTCACGAGCATCGAGAAACGCCTCCGCATAGCTTCCCTTCGACTTGTGCCAGACGGCGAAGGGAACGACGTAGGCGTGCCCTCCCATGATCTCTGCGTTGAGGCAGAGATCCGGCCCGTAGAAGTGAAACCCGTCGAGGTCGATCGAACCCACGGGGGCCCGGTCTCTCCTCAGGACGAAGAAGTTCTCGTCGAGCGACTCGACCCGCTCCGGAAGGGAGCCTTTGAAGTCGAGTTTGCCCGGCTTGTGGCTGAGGTAGCGCACGCGGGTGTGCTTGCGCTTGCCGTTGTCGAACAGCGCCGGGCGCTGCCCGGCATTGCCCGCGATCATCCAGCGGTCGTCGTGGGTCTCGAGATGTTCGAGAACGCCCGTCAGCGTCTCGAAATCGTCAAGCGCCTCGACATCGTCGTGGCAGAACACGATGTAACGCCCGCGCGCCTGCGCCAGCGTGGCCCGAAGCCAGCTGAAGCCATCCGCGCGGTTGCCCTCGGAATTGTCGAAGGCAAGAAACTCGGTATTCTGTGCCGTGAACCCGCGCTCCGCAAAGGAGTTCAGGCAGTCGGCGTAACGGTCCCAATCCGCGACGAGGGTGGCAAAGGTGAATTCGACCTCGCAGGTGATCTCGGTCTCCGCGATGCGGAGATTGCCGAACCGGGACAAAAGACCGGCGCGCGTCGCGCCGACCTCCTTGCCATTCCGGTTCATCGCCTGCTGGGTCGAAGACGCCACTTAGAGTGCCTCCGCGCCCGAGATGATCTCGATCAGTTCGTTCGTGATGACGGCCTGACGCGAACGGTTGTACTCGATGGTCAGCTTGTCGATCATATCGCCCGCGTTGCGCGTGGCGTTGTCCATCGCCGACATACGTGCACCCTGTTCGGATGCGCCGTTCTCGAGCAGGGCGGCGAAGATCTGCGTCGCCACTCCACGGGGGAGCAGGTCTGCCAAGATCGACTCTTCGTCCGGCTCGTAGTCGTACAGCGTGGTTGCCTCGGTCGCATCCGCTGCCCCGTCGTACTTGGCGGGGATGATCTGGAGGGCCGTCGGGTCCTGCGAGATCACGGAGTTGAACTTGGCAAAGAAGATCGTCGCCACATCGAATTCGCCAGCGTCGAAACGCCCCAGCACATCGCGGGCGATGTCCTGTGCGTTGCCGTAGCCGATGCGCTTGACCTCGGAGAGGTCGATATGCCCCACGAAGAGGGAGGCATAATCACGCTTCAGCTGCTCGCGGCCCTTCTTGCCGACCGTCAGGATCTTCACGGTTTTACCCGCGCCCCGCAGCTCGGCAATCCGGGTCTTGGCCAGCTTGACGATGTTGGTGTTGAAGCCGCCGCACAGACCGCGCTCGGCGGTCATGACCACCAGCAGATGCACGTCGTCCTTGCCGGTCCCCGCCAGAAGGCGGGGAGCGCTGTCACTTGTTCCGACCGACGCGGCCAACGACGCCATCACACCATTGAAGCGTTCCGCGTAGGGGCGGGCCGCCTCGGCCGCATCCTGGGCGCGGCGCAGTTTTGCTGCCGCGACCATCTGCATGGCCTTGGTGATCTTGCGGGTCGATTTGACCGACGCGATCCTGTTTTTGAGATCCTTGAGGTTGGGCATCGGGCTTTCTCCTTACGAGAAGTCCGCTGCGTATTCAGTCAGAACAGCCCGGATCCTTGCTTCTGCGTCGCCCTTGATCTTGGGATCTTCGTTGGTGATCCACTCGAGCAGGTCGGCGTGCTTGCCACGGACATGCGCCAGCAGGCCCTTTTCGAAGCGACCGACGGCGTTGACCGGAACCTTGTCCAGGTAGCCCATGGTGCCCGCGCAGATGACAACGACGATCTCGGCGTTGGTCAGCGGCGAGTACTGCGGCTGCTTCATCAGCTCGGTCAGGCGCGCGCCACGGTTCAGCAGCTGCTGGGTCGCGGCGTCGAGGTCGGAACCGAACTGCGCGAAGGCAGCCATTTCACGGTACTGCGCCAGCGACAGCTTGATCGGGCCTGCGACCGACTTCATCGAGTTGGTCTGTGCCGACGAACCCACGCGGGACACGGACAGACCGGTGTTCACGGCGGGGCGGATGCCCTGGTAGAACAGTTCGGTCTCGAGGAAGATCTGGCCGTCGGTGATCGAGATCACGTTGGTCGGAATAAACGCCGAAACGTCGCCGCCCTGGGTTTCGATGATCGGCAGAGCGGTCAGCGAGCCGGCACCGTTGTCCTCGTTCAGCTTTGCCGAACGCTCCAGCAGACGCGAGTGGAGGTAGAACACGTCGCCCGGGTATGCTTCGCGGCCCGGCGGACGGCGCAGCAGCAGGGACATCTGGCGGTAGGACACGGCCTGCTTGGACAGGTCATCATAGATGATGAGGGCGTGCTTGCCGCTGTCGCGGAAGTACTCGGCCATTGCGGTTGCAGCGTAAGGTGCGAGGAACTGCATCGGCGCCGGGTCGGACGCGGTTGCGGCCACGACGATCGTGTAGTCGATCGCGCCGGTTTCCTCGAGCTTCTTCACCAGCTGTGCCACGGTCGAACGCTTCTGGCCCACGGCGACGTAGATGCAGTACAGCTTGTCGCTGTCGTCCTTGGCCGCGTCGTTGTACGACTTCTGGTTCAGGATGGCGTCCAGTGCCACGGCGGTCTTGCCGGTCTGACGGTCGCCGATGATGAGTTCGCGCTGGCCGCGGCCGATCGGGATCATGGCGTCGACGGCCTTCAGGCCGGTTGCCATGGGTTCGTGCACGGATTTCCGGGGGATGATGCCCGGTGCCTTTACGTCGGCGATGCGACGCTCGGAGGCGTTCAGCGGGCCCTTGCCGTCCAGCGGGTTGCCGAGGCCGTCGACGACGCGGCCCAGCAGTTCCGGACCGGCGGGCACGTCCACGATGGCGTTCGTGCGCTTGACGGTGTCGCCTTCCTTGATGTCACGGTCGGAGCCGAAGATCACGATACCGACGTTGTCGGTTTCGAGGTTCAGCGCCATGCCCATGATGCCACCCGGGAACTCGACCATCTCGCCGGCCTGGATGTTGTCGAGGCCGTGGACACGGGCGATACCGTCCCCAACGCTCAGCACGCGACCCACTTCGGCAACTTCGGCGTCCTGGCCGAAGTTCTTGATCTGGTCCTTCAGGATCGCGGAAATCTCCGCTGCTTGGATACCCATTTATCCGACCTCTTTCATTGCATTCTGGAGGGAGTTGAGCTTCGAGCGGATCGACGTGTCGATCATCTTGGAGCCCACCTTGACGATAAGACCACCGATGAGGCTTTCATCGACGGTATCTTGAATCTTCACGTCCTTGCCGACGTTCTGCGACAGGGTCTGTGCGAGGTTCGACCGCTGTGCGTCGGTCAGCGCCACGGCCGAGGTCACCTCGGCGGTGACTTCACCCTTCTCTTCGGCGATCAGCGCCGACAGGCGCTTGACCAGCTGCGGCACTACGAAAAGACGGCGCTTCTGGGCCATCAGCCCCAGCGCGTTCTTCATGGCCGGCGTCAGGCCCATGGCATCCGCCACGGCGCTGATCGCGCCCGCCTGCTCGTCGCGCGAGTAGACCGGGTTCACCAGCAGTTCACGCAGGTCTGCACTGTCGGCCAGGGCGGCGTTCAGGTCGTTGAGGTTCGTTTCGAGAGCGGGGAGATCATTGTTCTCCTTTGCGATCTCGAAGACGGCAGTGGCATACCGTTCGGCGATGCCGGAGGAAATCGAGCTGTCAGACACGTCCACCCTTCCGGTTTGAGGCCCCCGTCACGCTCCCGCCGACTGGCGAGGCGTCCGGAGGCGTCTAAAGCGCCCTGATCTGGACCAAGGCAGGTAAATCGCGGCGGATGTAGCAGAGCATCCCTTGTGCCGCAACAGGCTTGGGCGTTTTCGCCGTGGGCGCTAAAGTTAACGATTTCATAAGCTTGCCAAAACTGCGACCATCTGCGCCCAAAGATGATGCAAGAAAAGCGCGCTTTTTTCACGGTTGCGTGACGATTCCCCGGAAAATCGCGTCGTTTCCTTTGGGGAAACTGTCTTGCCGAATCCGGCGCATTGCCGATCCCGACCGTCCGAAACATGTTTTTTTCTTGGCGGTTCACCTCTTCATGCCTAACCTTTTGGTCGAGATAGCGAATCCCGGCTGCCGCAGGGGTTACAACTAAGCCTTTGGGGGGCACCAATTTGCTTTATACATTGCTTGCGCTGCTGGCTGGCAGCGCGTTTATTTCGACATGGTCGACGGACGACACTCCTGATGACGGGGATACCGCCGAAACCTCCGATACAGGCGAGGACACACTATCCACCGGCGACGGCACCGACGTCATTCTGCCGACGCAGGAGGCCGTGACACAGGAAACTGCCACGCCGATCGCCGAAGGCCCGGTGGAGGAAACCGGCCCCTCCAGCATCCCGGTCCCGGTGACCGAGATCACGCCGCAGATGCCCGTTTCGGACAGCGATCCGAACCCGGATCCCAATCCTGATCCGAACCCGGATCCCAATCCCGATCCGAACCCTGATCCGAACCCGGACCCCAATCCCGATCCGAACCCGGACCCCAATCCCGATCCAAACCCAGACCCCAATCCTGATCCGAACCCGGACCCCAACCCCGACTCTGATACCGACGAAGATACCGATGAACCGGTGTCCGACGATATCGTTCTGGAACCGTCCATGGATGGCACGGCGACCACCGTCACCCTGCCCGAGGGCGATACCCGCACGCTGATCCTCGTCAGCTACCTCGACACCGAGGCGGGCCTTACCGGGCTGGAGGAATTCCATCAGACCCTGCTTTATTCCGCGCCCCCGGGCACGGTGCTGCCGAACGAGACCGTGCCCGGCTCTTTCGACGACCCTTCGTCCGGGGGCACGCTGCCGGCGGGCGCCACGCTGGAGGATCTGGAAGACCTCTACGACCTGACGCTGCTGCAATCGGTGGACCTGGGCAGCCGTCTTCAGACCGGGGAATTCGAGGCGGACGCCACGCCGATCTATGACGGCACCGTCATGGACCCGCCCGTCTTCGTGGCAAACTCCCCGATCCAGTACTACGAGATCGAGGCCAATACCGATGGCGACGACCTGCTGAGCATTGATTTCGTCAGCACCACCCCCGCGGGCGAGGAAACCGATGCGGCGCTGAACGCCTTCGACATGCCCGCGTTCCTGCAACTGGGTGATGGCGAGGACGATGTGCCCTTTGGCACCATGCCCGGCGTGACCGGCACCCGCCTTGCCGACGACCTGTCCGGCGATGCGGACGACGCGTTCGTCTCTGCGCTGGCTGGTAACGACAACATCACCACCATTGGCACCGGCTGGGTGCTGGGCGGCGCAGGCGATGACGTGATCGTGGCCCGCGACAGCGATCTGATCCGCGGCGGCTCGGGGAACGACGCCATCACCAGCTACGACGGCCACTCCATTGACGGCGGCACCGGCGACGATACCATCAACAACATCGAAAGCGGCACGGGCTTTGCCACGCTTTCGGGCGGTGACGGCGACGACATCCTCGTGACGGACACCGGCGGCGAGGTGCTGGGCGGTGACGGCAACGACCTGATCTATGCCGCGACCACCCTCGGCCCGGTCCATGCGGAGGGGGGCAACGGCGACGACGACATCGCCGTGACCTCCAGCGGCAGCGTGGCGCTGGGTGGCGCGGGATCGGACGTGTTGCAGACCTCGGGCGATGGCGCGGACATCCTGCTCGACGCCGGGGAGGGCGACGACCTGCTGATGCTGCGATCCTCGGACAGCGAAGCCTTTGGCGGCGACGGCAACGACACCCTGCGCGGGACAGGCACGGGTGGGGTGTTGTACGGCGAGGCGGGCAATGACGTGCTGGAAATCTACGCCACCTCGCAGGGCTATGGTGGCGAGGGCGACGACACCCTTACCGCCTACGGGACGGAAATCTGGGGCGACGCGGGCAACGACGTGCTGACACTGTTCTCCGGCGCCATCGGTCACGGCGGCGACGGCGACGACTCGGTGACGATCTACGAAGAGGGCAGCGTCGACACGGGCGCAGGAAACGACAGCGTGAGTTATGTCGACTTCGGCGCGGACATCGACAACACGGTCGAGATCGACCTTGGCGGCGGCGACGACGTGGTAAGCTTCGACCCGGCCGTGGCGCAGGGGGCAAGCATCGTGCTGGGCTCTGGCGCGGACACGGCGACCATCGGGCTGAACCAGTCGGTCAGCGACCTTGGCACCGACGGCCAGTCGGACGGCGACGCGGACATGGTGACGGTCGAGGTCGTGGACCTCGATCAGGCGCGCGACATGACGCAACGCGACATTGCGCTGGGGGCCGAGGACCTGCTGCACTTTGACTTCGATACCGACCTCGCGGGCGGAACTTTGCTGGTAATCGATCACGAGATGACCGTGAACCTCGACCTCATGTCGGGCAGCGAGCAGCGTATCGAGCAGACGCAGAAGATCTACTACGTCCCCGCCAGCGCCGCCTTCGAAGAGGCCGACCTCGACACGGCGACACTGTACGGTCTGGAACGCGCTTACGGTGCCATCGAGCTGGACAGCCTGCCCGTGGGCAGCTTCCTCAGCCAGACGCAGGGCGGCGTGACCACCGAGGACGACCAGCTGGACAGCATCGCGGTGCCGACCATCACCAGCAACATCACCTTGCTGTCGGGCATCGTGATCGCGGAAAGCGTCTCGCTCGCGGAATAAGCCGGATGGCCCCTGCCGTCAGGCGGTAGGGGCCACCTTCCCCGGCTTCGGAGCCAGCACGCCAAGCGGGTTCGCCACCTTGCGCCGCTCGCCCAGTCCGGCGCGGGTCGGCGGATAGCGTTTGGCCGCCTCGACCATCATCACGCCCCCGGCGGCGATGGGGATCATGCGGCCCAGCTTCTCCCAGAACGGGCCGGTCTTCATCCAGAACCGGCGGCCCGATGGCGGCTGGTACAGCACCGACACGGCGCGTTCCGGAATGAAGTCATGGTGCTTCAACTGCGCCTCCAGCTGGCTCATGGAATAGGGCCGCCCGTAGCCGAACGGCGTCCAGTCCGACCGAGCCCACAGCCCCGTCCGGTTCGGCACGATGAACAGCGCCCGCCCGCCAGGACCCAGCACGCGATACGCCTCGTCCAGCAGATCGGTCGGCCGCTCCGACGTCTCCAGCCCGTGCATCAGGATCAGCCGGTCGACGTGGCCGGTTTCCAGCGGCCAGAGCGTCTCTTCGCACAAAACGCTGACATTCGGCATCCCTTGCGGCCAAGGCATCACCCCCTGCGGACCGGGCATCAGGGCGATGACGCGGCGCGCGTCCTTCAGGTAGGGGCGCAACAAGGGCGCGGCAAAGCCATAGCCCGCCACCGTCTGCCCGTGCACGTCCTCGGGCGACCAGCCGCGCAGGACCTCGTCACGCACGATCCGCTGCGCCGCGCGCCCCAACGCACTGCGGTAATAGAAATCGCGCAACGCCTGTACATCCAGGTGCATTGTGTCAGAGGCCCCGATCGGTCAATCTGTCAGTATCTTGTTTCGCATCTTACAAAGCATTGAAGGAATGACCATGCCTTTGGACATTGTTACCGTTCCCTGCCTCAAGGACAATTACGCCTATATCGTCAACGGCCCCGATGGCATCGCCCTGATCGACGCGCCCGAGGCCAAGCCCCTGATAAACGTGCTGGAACATCGCGGCTGGGTGCCGGACGTCATCATGCTGACCCATCACCACAACGACCACACCGCCGGGGTCGCCGAGCTATGCGAGCAGTACGGTTGCAAGGTCATGGGCCCGGCGGCAGAGGCCGACAAACTGCCCGAGCTGGACATGGCGCTGGAACCGGGGTTTTGCGGCGGCACCGACGACGGTCTGGTCGAAGTCATCGCCGTGCCGGGCCATACCCTTGGCCATGTCGCCTACCACTACCCCGAGGCGGGCGTGATGTTCACCGGCGACAGCCTCATGGCCTTTGGCTGCGGGCGCATCTTCGAAGGCACGCCCGAGATGATGTGGGACAGCCTCCAGACCCTCGCGGCGCTCAACCCCATGGCCATCGTCTGTTCGGGCCACGAATACGGCGCCGCCAACGCGGCCTTTGCCCAGACCATTGAACCGAACAATCCCGCGCTTATATCGCGTGTACACATGATCACCGCGGCGCGTGCAAAGGGCCAGCCCACAGCGCAGGTGCCGCTTTCGATGGAACTCCAGACAAACCCGTTCCTCCGCGCCTCGCAGCCTGCCGTCAAGAAGGCCATCGGCATGGAGGGAGCCTCGGACCTCGAGGTCTTTACCGAGATCCGCGCCCGCAAGGACAAGTTCTGATTGTTCCGCCTCACCGACCCTCGCCCGTGGGCGGGGGTTCGATGATGAACGTATCGGCATTCGGGAATTTCAAGGTCGTATGTGACAACCGCGTGAAAAGAAAAAACTTGAAGCCGGCCATTAATCGACCAAACTTTAACCTAACGGGGCAATGCTGGTCGTACCCGGGACCCGCGCAGACAAGAGGAGCACAAAGTGCCTTCATTCTCGAACACCCTTGAGCAGGCAATCCATTCCGCGCTGGCGCTGGCGAATTCGCGCAGCCACGAGTTCGCGACGTTGGAGCATCTTTTGTTGGCGCTGATCGACGAACCAGATGCCTCGCGCGTGATGAAGGCGTGTTCGGTCGACACCGAGGAACTGCGCACCACGCTGGTGGAATTCATCGACGACGACCTGTCCAACCTCGTGACGGACATCGAAGGGTCCGAAGCCGTGCCCACAGCCGCCTTCCAGCGCGTGATCCAGCGCGCCGCGATCCACGTCCAGTCCTCTGGCCGGACCGAGGTGACCGGGGCCAACGTGCTGGTCGCGATCTTCGCCGAACGTGAATCGAATGCCGCCTATTTCCTGCAAGAGCAGGACATGACCCGCTACGACGCGGTGAACTTCATCGCGCATGGCGTGGCCAAGAACCCCGCCTACGGCGAATCCCGCCCGGTGCAGGGCGCCTCGGATTCCGAGGAGGAGGCCGTGCAGGCCGAAACCTCGTCTTCCTCGGCACCGGACAAGGAATCCGCGCTGGCCAAGTATTGCGTCGATCTGAACGCCAAGGCCGAAGAGGGCGACATCGACCCGCTGATCGGCCGCGATTCCGAGGTCGAGCGCTGCATCCAGGTGCTCTGCCGCCGCCGCAAGAACAACCCGCTGCTGGTGGGTGATCCCGGCGTGGGCAAGACCGCCATCGCCGAGGGTCTCGCGCGCAAGATCATCGCGGGCGAAGTGCCGGAGGTCCTGTCGGAAACCACCATCTACTCGCTCGACATGGGCGCTCTGCTGGCGGGCACCCGCTATCGCGGCGACTTCGAAGAGCGGCTGAAAGCAGTTGTGCAAGAGCTCGAGGATCACCCCGACGCGGTGCTCTTCATCGACGAGATCCACACCGTGATCGGCGCCGGTGCCACCTCCGGCGGGGCCATGGACGCCTCCAACCTGCTGAAGCCCGCGCTTCAGGGCGGCAAGCTGCGCACCATGGGCTCCACCACCTACAAGGAGTTCCGCCAGCACTTCGAGAAGGACCGCGCCCTGTCGCGCCGCTTCCAGAAGATCGACGTGAACGAGCCCTCGGTCGAGGATACCATCAAGATCCTCAAGGGGCTGAAGCCCTACTTCGAGGAGCATCACTCGGTCAAATACACCGGTGACGCGATCAAGACCGCCGTGGAACTGTCGGCGCGCTACATCAACGACCGCAAACTGCCCGACAAGGCCATCGACGTGATCGACGAGGCCGGTGCCGCGCAGCACCTGGTGGCGGCGTCCAAGCGACGCAAGTCCATCGGCACCAAGGAGATCGAGGATGTGGTGGCCAAGATCGCCCGCATCCCGCCGAAGAACGTGTCGAAGGACGATGCCGAGGTGCTGAAGGATCTGGAGGCCACGCTGAAGCGCGTCGTCTTTGGTCAGGACGCGGCGATCACCGCCCTGTCCTCTGCAATCAAGCTGGCCCGCGCCGGCCTGCGCGAACCGGAAAAGCCCATCGGCAACTACCTGTTTGCCGGCCCCACCGGCGTCGGCAAGACCGAGGTGGCCAAGCAACTCGCCGACCAGCTGGGCGTCGAACTGCTGCGCTTCGACATGTCCGAGTACATGGAGAAGCACGCGGTCTCGCGCCTGATCGGTGCGCCTCCGGGCTACGTGGGCTTCGACCAGGGCGGCCAGCTGACCGACGGCGTTGACCAGCATCCGCATTGCGTGCTGCTGCTCGACGAGATCGAGAAGGCGCACCCGGATGTCTTCAACATCCTTCTGCAGGTCATGGACCACGGCACGCTGACCGACCACAACGGCCGCTCGGTGGACTTCCGCAACGTGATCCTCATCATGACCTCGAACGCCGGGGCCGCGGACATGGCAAAGGCCGCCATCGGCTTTGGCCGCGACCGCCGCGAGGGCGAGGATACCGCCGCGATCGAACGTACCTTCACGCCGGAATTCCGCAACCGTCTGGACGCGGTCATCAGCTTCGGCCCGCTGCCGAAGGAGGTCATCCTCCAGGTGGTCGAGAAGTTCGTCCTGCAACTCGAGGCGCAGCTCATGGACCGCAACGTCCATATCGAACTGACCCGCCCCGCTGCGGAATGGCTGGCGGACAAGGGCTACGACGACAAGATGGGCGCGCGTCCGCTGGGCCGCGTGATCCAGGAACACATCAAGAAGCCGCTGGCCGAGGAATTGCTCTTCGGCAAGCTGACCAAGGGCGGCATCGTCAAGGTCTCCGTCAAGGACGGCGAACTGGTGCTGAACCTCGAAGGCCCGGACAAGCCGCGCCTCGGCTCCAAGAAGCCGCCGCTTCTGACTGCCGACTGACCAACACAAGGGCGCCCCATATGGGCGCCCTTTTCACATTCCAGACAGATGGGACGGCGGGCGGGGCGCCTTTGCGCGGCACGCGCAAACAGCGCCGTCCCCGTCCCGACCACCACGATGCGCCTCATCCCCCTTCTCCTGCTCGCCACCCCTGCCTTCGCAGAGCCTCCCCGCCTCGCACTCCCCCTCGCCTGCGAGATCGGCACCGATTGCTATATCGAGGATTACGTCGATAACGACCCCAACCCGGGCCGCCAACGCGACTTTGCCTGCGGCATCAACAGCCGCGATGCGCACAAGGGCACCGACTTCGCGCTGCTCAGCTTCGACGCCCTCGGCACCCCGGTCCTCGCCTCTGCCCCCGGCACCGTCCTGCGCACCCGCGACGCCATGCCCGATGACCGCCTGATGCGCGGTGTCACCGATGCCAAGGCCTGCGGCAACGCCGTGCTGATCGACCACGGCGAGGGCTGGCAAACCCTCTACTGCCACCTGAAACTCGGGTCGGTTTCGGTCCAACCGGGCCAGCAGGTCGAGACCGGCACGCCCCTTGGCCAGGTCGGCCTGTCCGGCCAGACCAACCACCCGCACGTCCACCTCTCGGTCCTGCATGACGGTCAGACCATCGACCCCTTCCGCCCCACGGCCACCGGCACCTGCGGCGAGCCCAGCGACACGCTCTGGCAAAGCCCTCCGCCCTACACGAAAACCGGCCTCGTCACCGCCGGTTTCGCGGACCATGTCCCGACCCTCGACGATGTCCGCGACGGCTCAGCCCGACTGGACGCGGGCGAGACGAGCCAGCCGCTCGTCGTCTACGCCCACGCGGGCTACGCCGAACACGGCGACCTGCTGGAACTGCGCGCCGAAGGCCCGGGCGGCGAACTCTTCGACCATTCCATCGTGCTCAAGGCCCCGCAGGTCAGCACCATGCGCGCCTACGGACGCAAGGCCCCACCCGAAGGCTGGCCGCCGGGCGAGTACCTCGGCGAGGCAACCCTCACCCGCAAGGGTAAAATCATCGCCCACAGGTTCGCACACGTCACCATCCCCTGACGACATGCACACCCGCCAGACCGCGCAGGTCGGGGTTTCACCCCGACTCCCTCTTACTTTTCCGTCAGTTTCAACTCGATCCGGCGGTTCTGCGCCCGCGCCTCCGCCGTATCCGCCGGGTTCACCGGCTGGAACTCCCCAAAGCCGTTCGCCGCCAGCCGGTTCGGCGGGATGCCGTAATTGTCGATCATATCGCGCACCACCGCCCGCGCCCGCGCTTGGCTGAGGTCCCAATTGTCCTCGAACTCGGCGCTGGACCGGATCGGCACGTTGTCCGTATGCCCGTCCACCCGGATGATCCAGTCGATCCCGTCAGGAATATCCTTCGAGATCTGCCGCAAGATGTTCGCCACCTTGGAAATCTCGCGCCGTCCCAGCGGCGACAGATCCGCCGAGCCCTGCTCGAACAGCACTTCCGAGGAAAACACGAACCGATCGCCTTCGATCCGGATGCCATCCCGATCACCAACCACCTGCCGCAGCTTGCCAAAGAACTCTGACCGGTACTTTTCCAGATCCTGCTTCTCGGCTTCCAGCCGCTTGCGCTCCTCTTCTTCAAGGATGCGCCGCTGCCGTTCCTCCTGCGCCACCCGCGCCAAGGCGGCGTTTAACTCGGACCCGAGATTCTGCAACTGAACCTGCGCCGCCGCATCCCGTGCCTGCGCGTCGTCCAGCAGCGCCTGCAACACGCCAAGCTGTTGACGCAACTGGGAAACGTTGCGGTTCAACGCCTCGGCCTTCAGCTCTGCCTGACTGGTGCGCTCCTGGCTTTGCGCCAGCTTCTCGCGCGCCTCGGACAGCAGCACCTGCCGCTGCTCGGCCTCGGACAGTTGCGCGTCCAATTCCTGCTGCGCCAGCTGCTGCTGCGCCAGCGCCGCCGCCAGCCGGTCGCGCGTTTCCTCGACCGTCGTTTCCGCCGTCAGCTTGGCCGCCAGGGCCGCCGCCAGCTGTTCCTCCAAGGCCTTCGCATCCACGCCCGAGGCCTCGGCGCGCAGCGCATCCAATTGCGCCTGCAAGGCCGCCGCCCGTCCGCGCACATCCTCCAAGTCGGTCTGCGCCGTCACCAACTGCCCGCGCACCTCGGTCAAAATCGCGGTCAGGCGCGTGGCCTCCGCCTGCGCTTCGCTGAGCGTCACGCCGCTGTCCGCCGCCCGCCCCTCGGCCACCGCCAGATCGGATGCCAGCGCCGCATTGCGCGCCTGCAAGGCCGCCATCTGCTCCTTCAACGCCTCAGCCTCGGCGATCTGCGCCAAGGCCGAGGCCAGCCGCGCCGACAGGTCCGACATCTGCGAGGCCCGCGTTTCCACATCCGCCTGCGCCGCCGCCAGATCACGGTCCGCGACACCCCGCGCGCGGCGCTCTTCGGCCAGGGTTTCCTCCGCCGCGCGACGCGCCTCCTGCTCGGCGATCAGGTCGCTGCGCAGCGCCGCGAGCCGTTCGTCCGTCGCCTCGCCCGCCGTCTGGGCATCGGCCAGCCGCGCCTCCAGCGCGTCGATGCGCGCCTGCATGTCCGCACCCTTCTGCTGGCCGTCCAGCAGGGCCTCCGCCAGCCGCGCGTTCAGATCGGCCTCAGCCTTGCGCGCTGCCGCCAACAAGGTCAGCGTATCCTCCGCCTCGGCCCGCGCCTTTTCCAGCGACAAGGTCATCGCCGTCAGTTCCGCATCGGCGTTTTTCAGGCGCTCCCGCAGGGCCGCCGCCGCCTCGGATTCCGCCAGCTTCGCAGCTTCTTCCTCGGTCAGCGCCTGTTGCAGGTCAGAGACCTGCGACGACAGCGCCCCCAATTGCTCCGACGCATCGGCATTGCGCGCCCGCAGGTCCGCGATCAATGCCTCCAGCGCTTCGCGCCGCCGTGCCGCCAGCGCAGCCGCCTCGGCCTGCGCATCCAATGCGCCCTGTGCTGTGCCAAGGGACGCCGTCAAATCGTCCCGCTCCACCGTCAGCGCGTCCCGCTCGGCGGTGAGGTCGATGACCTGCCCTTCGGCGGTGTCGCGTTGCAGAATGAGCGCCGCCACCTGCGCCTCGAACTCGGTGATCCTGGCCGAGGCCGCGTCCAGTTCCGCCGCCTGCCTGTCCCGCGTGGCCGACAACGAGGCGATCAGCGCCTGTGCCGCGTCCAGTTCGGTGTTCCGATCCCCAAGCGTCGCCTCGAGCGTGCCCAGTTCAGCGGTCAGTTCCGTGTTCCGGCGCTCCTGCACACCCAGCGCGGCGGCCAGTTGGCTCAGTTCCGACGACAGCGTGTCCAGTTCGGATTCCTGCCCGGTGATCGTCTCGTTCAGCACGAACTGGATCACCATGAAGATCGACAGCACGAAGGTCAGCACCAGCAGCAGGCCGGTCATGGCGTCCACGAAGCCCGGCCAGATATTGGCCTGAAGCCGTGCGCCGGTGCGTCGCGACAGGGCCATCTACTCGGCCTTCGCCCGCGTGGCGCGCGTCACGTTCAGCGCGCGGGTCAGCGCCGTGATGTCGGTGCGCAGTTCGGCCATGCTTTCCTGCCGCCCGGCGCTGATTTCCTCGAGGATGCGCAGCATCTGCACGTCGATCGACCGCAGGCGCATCCGGCTCTCGGCATCCAGACCCTCGTTGGATTCCTTCTCGCGGATCGCCTCGGCCAGCAGTTCCTGCCCCTCGGCCACCCGCGCCAAAGCCTGCGCAGACGGGGCCGTCGCCTCCATCCGTTCGGTCATGCGCTCGATGGAATCGGCCAGTTGCGCCAGCCGCATGTCCACTTCGGAGCGGCTTTGTTCCGCTTCGGCAAAGAGGAACTGCATCCGCTCCATCTGTTCGGCCATCTGGTCCAGAACGATGCCCGCCGCGCCCAGATCGGGGCCTTCGGTATCCGCCGAAAACCCGATGCGCGTGATCGAGGACAGCCATTCTTCCAACTCGCGGTAGAAGCGGTTCTGACCGTGGCCCGCGAACAGCTCCAGCAGGCCCACGACCAGCGAACAGGCCAGACCCAGCAAGGAGGAGGCAAAGGCCACGCCCATCCCGCCCAGCTGCGATTCCAGTCCGGTCATCAGGCGGCCAAAGACCGCGACGCCGCTTTCGCCCTCGCTGGGGGCCAGCGACTGGATCGTCGCCACCAGCGCAGGGACCGTGGTCGCCAGACCGTAGAACGTGCCCAACAGCCCGAGGAAGATCAGCAGCGACACGATGTAGCGCGTGATTTCCCGAGCTTCGTCAATACGTTGCGCAACCGACTCGAGGATCGAGCGCGTCGACGAGGTGTTGATCTGCATCCGCTTGTCGCGGCGCGACCCCAGCAGCGTCGCCAAGGGCGCCAGCAGCGTCGGTGCGGCGACCCGCTGTCCCTGATCGCCGGAGGCCGTGTAGCGTTCGATCCAGCGCACCGACTGCATCAGGCTGAAGACCTGCCAGAAGCAGGCGATCACGCCGATGATGAAGACCAGCAGGATGAAACCATTCAGGTAGGGGTTCGATTCGAACACCGGCAGCACGCTGGGCGCGGCCAGTATCGCGCCAAAAGCGGACAATCCCAGAACGGCCAGCATGGTGATCAGCTGGCGGATGGGATGGCTGAAATGCGGCTCGGCCTCGCGGTCGGGCTGGTCCATAGGGGACACCTGACACCTTG
The DNA here is from genome assembly GCF_049800975.1 of Sagittula sp. S175. NCBI lineage: Bacteria > Pseudomonadati > Pseudomonadota > Alphaproteobacteria > Rhodobacterales > Roseobacteraceae > Sagittula > Sagittula sp. S175. Next base: position 52,177 of record NZ_JBNAGB010000007.1, read on the forward strand.
TGTTACTTGGTTAATACCTAAGGGTTTAAGCGCGTTTCGCCAAGAAGTTATGAACATTCCCCGCAGACCTGTTCCCGAAGGCGGGAACCTGTTGCGGATAAGTCAGCGCGCTTCCAGCCCGCGCACCTGCTCTGTCAGCCAGTGCAGGTCCTCGTCGGGGATGCCGATCTCGGCCAGATGGGCGGCGGTGTTGTACAGGTATTCGGTGTTCGGCCCGCGCCCGCCCACGGCCCGCGCGATGATCTCGGCCTGCTCGGGCAAGGTCAGGTGGCAATACTGAACATGTGTCGGATCAATGACATAGGACACGGCCTCGACCCGCCGCCCATCGTGCAGCGCGACCTCCAGCGTCTTTTCCAGGTAGGCGGAGGAGATCAGCTCACGCTCGCGCAAATACGCCAGCGTCTCCTCCTCCGATCCGGGCGCGGCACGCAGCGCCAGCCCGTCGCAGAACGCGCCGCTCTGCGCGTCCAGCGCCAGCACCAGACCCGGTGCCTCCTCGGTGCCGCGATGGTGGATCGAATACATGCAGAAACTGCGGGCATAGCCATGCAGCCGCGCCTGCACCCGTTCCGCCACCGGGAAACCGGGGTTCCACAGCAATGAGGCGTAGCCAAAGACCCAGAGCGACATATCTCTCTCCCCGCGCGCGTTCGGACGGTGTAAACCGACCCCGTGTAAACACGCGCCGCGCATAATGAAAAGGGGTCGGGGGTGAAACGATACGTAGGTCTTGTGCTGGTGGCGGCGGTGCTTTGGGGCGGCTGGTGGATGGTGCAGGCCCACAGCCTGCGCGGCCAGATCGAGGGCTGGTTCGACGCCCGCCGCGCCGAGGGCTGGACCGCCTCCTACGACGACCTCGCGGTGCGCGGCTTCCCCTCGCGACTGGACGTGACGCTGAGCGGCGTGGACATTCGGGACCCCGACCACGGCACCGGCTGGCAGGCGCCCTTCGTGCAGATCCTCGGGCTGACCTACCAGCGCGAGCACCTGATCCTTGCCTTTGCCGACACGCAGCGGCTGATCCTGCCCTCCGGCCCGGTGGACATCGCCTCGGACGGGCTGCGCGCCTCGCTGGTGACGGACGGCGACGCGATCGAGCGCCTGAACATCGAGGCCGAGACCCTGAACATCGCGGGCGGCGCGGCGCTGGCCGGGGTGCTGGCGAACTTCCACCACCTCACCGGCACGGACTATCGCCTTGCCATCGCCGCGCAGGCCGTGGCCACGACGCAAGGCGGCTCGGACGGGCTGAACCTGCAGGCGACGCTGGGGTTTGACCAGCCGTGGACGCTGGACGCGCTGAAGGGCCCGCGCCCGCAGCCCCGCGCGCTGGACCTGACGCAGGCGGCCTACAGCCAGAACGGCCTGCAACTGGGCATGGCCGGCAAGGTCACCGCCGACGCCGAGGGACGTATGGACGGCAGCCTGACCGTGCGCGCGGTGAACTGGCAGGCCATGCTGGATCAGGCCGAACAGGCGGGCACCCTACCGCAGGCGCTGGCCGACACGCTGCGCGACGCCCTGACGCTGGCCGCCGGGCTGAACGGGCGGCGCGACACGCTGGACCTGCCGCTGACCTTCACGCGCGGGGCGGTGTCCTTTGGTGTTCTGCCCCTCGGTCAGGCGCCCCGGCTGTCTTTACCCTGACTTCACAAACGTCAGGCCTACATCGTTTCAGGACTTGCGCTGCGGTGATTACATGCCATATGCATGCAATCTAAACCGTTTCGTTCACTTTTGCCGCCCGGAGCCGCCTGTGACCCGTCTTGCCCTGACCGCCCTGCTGACCCTCGCCGCCCTGCCCGCGCTGGCGCAGGACCCCGCGCCGCAACCGCTCGCCGTGACCGTGGCAACGGTGGAAACCGCCCGCTTCGTACAGCGCGTGCCCATCGCGGGCAACGTCGTTGCCCGGCAAGAGGTGCTCGTCTCACCCGAGGTCTCGGGGCAGAAGGTCGAGGCCTTGCAGGTCGAAGTCGGTGACCCTGTCGACGAAGGCGACGTGCTGGCCCATCTCGACCGCCGCGTGCTGAACCGTCAGCTGGAGTTGCGGGAAAGCGCCCTGACCCGCGCGCAGGCGAACCTCGAACAGGCGCGCAGTCAGGTCACCGCCCAGTCCGCCGCGCTGGATCAGGCCAACGCCGCGCTGGACCGCGCGCAGCAGCTGCGCCAGTCCGGCACCGGCACGCAAGCCACGCTGGATCAGGCGATCTCGGCGCAGGCGTCGGCGCAGGCCGCGCTGCAAACCGCCCGCGACACCGTCACCACCGCCGAAGCACAACTGAACGAGGCCGAGATCAACCGCCAGCTTGCCGCCGAGGACCTCGCCAACACCGTCATCAAATCCCCCGTCACTGGCATCGTCACGGCCCGCAATGCGCAGATCGGATCGGTCGCGGCCACCAGCGGTGAACCGATGTTCCGCATCCTCGCCGGTGGCCTCGTCGACGTGGAAACCGAAGTGATCGAAACGCAGCTGGGCCTCGTGAAACTCGGCGACACCGCCCGGCTGGAGGTCGCCGGGATCGGCGCCCTGCCCGGTCAGGTCCGCCGCGTCGATCCCACCGTGGATGCCACCAGCCGCCTCGGCCTTGTCACCATCGAGCCGGATCAGGCGGACGGCCTGCGCCCCGGCCTCTTTGCGGGCGGCTGGATCATCACCACCGAGCGCGACTCGCTGGGCGTTCCCGTCTCTGCCGTGATCGACCAGACCTCCGGGGCCTATGTCTTTACCGTCACCGATGGCGTGCTGCACCGCCAGCCCGTCACCCCCGGCCTGATCTGGGACGGGCGGCGCGAGATCCTCGACGGGCTGACCGAGGGCGAAACCGTCCTCGCCCGCGCCGCAGGGTTCTTCAGCGACGGCGACACCGTGCGCCCGCTCAGCCCGGACACTGGTCCGGAAACGGGCACAGCTACTGCGCAATCCGCCGCCAGCGAATAAGGACCGCCCGCCATGAACATGTCGACCTGGGCGATCAAAAAGCCCGTCCCGCCCATCGCCCTCTTCCTCGTCCTGATGGTGGTGGGGATCTTCAGCTTCAACAACCTCGCCGTGACCCGGATGCCCAACGTGGACCTTCCGGTGATCTCCGTCAGCACCTCGCTCGCGGGCTCCGGCCCGTCCGAGATCGTCACCCAGATCGTCACCCCCATCGAGGACGAACTGGCCAACGTACAGGGCGTGCGCCACATCACGTCCACCGCCAATGACGGCTCTGCCAGCCTGACCGTGGAATTCGAGATCAACGTCGACACAGATCGCGCGCTGAACGACGTCAAGGACGCGGTGGCCGCCGCCCGTGGCGACCTGCCCGACGCTGCGACCGAGCCGGTGATCCGCCGCGTCGAGGTCATCGGCGGCTCGATCCTGACCTACGCCGTCTCCGGCAACAGCAGCACCATCGAGGAACTGTCGACGCTGGTGGACGACGTGGTCGCCCCCACGCTGCAAGGGGCCAAGGGCGTCGGCAGCGTCGAACGCATCGGCGGCGCCGAGCGCGAGATCGCCGTGGACCTCGACCCCGACCGCCTACTGGCACACGGGCTGACCACCTCCGAGGTCAACGGCCAGTTGCGCGCACAGAACCTCGACGCGGGCGGCGGCGAAGGCCGTCTGGAAGGCCAGCAGATCGCCATCCGCGCGCTTGGCGCGGCGCAGACGCTGGACGATCTGGGGGCCAAGCGCATCCAGCTGCCCTCGGGCGGCACCGTCCGTCTGGACCAGATCGCCCGCATCAGCGACGGCGCGGCGGATCGCGAAAGCTTCGCGCTGCTCGACGGCAAGCCCGTGGTGGCCTTCGGCATCTTCCGCGCGTCCGGTGAATCCGACCTGCTCGCCGCCGACAACGCCCGCGCCGAGCTCGACAAGCTGGCCGCGCAATACCCCGACATCACCTTTACCCAAATCGACGACGCGACGACCTACACGCGCTCGAACTACGACACCGCGATCAACACCCTGCTCGAAGGGGCGGCGCTGACCATCCTCGTGGTCATGCTCTTCCTGCGCGACTGGCGCGCGACCGTGGTGACGCTGGTGGCCCTGCCGCTATCGATCATCCCGACCTTCTTCGTGATGGACATCCTCGGGTTCACCCTGAACACCATCTCCCTGCTGGCCATCACGCTGGTCGTGGGCATCCTCGTCGACGACGCCATCGTCGAGATCGAGAACATCGTCCGCCACATCCAGATGGGCCGCAACGCCTATGACGCCTCGGTCGAGGCGGCGTCGGAAATCGGCACCACCGTCATCGCCATCTCGCTGACCATCGTCGCGGTCTTTGCCCCCGTGGGCGTCATGCCGGGCATCGCGGGCAAGTTCTTCAGGGAGTTCGGGTTAACGGTCGCCGTGGCCGTGTTGTTCTCGCTGCTGGTCGCCCGCCTCATCACGCCGCTCTTTGCCGCGCATTTCATGCGCTCCAAGGAGGGTCAGGGCCACCACGAGGACGGCGCGCTGATGAAGCGCTACCTCAAGATCCTCGGCTGGACCCTGCGCCACCGCCTTGTCACCCTTCTCATCGGCTTCGGCATCTTCGCCGCCTCGCTCTATTCCGCGACGCTGCTGCCGCAGGAATTCGTCCCCGCCTCGGACAGCGGCCGCGCCACCGTGACCGTCGAACTGCCGCCCGGCGCGACCATGGCCGAAACCGAGGCCACCACCCGCGACATCACCGCCCTGCTGGAGCAGGTCCCCGAAATGCGCAGCGTCTTCGTGCAGGGCACCTCCGACACCGAGGCCAAGATCCGCGTCAACTTCGGCGCACGCGAGGACCGCGACCGCAGCGGGCCAGAGATCACCGCCGAGATGGAACACCTGTTGCAGGACGTCCCCGACACCCGCATCTACGTCCTGAACGAGGAAGGCGTGCGTGACGTCGCCATCAACCTGCTGGCCCCGACGCAGGAGGCCGCGCAGGCCGCCGCGCAGCAGATGGCCTCGGGCATGGCCCGCCTCCCGGAACTGCGCGACGTGGCGGTCGAAAGCTCCCTCGCCCGTCCCGAGGTGCAGATCATCCCGCGCCCGCAGCTCGCTGCCGAACTGGGTGTCGATGCGGCCACCATCGCCTCGGCGGTGCGCCTTGCCACCGTGGGCGACAGCGACGCCAACCTCGCGCAATTCGACGCAGGCCCTGTGCAGGTCCCGGTGCGCGTCCGCGTCGAGCAAGCCGCCCGCGACGACCTCGCCCGGCTTCAGGGCCTGCGCCTGCGCACGGCCTCGGGCGCGATGATCCCGCTGGCCGCCGTGACCGACTTCCGCCTTGCCACCGGCCCCTCTACCATCGAACGCTACGACCGCGAATACCGCGTCGAAGTGGGTGGCACCCTCGCCAATGGCTACTTTCTGGGCCAGGCGACCGACGCCATCGACACCCTGCCAGAGGCGCAAACCCTCCCCGAGGGCGCGCGCATCCAGGCCGCCGGCGATGCCGAGACCATGGGCGAGATCTTCGGCGGTTTCGCCGTCGCCATGGCCGCCGGTGTGATGCTGGTCTACGTGGTTCTCACGCTGCTCTTCCACAGCTTCGTGACCCCGGTAACGATCATCCTCTCCCTGCCCCTCGCCATCGGCGGCGCGATCTTTGCGCTGTATCTTTACGGCGCGGGCATCGGCCTGTCGGTGGTCATCGGCTTCCTGATGCTGATGGGGATCGTGACCAAGAACGCCATCATGCTGGTGGAATTCGCCATCGAGGCAAGCCATCGCGGCCTGACCCGGGCCGAGGCCATGATCGACGCCGCGCACAAGCGCGCCCGCCCGATCATCATGACCACCATCGCCATGACCGCCGGTATGGTTCCCTCTGCGCTGGCCCATGGCGAGGGCGGCGAGGTCCGCGCGCCCATGGCCATCGCGGTGATCGGCGGCCTGCTTCTGTCCACCGTCCTGTCGCTGCTGCTGGTGCCGTCGATGTACGACCTCATCGAGGGCGGCAAGGACCGCCTCCGCCGCCTTCTGGGCCGCGTCCTCGGCGGCGAGGCGCATCTGGCGAAGGATCACTGACAGACCACGGACCCAGCAAAGCGCGGGGCATTCGCCCAAAATTCAGGCAGATGCCCCGCGCCCCCTGCCGCAGCGCAGCAATCCCCCTTGAAATCCTGCCCCCACGGGCGCTTGCTGATCCCAAGACGGCAACGGCGCTGTCCTTTCCCGAATCTCCGGGTTCACCCGAGCAAGGCTGCTCGACCCTCCTGTGACCAACCATGGTGCAGGCGTGTCGGCGGCCTTTTCTGCGTTTGGAAGGATGAAAGCATGAAGAACTTCCCGATGTTCCTGCGTATGGACGGTCGTCGCGTCGTGATCTGCGGCAGCGGAGAAGACGCCGCCCGCAAGGCCCGCCTCGTCCTGAAAACCGAGGCCGCCATCCGCATCCTCGGAACGGACCTCGACCCGGAACTGGCGGGCCTCGTCGCCTCTGGCCGCGCCGACCATCACCCGACCCTGACGCCCGCGACCTTCGACAACGCCGCGCTGACCTTCATCGCCACCGGCTGCCCCGCGCTGGACGCCGCGCTGGCCGACCACGCCCGCCGTCACGGTGCCGTCGTCAACGTCGTGGACCGCCCCGACATGTGCGACGCCGTCACGCCTTCGATCGTCGACCGCGACCCGGTGGTCATCGCCATCGGCACCGAAGGCGCGGCCCCCGTCCTTGGCCGCTCGATCAAGACCGAGATCGAGACCATGCTCTCCCCCCGCCTCGGCTCCTTCGTCGCCCTCGCGGGAAGGTTGCGCGACGCGGTGGCGCAGAACATCCCGCACCGCCAGCGCCGTGGCTTCTGGGAATGGGCCTTCAACGGCGAGGCCTTCCGCGCCCACCTCGCGGGCCGCGAACGCGCCGCCGCCGAGATCCTGAAGGACGCCATCGCCGCCGGTCAGGCCCCCGCCGAAAAGGGCCACATCGCCCTCGTCGGCGCTGGCCCCGGCGCCCGCGACCTTCTGACCCTGCGCGCCGTGCAGCGCCTGCAACAGGCCGACGTCATCTTTTACGACCGCCTCGTCGACCCCGAGGTGCTGGAACTCGCCCGCCGCGACGCAGACCGCATCTACGTCGGCAAGGACGTCGGTGCCCACGCCATCCCGCAGGCCACCATTGACCGCATGATCGTGAACGAAGCCCTGAAGGGCCGCCGCATCGTGCGCCTGAAATCCGGCGACCCCTCGGTCTTTGGCCGCGCCACCGAAGAACTCGAAGCGGCCAAAGCGGCAGGCATCGAGACAGAGATCGTCCCCGGCATCACCGCCGCCTCCGCCGCCGCCGCCAGCCTGCAAAAGCCGCTGACCGAGCGCGGCGAGATCGACACCTTCGCCATCACCACCGGCCAGTGCCGCCCCGGCGACGCCGCGCCCTCGCGCGCGCGGCTCGCCCATCCCGGCACCGCCGTGGCGCTGTACATGGCCGTGGAAAAGGCCGAGGAGGTCAGCCGCGACATGATCGCCGCCGGGACGCCCGCGGACTGCCCCGTGGACATCGTCGCCTCCGTCTCGACCAGGGACGAGCGCCACGCCGCCACCACGCTGGGCAACCTCGCGCAGACCATCCGCGAGGAGGGCCTCGCCTACCCGGCCATACTCTTTGTCCGCTACCCGAAATCCATGGCCGCCTCCGCCCCCGCGCAGCAGGCAACGGCGGCCTGATCCCTCCCCGACAGGGGAATGCCCCGGCGGTGACGGCTCCCTTCGGGCCGCCGGGGCGCATCGTTCTTGACGGACGAGTCAACACCGCTTGAAGCCCGCGCCGCTTTCCCCGATGCTGCGCGCAATCAAAAACCAACAGCGGAGACTCGATCCATGAAGCTCAAGCTTGCCCTCGGCCTGACCACGGCCCTCACCGCCACCACGGCCTTTGCCGACTGCGACACCATCGTCATGTCCGACGTTGGCTGGACCGACATCACCGCCACCACCGCCGCAACCTCGGTCGTGCTCGAGGCCCTCGGCTACGGCACCGACGTCAAAGTCCTCTCGGTCCCCGTCACCTATACCTCGCTCGCGTCCAAGGACGTGGACATCTTCCTCGGCAACTGGATGCCGACGATGGAAGCCGACATTGCCAAGTACCGTGACGAGGGCACCGTCGACACCGTCCGCGCCAACCTCGAAGGCGCGAAGTACACCCTCGCCGTGAACAAGGCCGCCGCCGATCTGGGCATCAAGGACTTCGCCGACATCGCCGCACACAAGGACGCGCTCGACGGCAAGATCTACGGCATCGAGCCGGGCAACGACGGCAACCGCCTGATCCAGTCGATGATCGACGACAACGCCTTTGACCTGTCGGGCTTCGAGGTGGTGGAATCCTCCGAGCAGGGCATGCTCTCCCAGGTTTCGCGCGCAGACCGCCGCGACGAGCCGGTCGTCTTCCTCGGCTGGGAACCGCACCCGATGAACGCCAACTTCGACATGTCCTACCTGACGGGCGGCGACGATTTTTTTGGCCCGAACCTCGGCGGCGCGACCGTCTACACCAACACGTCCGCCGGCTACGTCGAGGCCTGCCCGAACGTGGGCAAGCTGCTGGGCAACCTTGAATTCACCCTCGCCATGGAAAACGAGATCATGGGCGCGATCCTCGACGACGGCAAGGATCCCAAGGACGCCGCGCAGGCATGGCTCTCGGCCAACACCGGCGTTCTGGACGGCTGGCTGGACGGCGTCACCACCAAGGACGGCGGCGACGCGATGGAAGCGGTCAAGGCCGCGCTGGACTGATCCGATCCCGGACCCGCAAACAGAAACGGCGCCCCGCAAAGGGCGCCGTTTTCATTTCCGGGCGCTGAGACCTCAGGACTTGAACACCCGGTAGATCGCCGGGATCACCAGCACCGTCAGCGCCGTGGACGACAACAGCCCGAACATCAACGCAATCGCCAGCCCCTGAAAGATCGGGTCCGCAAGGATCACCGCCGCCCCGATCATCGCCGCCAGCGCGGTCAGCAGGATCGGCTTGAACCGCGTGGCCCCCGCCTCGATCAGCGTGTCTATGCTGACCTTCCCCTCGGGGTCGGCATGGCGGATGAAGTCCACCAGCAGGATCGAGTTCCGCACGATGATCCCCGCCAGCGCGATGAACCCGATCATCGACGTGGCCGAGAACGGCGCGTGGAACAGCCAGTGCCCGCCCATGATGCCAAGAAAGGTCAGCGGCACCGGGGTCAGGATCACCAGCGGCAGGCGGAAGCTGCCAAACTGCGCCACGACGAGGATGTAGATCCCCAGCAGCGCCACGCCAAAGGCCGCGCCCATGTCGCGGAAGGTGACCCATGTCACCTCCCATTCACCGTCCCACAGCAGGGTCGGCGTCAGGGTCTCCTCGGGCTGGCCGTTCATGCGGATCACGGGCTTTTCCAGGTCCGTCCAGTCCATCGCGTCCAGCGCATCTCTGACCGCCAGCATCCCGTACAGCGGTGCCTCGAAATCCCCCGCCAGCTCGCCCGTCACCATCACCACGTCATAGCCGTTGTGGCGAAAGATCGGATAGGAGGCGCGCTCCTCCGTGACCGTGACGATATCGCCCAGTTCCACCACGCCGCGCCCGCCGGGAATGGCGTTGGCGGGGACAGGGATGGACAGCGTGTGCTGATCCATCGTCCGATCCGCCCGCGCCCGCGCGATCACGATGGGAATGGCCCGCCGCCCCTCGCCGCGATGCGAATAACCCACCGGCGTGTCCGAGTTCAGCAGCCGCAGTGTCTCCAGCGCGTCGGCCTCCTGCACGGCATAGAAATCAAGGTCCGAGGTCGACAGCTTCGCCCGCAGCCGGCGCGGACGCTCACCGTAGCTGTCATCCACGTCCACCACGAAAGGCACGCTCTCGTAGGCCGCGCGCACCCGCTCCGCCACGGCGCGGCGTGTCTCGGGATCGGGACCGTAGATCTCGGCCAGCAGGGTCGAAATCACCGGCGGACCGGGCGGCGGTTCGACCACCTTCAGCACGCCGCCATCAGGCAGCTTCACCGCCTTCAGCATGTCGCGCAGGTCCAGCGCGATATCATGCGAGGTCCGCTCGCGCTCGGTCTTGTTGGTCAGGTTTAGTTGCACCTCGCCCATCTCGGGGTTCTCGCGCAGGAAGTAGTGCCGCACCAACCCGTTGAAATTGAACGCAGCCGGGGTGCCCGCATGGGTCTGCGCCGTGCGCACCTCCTCGACCCCCAGCGCGATGCGCGCCACATCCGAGGCCACGCGATCCGTGACCTCCACCGCCGTGCCTTCGGGCAGGTCGATCATCACGGCCAGTTCCGACTTGTTGTCGAACGGCAGTAGCTTGACCGTCACGTCCTTCGTATAGAGCGCCGTCAGCGACCCGAAGGACGCCACGATCACCACCAGCAGGAACAGGCCCGACACGGCCTTCGACCGCAGGATCGGCCGCGCCACGGCGGCGTAGAACCGGCCCAGCCCCGTGGCCGACCCATGCCCGTCATGGCCATGATCCGCGACCTTCGCCCGCCCGGCGATCTTCAGCATCAGCCAGGGGGTAATCATCACCGCGACGAAGAAGGAAAAGATCATCGCCGCCGAGGCATTGGCCGGAATGGGGCTCATGTACGGCCCCATCAGGCCCGACACGAACAGCATCGGCAACAGCGCCACCACCACGGTCAGCGTCGCGACGATGGTGGGGTTGCCGACCTCCGCCACGGCCTCGATGGCAGCGGTCATGCGCGACTTGCGCGGATGCAGCGACCAGTGCCGCGCGATGTTCTCGATCACCACGATGGCGTCATCGACCAAAATACCGATGGAGAAGATCAGCGCGAACAAAGACACCCGGTTCAGCGTATACCCCATGATATAGGCCGCAAAGAGCGTCAGCAGGATCGTCACCGGGATCACCAGAGCCACCACGATCGCCTCGCGCCAGCCAATCGCCAGCAGCACCAGCACGACGATGGACACCGTCGCCAGACCAAGGTGGAACAACAATTCGTTGGCCTTCTCGTCCGCCGTCTCGCCATAGTCGCGGGTGACTTCGACATGAACCGAATCCGGGATCAGGTGGCCCTCCATGGCCTCCACCCGGTGCAGGATCTGCTCGGCCACCAGCACGGCATTGGCACCCGCGCGCTTGGCCAGCGCCAGCGTCACGGCGGGGCGGCGTTCGGCGCCCTCAGGCCCACGGCTCCAGGTCGCCACATGCTGCTCGTCCGTGTCCGAGACATAGGCCACATCCGCCACATCCCGCACGTAGACGGTGCGTCCGTCGCGGGTGGTCAGTTCCAGGTTGCCGATCTCGGCGGGGGTCGACAGCGTCTTGCCAATCGCCAGCCCGATCTGCTCGCCGCCATCGCGCAGCAGACCCGCGGGGGCCGCGGTGTTCGCCCCCTGCACCTTGCTGACAAGCTGTTGCAGCGTCACGCCATTCAGCGCCAGCCGCTCCGGGTCGGGGGCCACGCGCAGCGCCTCGTCGGTCTCGCCCACGATATAGGTCAGACCCACGTCCTGGATCTTTGCCAGCTCCACCTGCACCTCGCGGGCGATGCGCGTCAGGTCGGCGGCGGTCACGTCGTCCTGCCCCTCTGTGGGGGCAAAGGTCAGCGACACGATGGCCACGTCATTGATGCCCCGCCCGACGATCAGCGGCTCTGGGATGCCGACCGGAATCCGCGACAGGTTCGACAGGAGCTTGTCCCGCACCCGCAAGATCGCCGTGTCCGAAGGAATGCCCACGAGGAACCGCGCCGTGACCATGACGTGATCGTCGCGCGTGTCCGAATAGACGTGTTCCACGCCGTCGATGCCCTTGACGATGGTCTCCAGCGGCTCGGTAATCAGCTTCACCGCGTCCACCGCCTCCAGCCCGTCGGCCTGAACGTGGATGTCCACCAGCGGCACGGAAATCTGCGGCTCTTCCTCGCGCGGGAGGCTCATGAGCGCGATCAGCCCCACCGCAAGCGACGCCATCAGGAACAGCGGCGTCAGCGGCGAGCGGATGAAGGCCTGCGTCAACCGGCCCGCGATGCCAAGGTTGCCCTTCGGAGGTGTCTCGTCCTGCATCGGCTTCACTCCGCGATCACGATGGTGTCGCCCGCCGCGAGGCCGGTGAGGATCTCACGCCAAGCCACGCCCTCGCGGACCACCTCGGCCCCCGGCACGACGACGCGGTCCAGCGCCGCGCGATCATCCTGCACGGCCACGAAATCAAGTCCCCCGCTGCGGTGCAACGCCGCCTCGGGGATAAGGATCGCCTGCCGTTCCGCCACGGGCAGCCGCACCGGCATCCGCCGCCCGACAAAGCGCCCGTCCAGCCCCTCGACCTCCACGTCCGCCTGCACGCGGCCGCCTTCGATCTGCGGATACAGCTTCACCAGTCGCCCGGTCTGGCGTTCGCTGTCCGCGCCGGTGCCGATCTCGATATCCGCGCCTTCCTGCAAATCCCCCGCATAGCGTTCGGGGATCGCCAGCCGCAGGTAGACCCCGCCGCCCGCGATCACCGCCACCGCCTCGCCCGGGACCACCACGGACCCGCGCGAGATCGGCACCGACAGCACCACGCCCGTCGCCGGGGACAACACCTTGCCCTCGTCGATCTGCTGCATCACCACCTGCCGTTCCGAGGTCAGGCCGCGGATCTCGCCCTCGATCACGTCCACCGCCGTCTGCAACTGGTCCAGCCGCTGCGCCGTGATGACTCCGCGTTCCCGCAGGGAGGTGCCGCGCTCCAGATCCGCCTGCGCCGTCTCCAGCTGAGCGGTCAGCGATTCCAGCCGCCCGTCGATGGCGTCGATCTGGAACTGCAGCTTGTTGTCCTCGACGAGCGCGATCTGCTGCCCCTGCTCCACCCGGTCGCCCTCGACCACGTCCAGCGCCTCGGCGGTGCCACCGATCCGCGCCCGCGCGGGCACCTGATCGCGCGCCTCGACCCGGCCATAGACGGATTTCCATTCGATGATCGGGGTCTCGGTCACCTCCAGCGTCTGCTGCGCCAGGGCGGGCAGCGCCACGAGTGCCGTAATCAGCGCCAAAATCTGCGGCCGAACATAGGTTTGCAAAGCCATGGGTCCCCTCGTGTCAAAATCCGTCCCGCTATATATGCAAATTCACGCATACGTCTAGCGCCTATCCATTCGGTGAGACTTTTCATCCATCGGGCGAGCGCCAAAAGGCACCGCCAAAGCCGGACGTTGCGAATCACCCCCACGAAATTCGTACCGCCCTTTGACCTGTCCACATATGACATGCCGCAAGGTCACATGTTTGCACGGCCACCCCTGCCGCTAGGGCACCTGCCTAAAAGCCATTCAAAATCTGGACCAATTGGCAAAATTTCGCCTTCCGCGTGTAGCGACGCAAATGTGTGCTGGACGTAACACCGTTGTTACCAAACGCTGTCACCCACAGCCTGACGCATTCAGAACGGGCACAACCGGGGGATTTCGATGTTTTTCAAACCGTTTCAGTCAAAGGGCCACGGCCACGCGCGCGGCCACAACCCGTTCAACTTCGAGGTCGGGACCAAGGGCGGTGATTCCCTCACCGGGACCGATGGCACCGACCTGATCTTTGGCCGCTCGGGCGATGACACCATTGTGGCCTCGCTGGGTCTGGACATCATCGACGGCGGGCGCGGGTTCGACACCGTGGAATATACCGGCTCGATCCTCGACGCCGACATCGACCTCTTTGGCCTGCGCAAGGGCAAGTATCACCACGCGCTCAACGCCTCCACCGCCATCGTCACCCAGACCGACGACAGCGGCGCGGTCGTCAGCATCGACGTGCTGAAGAACATCGAGGCGCTCTACTTCGCCGCCGATGACTTCACCCTCTTCCTCGACGGCACCAACAACGCGGTCCTCGCAGGCGACGACACCGCCGCCACGACCGAGACAGAGGCCACCACCCTCGCCGCCGCCGACCTGCTGGCGAATGACACCGAGTTCGACGGCGACACGATCACCATCACGGCGGTCGATGCGACCTCGGCGCTCGGCGCGACCGTCACCTTCGACGGCACCCAGATCGTCTACACCCCCGCCTTCGACGCGCTGGCCGAGGGCGAAACCGTCGAGGATACCTTCACCTACACCGTCGATGACGGCTTTGGCGGCACCGACACCGCGACCGTCACCGTGACCGTCACCGGCACCAACGACGCGCCCGTCCTGACCGTCTCCGACGCGGCGATCACCATCGACGAGAACGCCACCGCCGTGACCACCGTCTCGGCCACCGACGTGGACAACGGCGCGGCGCTGACCTACGCGCTGACCGGCGACGACGCGGCGCTCTTCTCCATCGACGGCGCGGGGGTCATCACCTTCAACGCCTCCCCGGATTACGAAGCCCCCGCCGACGCCAACGGCGACAACACCTACGACCTGACCGTCCTCGTCACCGACGAATTCGGTGCGACGGACGAACAGGCAATCACCGTCTCGGTCCGCGACCTCTGGGACCCGATCAGCCTGATCCAGAGCTTCGAGACCGAGGCCACCGGCGGCCGCTACGACTATGACCCGGCTGCGGGCGCCCTGACGGAACTGGGCGAGGTCGTCGACCTGCCGAACGTGCCGGGACTGGCGTCGGTGGATTCCACCGAGGCTTCGGACGGCCTGTGGGGCTATGACCTGCAATGGGTGAACACCCGCAACGACAGCGGCATCTCGGACGGTGATTTCATCGGCGTGCAAAGCTTTACCGGAGATGTCGGCAGCTTCACCGATGGGGTGCAGGGCTATGAGCTGTCCGACAGCGACGGCCTGCTGCGCCTGACCTTCGACACCATCGACCTGTCGGCGCGGGCCGACAACACGGTGGTCAAGGTCTCTCTGGATGCCTTCCTGACCGAAACCGGGTGGGAAAGCGACGACCTCGTCCGCATCTTCGTCCAGACCGACCAGGGCAACGTGACGTTGCTCGACAGCACCGGGCAGGACATCGACGACCTCGGGATCGAAGGCGAATGGCTGACGCTCAAGACCACGCTGGACGCCGCCGTGACCTCCGCTGCGCTGGTGGTGGAATTCGACTCCAACGCCGCGTCGGAGGCGCTGTACCTCGACAGGATCGCGCTGAACGAGGTTTTCCAGCTGACCCAGAGCTTCGAAACCGAAGCCACCGGCGGCCGCTACGAACTGGCCGACGCCTCGGACGGCCCCACCGCCCTGGGCGAAGAGGCCGAGGTGCCGAACATCCCCGGCCTCGCCTCGGTGGACTCGACAGCCGCCTCGGCAGGCCTTCTGGGCTATGACCTGACATGGGTGAACACCCGCGGCGACGTGGGCCTGTCGGACGGCGACTATATCGGCGTACAAAGCTTCACCGGCGACGTGGGCAGCTTCTCGGACGGCGTGCAGGGCTACGAGCTGTCCGACAGCGACGGCCTGCTGCGCCTGTCCTTCGACGCCATGGACCTGACGGCGATCGGCGAGCTGACCTTCTCCATCGACGCCTTCCTGAACTCGACGGGCTACGAATCCGACGACCTGCTGAAGATCTACATCGCCACCGATCAGGGCGACGTCACCCTGATCGACACCACCGGGCAGGACATCGACGACCTCGGCATCGAGGGCACGTGGATGACCCTCGCCGCCACCGTCGGCGCGGATGTGAACACCGCCCAGCTGATCGTGGAATTCGACAGCAACGCCGCGTCCGAGGCGCTGTACGTCGACAACATCTTCATCACCTCCGACCCAGAGGCCACGGTGGAACCGCCGGTCGCCGACATCACGCTGATCTCTGACATCCAGGGCGACGGCGCGGCATCGGCCCTCGACGGCCAGCAGGTCACCGTGTCGGCCATCGTGACGGCGGTCAGCGACGTGGGCTTCTGGGTGCAGGAGGAGGCCGCCGACGACGACGGCAATATCCTCACCTCCGAAGGCATCTACGTCTACACCAACGGCGGCTATGCCGTGACGCTGGGCGACCTGGTCGAGGTCACAGGCAGCGTGGACGAGTATTTCGGCCTGACCGAGATCACCTCGGTCTCGGGCGTCATCGTCCAGTCCTCCGGCAACCCCCTGCCCCCGGCCACCGTGATCGCCCTGTCCCCGGACGTGGCGCAAGAGTGGGAGCAGTACGAAGGCATGCGCCTCTCGGTGACCTCCGGCACCTCGGACGCGCTGACCGTGACCACCAACTTCAACCTCGACCGTTATGGCCAGATCGCCATCGCGGCGGGCAACCTGACGCAGGCGACGCAGCTCTATGACGCCCAGACCCAAGCCGCCGAGATCGCCGCGCACAACGAGGGCAATGCCAATGCCTCGCTGCTGCTGGACGACCTGAACGGCGCCCAGAACCCCGACAGCTTTGCGTACCTGCCGGGCGGCGCGGGAGACAACGGCAACGGGTATCTCGACAGCGGCGACGATTTCGGCGACGCCGGGACCACCGTGCGCCTGGGCACCGAGATCGCTCAGCCGGTCGAGGGTGTGCTGACCTATGCCTTCAGCGAATGGACGTTGCAGGTCACCGACACGCTCGTGTTCAACGACACCAACCCGCGCGAGACAACTCCGGCGGACGTGGGCGGCACGCTGCAGGTGGCCTCCTATAACGTGCTGAACTTCTTCACCACGCTGGACGAGGGATCGAACGCCACCGGCCCGAACGGTGACCTCGACCCGCGCGGTGCGGACAACGCCGGGGAATTCGCCCGCCAGTCGGCCAAGATCGTCGAGGGCATCATCGGCACCGGCGCCGAGGTCCTGGCCCTGCAGGAGATCGAGAACAACGGCACCACCGCCATCGGCACGCTGGTCGACCTGCTGAACGCCGAAGGCACCGCCGCCAGCTACGCCTATGTCGATCCGACCGGCACCGGTGACTTCATCGGCACGGACGCGATCACCACGGGCATCATCTACGACGCCGCCTCGGTGACGCTGCTGCATTCCGAGGTTCTGGTCTACACCGAGGCCTCCGCCGATGCCACGGCAGCCATCGGCACGGCGCTGACCGCGATCATCGGCGGCAGCTTCGACGACTACCAACGCAACCGCCCCTCGGTGGCCGCGACCTTCGAAGACGCCGACGGCAACACCTTCACCGTGGTCTCCTCGCACTTCAAGTCCAAGGGCGCGAGCGGCCTCGACTCGCTGGCCACCAGCGCGGAGAACTGGCTGACCAACAACCCGACCCACGCGCAATTCGCCACGGTCGAAGGTCTGCTAGCCAACCTCTACGCCGATGCCAACTACGAACAGGGCGACGGTCAGGGCTTCTGGAACGGCGCGCGTCTCGACGGCGCGGTGGAACTGGCCGACTGGATCGCCAACACCTACAACGGCGGCGGCACCACGAACTACCTGCTGCTCGGCGACATGAACTCCTACGCCGAGGAAGACGCCGTCCAGTACCTCGACGATGACGCGGGCCTGGTGGACCTGATCGACGCCTTCATCGGTCAGGACGAAGCCTATTCCTACGTCTTCGACGGCCAGCGCGGCACGCTGGATCAGGGCCTTGCCGATGCGTCGCTGGCCAGCTCCGTCACGGGCGTCACCGAATGGCACATCAACGCCGACGAGCCGGACCTGCTGAACTACGACACCTCGTTCAAGGACCCGGCCTTCTACAACGACGGCGTCTATGCCTCCTCCGACCACGACCCGTTCATCGTCGGCCTGGAACTGGGCGCGATCGTCTGACCGCCTGACACACGAACACGAAAAGGGGCGCAGCATTCACCACGCTGCGCCCCTTTCCCTTCATCTTGACCAAAATACCTCGGGGAGCGCGAGGGGCAGCGCCCCTCGCCCTTCGATCCGGAGATACCACCTAACGCCCCAAGCGCCCCCGATTTCTCGTCGAGAAATCGTCCCCGCGCTCAGCCAAACAGACGGCCCCGCGCCTTGACCAGCGCGCCTAGGATCACCGCCAGATAGGCCAGGTCGACCACCACCAGCAGCACCCAGGGCCGGGTGAACACCAGCCCCATGCCGATCACCACCGCAAAGAACAGCACCGCCACCAGACGACGCGGCACCTTCACGCCCTTGGGCGACGGCGTGTGCAGCTTCGAGATCATCAGCGCGCCGACGAAGGCCAGCCAGAGACAGACCAGCAGCGGCGCCTGCCCCGCGTCCAGCACGCCCACGTAGGACAGGAATACCGGGAACAGCCCCAACAGCGCCCCCGCGGGCGCAGGCACGCCGACAAAGTAGCGCTTCGGCTCCTCCCCCGGCTCCGCCTGCCCGCTCATCACGTTGAACCGCGCCAGCCGCAGACAGGCCGAAACCGCAAAGATCAGGGCAAAGATCCACCCCAGCCCGCCGAAGTCATGCAGATGCACCTCGTAGACGAGGATCGCCGGGGCCACGCCAAAGCACAGGAAATCCGACAGCGAGTCCAGCTGCGCGCCCATCTCGGACTGCGCCCCCAGCCTGCGCGCCAAGAGCCCGTCGAACAGGTCCGCCAGCGCCGACAGCATGATGAGGAACACCGCCCATGAAAAATGCCCCTCCATGGCGAAACGGATCGCCGTCAGGCCGAAGGACAGGCCCATCAGCGTGACCATGTTGGGGATCAGCAGCACGAGGCTGACCTCGCGCCGATCCGGCGTCGCACCAGACTCCACCGCGGCGTCGGTCTCTGCTTCGGTTTCGTCTGGCTGCTCTGACATGGGTCCGCCTTACTCTTTCACTTGTCCGGTCAGGTCGGCGATGACCGTCTCGCCCGCCACCATGGTCTGACCGATGCGCACCGTGGGCGTCACGCCCTCGGGCAGGTAGATGTCCAGACGCGAGCCAAAGCGGATCAGCCCGAACCGCTCGCCCCGCGCCAGACGGTCGCCGTCCTTAGTCCAGCACAGGATGCGCCGCGCCACGAGGCCCGCGATCTGCACCACGCCATAGCGACGCCCGTCCTCCATGGTGACCGCCAGCCCGTTGCGCTCGTTGTCCTCGGACGCCTTGTCGAGCGAGGCGTTCAGGAACTTGCCCGGACGGTAGGCCACCTTGTCCACAACGCCCGCCGTGGGCAGTCGGTTCACATGGCAGTTGAACACCGACATGAAGACCGAGATGCGCACCATCGGCGCCTCGCCCAGACCCAGCTCGGCGGGGGGCACGGCAGGCTCCAGCAGCGACACGATGCCATCGGCGGGGGACACCATGATCCCCTCGCGCTCGGGGGTCGACCGCTCCGGGTCGCGGAAGAAGTAGTAGCACCAGACCGTCAGGCCAAGGCCGATCCAGCCGAGCGGCTCCCAGACCAGGTAGAGGACAACCGCGATCGCGGCAAAGATCGCCACGAACTTGCGCCCCTCGGGGTGCATCGGCTTGACGAAGGTGGACATCATGGAAACGGACATGGGCGCTTGGTGACCTCGACGGATATGTTTGCCCGTTTACCTAGCCAAGATGGCGGCAGATGCAAATCAATCCTGCCCCGAACGCGGTGTCAGCGGTCAGTCAAGTGCCAGTTCCGGTAGATCCCCCAGCCCAAGAAGCACCACGATATCCTCGAGCAGCACCCCCACCGGGCGCAGCAAGCCCTCCGGGATGGCATCAGCGCGGTTCACCAGACGGCGCATCACGTCGGCCAGCACCTCGGGGCGCAGGATATCCAGCGCCACGCGCCGCAGCAGCGGCCAGACCAGAACCAGCTGCGCAATGTCGCCATCCGTCTCGGGCAAACCCGCCTCGGGCGCCGCCTTGCACCGGGCGCGCAGCGCGTTCAGCGCGGGCAGAAAGCCGTTGACCTCGTCGACCGGCACGCCGGGCAGCAGCGCCCACATCCGCACCGGCGCAATGCCGTAAACCGCCACCACGTCGACGATATCCGCGTCGGCATCCGGGTCCGCGACCTCGCCAAAGAAGGCCAGCGACTCGTCGTCCGCCGTCGTCACCAGCCGCACGGCAAGGGTGAACGCCTCCGGGGCCAGCGCATCCACCGCGCTTTGCAGGCGGTGACGGAACACGCTGTGATCCTCGCGGAACAGGTCCACCATGTAGGTGAACCCACGCGCGATCTTGTTCAGGTGATAGCCGATATCGGCGGCCAGATAGGTGGGCCGCCCCGCCCCGTCGCGCAACAGGGGCACCATGGCCGCCAGTTCGCCCTCCGGGTCCTGCGCCGCCGTCAGCCGCGCGCCGATATCCTCGACCAGCGCATCCAGATCACGCGCCTGCCACAGGGCGCGCTCGGACACCCAGTTGTTTATGTCGATATCCAGCTCGCGCAGGTCGTCGCGGATCCATGTGCTGACCCCGTCCACCGCGAAATCGCGCACCACGGGCAGCCACTCGGCCTCATCCTTGCCGAACAGGCTGTCGCCGTGCTCGGCCTTCAGCGCATCCGCCAGTTCGAAGACATAGGCGGGCAGCCCCGGCGTATCCCGCGGCACATAGCCCGCCGCACAGGCGTAGACCGAGCGCGCCATGGTCGCCACCTGCTGACCCGCGTCGTTCGAGAAATACTCGCGCGTCACCGCCCAGCCGTCCTGCAACAGCATCTCGGCCACGCTGTCGGAAATCACCGCCAGCCGGATGTCCCACAGGCCCAAGGGCGCGGTCGGATAGGCCGAGGAAATCTCCACCACGGCCTTGCCGCGCGGCTCCCGGCGCACGGCCAAAGCCTCCGCCGCCCAGTCGCCCGACACCGCTCCGCGCAGCTCCAGAAGGTCACCGGAAACCGCGACCTCCAGCCCTTCGGCCCGCGCTGCGGTCACAACATCCGCCAGCACCTCGGCCCCGCCCAGCGCGGCCATGTCCAGCCGCAACGCGCCGCCCTCGACCGTACAGGCCGCCACCAGTCCGCCGGGATCGCGCAGACCGGGGCGCAGCTCCGGCACGGCGGCCAAAAGGCCAGCCAGCACTTCCAGATCAGGGGACAGGGGTCGCATGACGCGTCACTCTCGCAAGGTTTCTTACCCAACCATATGACAGCCCGCGACGGAAACCGAAACCGTCGCGGTGCCGCAGTTCTTGGCCTCAGATGCTTTCCGGCGTGTCGATGTGGCAGATGGCAAGACCGTTCACCAGCACCAGCTGCACCGCCTTGGTAATCAGCACGCGCGATTCATTCGCCCCGTCGTCGCCCAGCACCGGCGCCACGGTGTAGTACGAGTTGTACTCCATCGCGATGTCCAGCAGGTGCCGCAGCAGGTAGGTCGGGTTCGCACGACGCGCCGCCTCGGCCACCTTCTGCGGCGTCTGTTGCAGCATGAGCAGCAGCTTGGCCTCCTGCGCGTTCAGCTCAAAGGCCCCGATCTGTTCGACGGTCTTCGGCTCGGACCCGTAGCGACGCAGGATCGAACGCGCTCGGCAGGCGGTGTAGACGGCATAGGCGCCGCCCGCCCGCTCGAACCCCAGGATGGTGTTCTCGAGGCTTGAGACGTCGATATCCACCGATCCCTTGATGTCCTGCTTGAGGTCGTTGAACACCAGCGACCCCACGGTCAGCTGGCGCGCCGCGCCATCGGCATCCGCGCCTTCACGCTCGGACAGACGACCGTGGAAATACTTCTCGGCCTGATCCAGCAGCGCCATGACGTTGGACACCGACGCGCGCGAGGACAGCTTCTTGCCCGTCTCCGCATCGACGTAGAAGCCAAAGTACAGGTGCGTCAGGTCGGGCTTGCCGTCCCTGACCATGCCCAGCACCTCGGCGGCGGCGAATAGCCGTTCAAAGTGCGAGCGCTGCTCCTGCCCCACCACGTAGACGATGTGATCGGGGTTGAACAATTCGTTGCGGCGATGGATCGCGCCAATGTCGCGGGTCGCGTAGATGCTGCGCCCGTCCGAGCGCAGCAGAACGAACCGCTCGCCCCCCGGCAGATGCACCACGGTCGATCCGCAGTCCTTCTCGATGGACAGCTTGCGGAACTCCGCCTCGCCGTCGCTTATCTCGCCCGCGGCGTGCAGGCGGTCCACCTCGGCCAGCGCGGCGTCGGCTTCCTCGCGGGTGTAGACCGAAGCCGTGCCGGCCTTGATCGCCTCTGCGATCACATCCAGACCGTCCTGGAAGTAAAAGCTCTCGCCGATCACGAAATCGATGTCGATGTTCAGCAGCCGGTAGAAGCTCTGGAAGTCCGCAAGGGACCATTCCACCATCTTCTCCCACAGGGCGACCTCGTCGGGGTCGCCGTTCTCCAGCGCCTGGAACCGCGCGTCAGAGGCCGCCGTGAACTCGGCAAAGGCCGCCTTCGCCCCCTCGGCATCCTCGACACCGGGGAAATAGGTGTCCACCACGGCGCGATCCTCGGCAGGCCAGTCGGCCTTGGCCGCGCCCGTCTCGACGATGCGCTCCATGCTGCGGCGGATGGTGTAGACCGCCAGCAGGCGCTGGTTCTCGGTGCTGCCCTCCGGCATCGCGTCATGGAACCGGCGATAGCCCTCCAGCAGGAAACCGAAACCGCCGAAGTCGTTGATATGGTTCACCCGATACACGGTCGCGCCGCAGGCGTCATAGACGTTCGACAGCACCTCGCCGGTGATGGTCGACCGGATATGGCCCGCGTGCAGCACCTTCGCCACGTTGGGCGAGGAATAGTCCACCACCACGTTCTGCCCGGCCATGGTGTCGTTCAGGCCGAACTGGTCGCCCATCGCCACAACCTGCCCGGCGCTGCCCAACAGCCAGGCATTCGTCAGCGTGATGTTGATGTACATGCCCTTCAGCTCGATCGCCTCGACCATGTCGGCCATGCGCTCCGATTGCAGGATCTCGGAAATCGCGGGCTGGAATTCGGCGATGAAGCGCTTCGGCCCGCCGTGCTTCAGCAGGCTCGGCACCTTCAGCGCGATATCGCCGCCGAACTTGGCGCGGTCGATCAGGTCCAGCTGCAACATCACCTCGTCGATGCCGGTGGCGTCGCGCACCACCTGCGCCAGCCGCGCCTCGGTCTGCGCCCAGACATAGCCGTCCAGACCCGGGTTCACGCGGGCAGCGCGGTCGGCCTGCACTTCCTCGCGCTTGGCGATGACGGCGGCGCGGTGGTCACCCACGACACGGGCAAGATCGGAGGAGGCGGAGGATACAGAGGTCATGGCGGCGGCTGCTTCTTGGTCTGGTTGCGGAGTGGATGCGGTCTTTCCGAACCCTTGCAAGGACGCCCGGACGGCACCGGAGGCTCCAGGAAAGGACCGGGCGGAGCAATAGCCAGCCATGCCTGCGGAGTCTATCCCTGACGGGTGCTTTTCCTGATATGGCGCGAGCGCCCTGTGGCAGCCTCACGCGATGCGGGAACCCTACCGTCACTCGTCCGTGAATCACCCGGAAGCCCCGTAAATACACACGTCCCGCGCCGCGCCGCGATTGCCCACAAAGCTTAACCTTGCTTTAACCTTTCTCACCGCCGCAACATTATTGAAATGATTTCCATGACATTTTTCACCGACATCACCGACCCGCTGTTCCGCTACCAGACCTATCTCTCCGGTTACGACTACGGTTTCGGCTCCCACGTCATCACCGAGGACACGCCCGTCCTGAACATCGCCCCCATCTGGGAGCAATACCGCGGCGAGGGCATCCATGTCGGCATCGGTCTGGGCATCGTCGATTACACCCACCCCGATCTGACCGCGAATTACAACGCCGGCGCGCTGGCGCTGATCGACCCGCTGCCGCTGATCGCGGATTACGAGGCCGGGGCCACGCAGGCGACCTTTGTCGCCGGAGTGATCGCCGCCGATGACGATGGGCAGGGGCTGGTGGGCGTCGCCCCGGATGCGACCGTGTCCTACCTTGGCTCCACCATCACCGATCAGGACATCATGGTCCTGCTGCCGCAACAGGACCGCGATACGACCCTGTGGGACGCCTATGATCCCGCGACCCTCGCGGCCACGGGCCGGGGTGGCAAGGGCATCATCACCATCGCCAGCGCCCCCGCCGCCGCCCCGGTCGGCGCATGGCAGGAAGAGGGCTATTGGCGCGACCACACCGTCACGGAATATGCAGATCACAACAACCGCGCGGTCATCACCGTCAGCGGCATGACCGCCACGGGCGGCAAGTTCTGGGGCGAGGCCTCGGGCGACATGATCCTGGTCGGCGCGCCGATCTTCTCGGACATCGCGCAGGGGGCAGATTCGCTGTTCAACCACACGCTGGGGCTGGACCTGAGCGGCGATCTTGGTGTGAACGGTGCGGACGACAGCCTGGGCATGTGGACCTTCGGGGCCGGGCTGGACCAGGTCGACCCCTCGCTTTACCAGGTGAACACCGACAACGCGCTGGCCGCGTCCGGCGTGACCGCCGGTGTCGTCGCCCTGATGCTGGACGCCAACCCCAACCTCGGCTGGCGCGACGTGCAGCAGATCCTCGCCTATTCGGCCCTGCAACCTTCCAATGCGCCGACCGGCACCGAACAGGTCACCGCCAATGGCGCGACGACCAAGAACGGCGGCGGCCTGCTGTATTCCGGCGTGCACGGCTTTGGCCAGATCGACCCCTTCGGCGCGGTGCGGCTTGCCCAAAGCTGGGGAGGAGGACAGAGGAACAGCGCCAACGAGCTGACCGTGACCGTGGACGCCGACCCGGCGGTGATCGGCAGCACTGTCGACGTGAACGGCGTCTGGGAACCGGATCAGCCACAATTCGCGGACATCGCCCTGACCGCGACACAGGCCGTGAACATCGAACACGTCAGCGTGACGCTGCGCGCCACCGTGTCGCCGCTGCATTGGCTCGACGTCACCGCGGACCAGATGATCGTGCAGCTGATCTCTCCCTCCGGCGCGGTCAGCAACCTCACCGGTACGATCGGCGAGGCCCATTCCGCCACCGGCGACACCATCGACATGACCTTCACCTCGCGCCGTTTCTGGGGCGAAAGCGCCACGGCGGGGGATGGCGTCTGGACCCTGCGCTTCGTCGGCGCCATGTGGGACACCGCGGGCGTCACCATCGAAGATCTTGCCCTGCAATTCCACGGCAACGGCGAGCACCCCAACACGACCTACTACTTCAACGACGACGCCCTGCGCAGCGCGGAGTTCGGCATCGACCCCCTGATCGAGGATACCGACGGCTTAAACGTGGTGAACACCGTCGCCATTGCCCGCGATGTCGTCTTGAATGCGGCGGCGGGCAGCAGCAGCTTTGCCGACGGGGTCGAGATCTTCCGGCTGGGCGCCGACACGACGATGTATCGCTTCACCACCGGAGATGGCGACGACCTGCTGTTCGGCAATGCCGCCGCCAACAGCTATCTTCAATCCGGACGCGGCGACGACATCCTGATCGGCGGGACCGCCGACGACTTGATGTACGGCGAACGGGGCGACGACACCTTCGACGGTGGCGGTGGCCGGGATGTCATCAATGGCGGCACCGGGTTTGACACGGCCATCTACAACCACGATTATCTTCACGTTTACACGGACAGGTATGGGGCGACCATCGTCCGGGACCCGAACGACCTGACCACCGGCGACGACCGCCTGTCCAGCATCGAGCGGATCGTCTTCAACGACGGGATATGGCACAAAGGCCGTTTCTTTTCGGACACGTCGTTGCGCCAGGCTGCGGACACGGACGACCGTTTCAGCTGGGCCTCCCTGGACGAGGTTGTCGGCACGGACGGACACGTGCGGCACAGCTACACGGTGTTCGACAATGGCCGTATAGACGACCGCCACTTCTACGACGGTATCTACAACGGTCTCGTGGCGTCCTTCGAAATGCAGGACGCCGGGAACGCCTACGCCTGGACAAGCCATGCAGCGCGGTTCGACAGCCTGGGGCGACAAACCTGGGGGCAGACCACCTTTGACGAAGGACGGACGCTGACCCTGACCTTTTCCGGCGGGGTCCTGACGCAGCGGACCCACATCGAGTTCAACGGTGCCTTCAACAAGCGCCCGTGGAACGCGATCTACGAATATTTCGATGCCACGACCGGAGAGCGCACCCAGACCGTCACCGTATACGACGATGGCCGCAATCTGGACGAACGCTTCGACCCGGCTACGGGGCTGATCGTCTCGCGGCTCGAAACCGACCCGACCAACACCGCGGCATGGACCGAAAAGGAAGACCTGTTCGACACGCAAGGCCGCCAGACCTCCAGCCGGACGGACTATGACGACGGGCGCGTCACGACCGGGACCTTCGTCGACGGTGTCCTTGTCCAGCAGACCACCTCCGACCCGGACAACGCTCACGGCTGGACCAGCGTGACCGAGCTGTTCGATGCGGTCTTCGGCCGGGTGACACAGCGCACCACGCTGAACGACAACGGGCTCGAAGTGGTGGCATCCTTCGATGCAGAGACCGGCACGGCGACGGATCTTCTGCAACGCGACACCGGCAACGCCTACAATTGGACCGAGCGGCAACATCTCTTTGATGAAGAGGGGCGGCCCCAGTCCGCCACGGTGCTTCAAGACGACGGGCGCGTTTCGACGGCGACCTATGTCGAGGGTTCCCTGGACGTGTTGACCGTGACGGACCCCGGCGAACGCTTCGCCTGGTCCGAGATCACCCGCGACTTCGATGTCCCGACCGGCGTGCTCCAGACCCTGACGACGGTCTACGACAACGGCCATGTGGTTGCCCACACGCAGGATGTGACGACCGGCGTTCGCACGCAGACCCGCCAGTGGGACAACGACGATGTCTTCATCTGGACGGAGATGACACAGGACTTCGACCCGGTGACCGGCGCGGCGGTTGCGACGCTGGTGCAGTTCGACGATGGCCGGACGGATCAGACGGACTTTGTCGATGGCGTGATCTCCACGCGGCTCATCACCGACACCGAGAACCGCTTTGCCTGGACGACGAGCTTCGAGACCTACGACGAGACCGGCACCCTGACCGAGCGGGTCATCACCTACGACAACGGCACCGAGCGGACGACGACCTTCGACGACGCGCTGCTGTAAGCCGCGCCAGCACCGATCCGCCCGTCCCACACTCGCCGGGGCGGGCGGCCCGTACCCAGCGGGCTAAGGCATGCCCCTGCAAGGCCATTCGGAAAACCAGCAGTCCCAAACGCAAAAGCGCCCCGACCGAAGGCGAGGCGCTTTTGCGATTTCTGCATCCCCCCTTCCGGGGAGGACAGTGGTGAGCCGTGCAGGATTCGAACCTGCGACCCACTGATTAAAAGTCAGTTGCTCTACCAACTGAGCTAACGGCCCACTGTGTGGAGCGGTGTCTAAGTGGAACGGCCGAGACCGTCAACCCCGATTCCCAGCTTTTTGCATCGCCTTCGCACTTTTTCTCCAACCTCTTGGAAAAACACACGAAAACGCCCGATCCACGGGGGACCGGGCGTCAACTCGCGTCAGGATTGGCGCTGCATCAGATCATGCAACCGGACCAGTCGTCGTCCTCTTCGACAGGCTCCTCGACGGGCTGTTCTTCCTCCTCGGGGCACTCGGTCTCGATGAACAGATTGCCCAGGTCGACGTTCGGCGGCATGCCTTCCGGCCACTCGTCCGAGGTCGCGCCGCTGTAGTTGATCTCGCGCGGCAGATCGTCGGGACCATCGGGGTCGTTGGGATCGGGGTAGGTGATCTCGTCGACACCTTCAAAGTGACCGATGCCCACGACCCCGCCGTTCTCGTCCAGATACTCGACCGAGCCGGACAGCAGACCGGTATCGGGGTCTTCGGTCAGATTGATGACGTTGACGGCGCCCTGCTCGGTCAGGTCGAGCGTGGTGTGACCGTCGCAATCGGCGTGCTCTTCGGGCTCTTCCGGCAGCTCCGGCTCTTCCGGGGTTTCCGGCTCATCCGGCCAGGTGCCGCCCGTGCCGCCAGTGCCACCCGTACCGCCGGTGCCACCCGTACCGCCGGTGCCGCCAGTGCCACCGGTTCCATGTGTGCCGCCCGTTCCGTGGGTGCCGCCCGTACCGCCAGTCCCATCGGTGCCTGCCGTCGCGCCGGTGCCGCCATGCGAACCACCATGCGTCCCGTGCGAGCCACCTTCCATGTCATCGTCCCCACCGTCGTGACCGGCGTCGTGATGACCGAAATGACCGTCGAGATGGTCGTTGAACCAGTCAAAGAAGCCATGCCCCTCGACGCCACCATTGTGATACGAGGTCGAGCAGCTGGCCTGCGAGCCACCCGTGGCACCGCTGCCACCGTGCGATCCGCCCGCAGTCCCCTCGGTCCCGCCGTGGGAACCGTGCGAGCCGCCAGAGGTGCCGGCGTGCGAGCCATGCCCGCTGCCATCCGTCCCGCGCCCCGAACCATCGGTTCCGTGACCGCCATGCGATCCGCGACCCGACCCATCGGTCCCGCGACCGGACCCATCCGTCCCACGGCCCGAACCATCCGTCCCGTGGCCGCCATGCGATCCACGACCCGACCCATCAGTCCCGTGGCCACCATGCGACCCGCCGCGCGTACCGCCAAAGCTGATCGCGTGCTTGCCGAACAGGTTGTCGAGCAGCCCGCCCGACCCGTGCCCATCCGACCCACGTCCGTGCCCGTCAGAACCACGTCCACCATCGGACCCGCGACCGCCGTCGCTGCCACGCCCCCAAGAATTGTGGTGGGTCGTGCGGCCGCCAAAGGTCGGCAAATTCCAAAGTCTGCTGAACATACTGAACTCCTTTCATGTCCCCAAGCGCCAAGGAAGAAAGCGGCAACACCCACCAACCCGGCACACACCTGAGCCCCCACTCAGATCATTGAACTATGACCACACCGCCCAGCTTTCGCCAAATTTCCTAACGATTTCAGGGGGTATTGTTTCGACAAACTCCGCCCCACGACCGAACGGCGGAAATTTCCCCTAGGTCAAGAAACAGTCGAAACCGGTGCTGCCACATTTGGGACACAAACAAGCCGCGCCCCTTCCTCACTTCTGCACGAATCACTGACTAACGGTTAAGTCTTTAGGCCCGACGCGCGGGTCCCATCCGTTGTATGAAGTCGCCGCAGGTCTCCCGATGAACAGCACCCTCCGCCGCCACGACCGCGTGAAGGCCGCCGCCGAGGCCTTCTTTGGCTCCGCCATCGAGGACATGTCGTTCCCGGGCGGCGAGAAACGCGCCTCGGTGCGGCTGCGGGTGAATGGCCGCTCCGTCATCGCCTCCCTGCGCCCCGACTACCGCCGCACCCATCTCGAGGCGTTTGTCCTGCAAAAGCTGCACCCCTTCTGCGACGACGTGCCGGAATGCCTCGGCGTCGAGGCGGACGTGCTGTTCCAGGCCGACGTGGGCGACCGCCGCCTGAACCAGGAAATCCGCGCCCACAGCCCCGCCGTACAACAGGCCCTCGCCGAAGAGGCCGTCGCCGCGATCTTCCGCATCCACGCCGCCGCCCGTCGGACCGACCTGCATGACATCATGCCCCACCTCGGCAACAACCCCGGCTGGCTGCGCAGCTTCGTCGACGCGGTGGACATCCTCGAACCCCTGATGGAACGCGGCATCCCCGCCCGTTATCCCCGCGACAGCCTGCCCGACTTCCTCAACCGCCCTGCCGCGCAATTCGTCAAATGGGACTGCCGCGCCGGGAACGCCGCGCTGGACGAGGCCGGCCGCCTGCGCTGGTTCGACTTCGAATACGCGGGCATCCGCCACGGGGCCGAGGATTTCGCATGGCTGATCGGTGACGAAAGCTGGCCCGTGGACGCGGCCACCATGCTGGACCTCGTGGCAGACGGGTTCGACCCGGCCTGCGGGCATGACCTCGACGATTACATGGCTTACCTGACCGTCTATTCCACGCTGCATTGCGTCCAGCGGCTGAAGCTGATCCTCGAAGAGGTGCAGCGCCGCGGCTGGCGCGACGCCGCCGAGATCGTCGACCGCGACGACGTGGGCCGCCACCCGGACTTTGCGGCGCAACTCTGCCGCAACGCCGCCGTGCTGGCGGATCGCCACGCCTATACCGCGCCGCTGGTGCCGTATTTCGAGACGGCAGTGGACAGTTTCCTCTCTGTTTGAGGCGTGCAAAGCGCCCCTCTGGCGAAACCGCACCGTCAGGCGTATATGCCCGCCATGACCCAGACGCCCGACTCCCCTTTCGCCCACGGCCTGCCCTTCATGAAGATGCATGGGCTGGGCAATGATTTCGTCGTCATCGACGCCCGCGCCCAAAAGGTCGAGGTGACCCCGGCGCTCGCCATGCGTCTGGCCGACCGGCACATGGGCGTGGGATTCGACCAGCTGGCGCTGATCGAGGACGGCGGCAATGCCGACGCGCATCTGGTGTTCCTGAACTCGGACGGCTCGACCTCGGCGGCCTGTGGCAATGCCACCCGCTGCATCGCGCGCTTCCTGATGGACGAGACCGGGCGCGACGCCCTGACCCTGACCACGGAACACGGCGCGTTGCAGGCCCGCGACATGGGCGGGCGGCTGACCTCCGTCAACATGGGCCGGCCGGTGCTGGACTGGTGGAAGATCCCGCTGAAGGTCGAGGTGGACACCCTGCACCTGCCCATCGACGGCGACCCGGTGGCCACGTCGATGGGCAACCCGCATTGCACTTTTTTCGTGGATGACGCCGAGGCGGTGGATATCGTCGCCTTTGGCCCGACCATCGAACACCACCCGCTGTACCCGCAGCGCACCAATGTGCAGGTGGCGTCGCTGGTCGGCCCGGATCACCTGCGGATGCGCGTCTGGGAGCGCGGCGCGGGGCTGACGCTGGCCTCCGGCTCGTCCTCCTGTGCCACCGCCGTCGCCGCCGCGCGGCGCGGCCTGACCGGGCGCAAGGTCCGCATCGACCTCGATGGCGGCACGCTGCACGTCGACTGGCGCGAGGACGGCGTCTGGATGACCGGCCCAACCGCGCATGTCTTCTCTGGCGTGCTGACGCCCGATTGGCTGTCGCAAGGTCTGCCAGATGTCTGACGCGCCCCAGAATACGCCGAAGTTCACCACCCTCGGCTGCCGCCTCAACGCCTACGAAACCGAGGCGATGAAGCGCCTCGCACAGGACGCGGGCCTCACCGACGCGCTGATCGTGAACACCTGCGCCGTCACCTCCGAGGCCGTCGCCAAGGCGCGCAAGGAAATCCGCCGCTTGCGGCGCGACAACCCCGACGCGCCGCTGATCGTCACCGGCTGCGCGGCGCAAATCGACCCGGACTCCTTCGCGCAGATGGACGAGGTCACCCACGTCATCGGCAACACCGAGAAACTCGCCCCCGAGACATGGACCAAGCTCTCCCCGAACTTCATCGGCGAGACAGAGCGCGTCATGGTCAACGACATCATGTCGGTGCAGGAAACCGCCGCCCACCTGATCGACGGCTTCGGCGCCCGGTCGCGCGCCTACGTGCAGGTCCAGAACGGCTGCGACCACCGCTGCACTTTCTGCATCATCCCCTACGGCCGCGGCAATTCCCGGTCCGTCCCGGCGGGCGTGGTCATCGACCAGATCAAGCGCCTCGTGCAGGAGGGCTTCAACGAGGTCGTCCTGACCGGCGTCGACCTCACCTCGTGGGGCGCCGACCTGCCGGGCGAACCGCGCCTCGGCGATCTGGTCATGCGCATCCTCAAGCTGACCGACGTGCCGCGCCTGCGCATCTCCTCCATCGACTCGATCGAGGCGGACGACAACCTGATGCAGGCCATCGCGACCGAGCCGCGCCTCATGCCGCACCTGCACCTCTCGCTGCAACACGGCTCCGACCTGATCCTCAAGCGCATGAAGCGCCGCCACCTGCGCGACGACGCCATCCGCTTCACCGAGGACGCCCGCAAGCTCCGCCCCGAGATCACCTTCGGCGCGGACATCATCGCAGGCTTCCCGACCGAGACCGACGAACACTTCGCCGACTCGCTGTCGCTGGTGGAGGCCTGCAGCCTCACCTGGCTGCACGTCTTCCCCTACTCGGCCCGTCCCGGCACGCCTGCGGCCAAGATCCCGAACCGCGTGGCCGGCCCGGTGATCAAGGAGCGCGCCGCCCGCCTGCGCGCCGCCGGAGACGCCGCCGTCGAACGCCACCTCGCCGCGCAGCACGGCCAGACGCACCGCATCCTGATGGAAGCCCCCGGCATGGGCCGCACCGAACAGTTCACCGAGGCGCGTTTCGAAATGCCGCAACCGGTCGGCCAGCTCGTCACCGCGCGCATCACCGGCCACAGCGGCACGCAACTGACCGCTTCCCCCATCTGACCTGTAGTCGCGCGGCCATAGGCGCCGCGCAATCTGCGGCACCCCCGCTTTACGCGCCCGCCCCGCCGTGTCACCCAACACGGGCACAGCAGGGGGACCGCCGATGCACCCGAATCCCACCTTCCGCAAAACCGCCGCGCCCGAGGCCATCGCCTTTGCCCGCGCCCGCAGCTTCGGCATCCTGATCGCGGCCACCACAGAGGTGCCCGACCTCGCCCACATCCCCTTCCTGCTGAACGAAGACGGGACCGAGGCGCAGCTTCATCTCGCCCGCTCCAACCCCATCGCCCGCGCCTGCACCGCCCCCCTGCCGGTGAAGCTGGCCGTCAGTGGCCCCGACGGCTACATCTCGCCCGACTGGTACGAGATGGACGACCAGGTGCCGACCTGGAACTACATCGCCGTGCACCTGACCGGCACCCTGCACCCGATGCCGCACGACAGCCTGCCCGATATGCTCGCCGCGCAATCCGCTGCCTTAGAGGACTACATCCCCGACAAGACGCCCTGGACCATGGACAAGATGTCCGAGGACACCACCAGCCGCTTCCTGCGCATGATCCTGCCCTTCCGGCTGCAGGTCACTGCAATCGACAGCACCTTCAAACTCAACCAGAACAAACCCGACGAAGCCCGCCATCGCGCCGCCCGCGCCGTGACGCAGGGCTTTGGCATGGAACTCGGCCAACTCTCCGACCTGATGCGCACGCCACCCCGCGAGGGTTGAGCGCGCCCGCGGCGCGAAGATGAGTATTTGGACCAAGAAGAAGCAGGCACCCCGCTCCTGCTTCTTCTTGGTCCAAATACCTCCGGGGGGGGAGGCCCGCATGGGCCGAGGGGGCAGCGCCCCGATCCGTCATGCACAGCATGACAACTACGGTTGGGCATGGGGCGGCGCCCCTTGCCGTCGGCGCTGCCAATTGCCATCGGGCGCGAAATCCGCCATGACAGGGCCATGACAGGCTCAACCTCCCTCCAGTCCCGCGCACTCGCCGTGCACCTTCTGACCGCCACCGGCGCGGTCTTTGCCATGCTGGCACTGCTGGCCGCAGTGCAGGAAAACTGGCCGGTGATGTTCCTCTGGCTGGTGGTGGCCTTTGCCGTGGACGGCGTCGACGGCCCGCTGGCGCGCAAATACGACGTCAAGGTCAACGCACCGCGCTTCGACGGGGTGCTGCTGGACCTCATCATCGACTACCTGACCTATGTCTTCATCCCGGCATTCGCCTTGTTCCAAAGCGGCCTTCTGCCCGGCTGGACCGGCTGGTTCGCGATCATCGTCATCACTTTCGCCTCGGCCATGTATTTCGCCGACAGCCGGATGAAGACCTCGGACAATTCCTTCCATGGCTTCCCGGGCTGCTGGAACATGCTGATCCTCGTGCTCTTCGCGATCAAGCCGGGGTTCTGGGTGATCCTCGCGCTCATCACCGTTCTGGCCGTCGCGATGTTCCTGCCGCTGAAATTCATCCACCCCGTCCGCACCGAACGCTGGCGCAGCCTGTCGCTGCCCATTGCGCTGGCCTGGACCTTCTTCGCGGGCTGGGCCGCCTGGGTCGAATTCCACCCAGAAAGCTGGGCGCACTGGGGACTGATCGTGACCTCGGTCTACCTGATCCTCGTCGGCATCGTGCAGCAGATCATTCCGGCGCGCGGGTGATCCGGGGCAGCCGGGTTCGGCAGGCGTAGGTCGGGGTTTCACCCCGACTCCCCCGGTCGTTAATGGGCCTCGACGCCGGACGCGGTGCAAACCTTAACAACCGGCCGGAAACCGGGGGCGAACCGGCCGGTTCTGCCGTTAAAAACCGTCAACATCTGTAAATGTGCCTTAATGCGTGGTATCCCACAGCGGACGCCCCACAAGATATCGCACGAAAATGGCCGCGCGCCGGGTTAACCCTTGCACGCGGCCTTGCCGAAACCGGGCCAAACGGCGCGGATTAACCCGTCATACAAACCTGTTGACGTAATTCTCCAGCCGCTCCTGACGGCCCGAGCGCGGCTCGGGCTCGATGCCCTCATCCAGAACGCGCTTTTGCAGGGACGCAAGGTCCGATCCCAGCATCTCCTGCGCCTGCGGCGTCTTCCACCCGGCATAGCGCTCAGTCAGAGCCTGCTCCAGCCCGCCGTCCTCGATCATCGTCGCCGCCGCCTTCAGGCCCCGCGCGCAGACGTCCATGCCGCCCGCATGCCCAGCCAAAAGATCAATCGGATCAATACTTTGCCGCCGCAGCTTGGCGTCGAAGTTGGTGCCACCCGTGCCCAGTCCGCCCGCCTTCAGGATGTGGTAATAGGCCAGCGCCACCTCGGGCACGTTGTTGGGGAACTGGTCCGTGTCCCAGCCCGACTGGTAGTCGTTGCGGTTCATGTCGATGCTGCCCAGCATCCCCTCCGCAGCGGCCACTGCGATTTCATGCTCGAACGAATGCCCCGCAAGGATCGCGTGCCCCTGTTCGAGGTTCAATTTCACTTCGTTTTCAAGACCATACTTGCGCAGGAACCCGATGCAGGTGGCGGCGTCATAGTCATACTGATGCTTCGACGGCTCCTGCGGCTTAGGCTCCACCAAGATGGTGCCCTTGAAGCCGATTTTGTGTTTGTAATCAACGACCATGGACAGGAATCGGCCCATGTGGTCCAGCTCCATCCCCATGTCGGTGTTCAGCAGGGTCTCATAGCCCTCGCGTCCACCCCAAAGCACGTAATTCTCGCCGCCCAGCTTCATCGTCGCGTCGAGGCACCCCTTCACCGTCGCCGCCGCATAGGCAAAGACCTCCGGGTCGGGGTTGGTCGAGGCCCCCGCCATCCAGCGCCGATGCGAGAACATGTTGGCCGTCCCCCACAGGCAGCGCACCTTCGCGCTTTCCTGCTTCTCGGCCATGTAGTCGGTGATCTCTTCCAAGGTCCTGAGATTACCCGCATAGTTCCCCTGCTCCGGGCGGATGTCCGCGTCGTGCCAGCAGTAGAAGGGCACGCCCAGCTTCTCGAACATCTCGAAGGCCACGTCGGCCTTCATCTTGGCCCGCCCCATGTCGTCCTGCGGGTGCCATGGCCGCTCGAAGGTCTGCCCGCCAAAGGGATCGCCCCCTTCCCAGGCAAAGGAATGCCACCAAGCGACCGCAAAGCGCAGGTGATCCTCCATGCGCTTGCCAAGTACCACCTCGTCGGGGTTGTAGTGGCGGTAGCACAGCTCCGAGTTGCTCTCCGGCCCCTCGTATGCCAGCGCGGCAATACCGTCGAAAAATTCAGTCATATCAATCTCCTCCCAAAGTTCTCAGGCCAAGTCGCGAATGGCCGGATAGGTCGCGCGATAGGCATCGAAGGCTTCGGCATAGGTACCTTGAAGCGCCGCAACCGGCTCTACCGTCGCCCGCACGCCGGGCCGCACCATCACCTCCTCGACAGTTCCAGCGCCGCAGCCCACCATGGCCAGCCGCGCCGCGCCCAAAGCCGCGCCGAAATCACCGGCCTCGGGCAGGTCCAGCGGCACGCCCAGCACCGTGGCAATCGTCTCCACCCAGTAGCGCGAGGCCGCCCCACCGCCGATCGCCAGCAGCGATCGCAGGTCAACGCCTGTCTGTCCCAGCGCCCGCGCGCAATCGCCCAGCGCAAAGGCCACGCCCTCCATCACCGCCTGCGTCATGGCACGGCGATCCGTGGCCTGCTCGATGTTCAGGAAACCACCCCGTATACGGGCATCGTTGTGCGGCGTCCGCTCGCCCGACAGGTAGGGCAAAAACCGCAACCGCGCCGGGCCGCTGATGGTATCGCCCAACTCCTGCGACAGCTCCGCAGGAGTCGCGCCCGTCACGCGCGACAGCCAGTTCAGCGAATCCGTCGCCGCAAGGATCACGCCCATCTGGTACCACTGGTCCGGCACCGCATGGCAGAAGGTGTGAACAGCACTCTCGGGTTTCGGCGCGTAGCCATCCCGCCCCGTCAGCAAAACACCCGAAGTCCCAAGCGAAACAAAGCCTTCGCCCTCACGCATGGCCCCCACGCCACAGGCCGAGGCCGCATTGTCCCCTGCCCCGCCGACCACCGAAACACCCGGGGACATCCCCCAACGGGCGGCCAGATCGCGGCGCAGCGTACCGCCCACCTCCGAGCCTTCGACCAGACGCGGCATCTGCTCGCGCGTCATGCCTCCGGCGGACAAAAGCACCTCGGACCAATCGCGCGCCCCGACGTCCAGCCAGGATGTGCCTGCCGAATCCGACATGTCGGCAAAGGCCTCGCCGGTCAGGTGAAAGTTCATGTAGCCAGCGGGCAGGACGACTGTCGCCACGCGGGCGAAAGCCTCCGGCTCATGTGCCGCCATCCAGGCCAGCTTCGGCGCCGTGAACCCCGGAAAGACGATGTTCCCGGACAGGTCCCGCACCTGCGCGATGGCGTCCAGAGCGGCCGCCTCGACATGGGACCGCGTGTCGTTCCACAGGATGCAGGGCCGCACGACCGAGCCTGCCGCGTCCAGACAGACCGCCCCGTGCATATGCCCCGAAACACCGATGCCGCGCACGGCGGCCATCTCTGACGGCCGCTCTGCCGCCATGCGGCACAGCACCTTATCGACGGCAGCCACCCAGACGGCCGGGTCCTGCTCGGACCAGCCGGGATGCGGATGCGTGGTCACATAACTCTCCGCGACACTCGTCACCGGCTGGCCACCACCATCCACCAGCAATGCCCGCAGCCCCGAAGTCCCAAGATCCAGTCCAAGATACATAAGCCGCCTCCGTGTTTGCGCTCACACAAACACCACGGAGGGCGAGAAAGTCAAACGGTATACCAATCGGACCAGGCGCTGCGCCCCTGCTTCTTTGGTTTCTCAAATACCTCGGGGAGAGGCCCGATCCCCGCAGGGGCGGAGTGTCCGAAGGACAGTCCGAGGGCCGCGCGAGGGGCAGCGCCCCTCGCCAACCGCGACGTGCGAAGCACGGCGCAAAACCTCGAGTCCGCCGCGAGGCGGACACCGCTTACTTGATCTTCTCTTCCAGCGCCGCGATGCGCGCCTTCAGCGTCTCGTTCTCTTCGCGGGCTTTCTGCGCCATTCCGCGCACCGCGTCGAATTCCTCGCGGGTCACGAAATCGCGATCCGCCAGCCAGCGGTCGATCATTCCCTTGAAGGCGGTCTCCGCCTCCTCCCGTGCGCCTTGGGCCACGCCCATGGCGTTGGTCATCAGTTGCGAGAGATCGTCAAAAACCTTGTTGCGCGTCTGCATGGGTCACTCCGGCGTTGCATTCCCCTCCTATATGGGCTGCATAGGCGCCAGCCTCAAGGTTGACCTCCGCCACGACACAAGGGCATCCCGCCGCATGATCGCCGCCATCCCCTTTCCGAACCTCTCGCCCGAACTGATCTCCTTCGACCTCTTCGGGATGCATTTTGCGCTCCGCTGGTACGCGCTGGCCTATATCGCGGGCATCCTGATCGGCTGGCGCATCGCCGTCTCGGCGGTCAAGCGCCCGGGCCTCTGGCCCCGCCAGCAGCCGCCCGCCACCCCCGGCCAGATCGAAGACCTTCTGACCTGGATCATTCTGGGCGTCATCCTCGGCGGACGCATCGGTTACGTTTTCTTTTACAATGCAGGATATTACCTTTCTCATCCTGCCGAGATCCTCATGATCTGGCAGGGCGGGATGGCCTTCCACGGCGGGCTTCTGGGGGTTGTCGTCGCGACCTGGATCTGGTGCCTGAAGAACCGCGCGCCGATCCTCTCGACCGCCGACATGCTGGCACTTGCGACGCCTCCGGGGCTTTTGCTGGGACGACTGGCGAATTTCGTCAACGCCGAGCTTTGGGGGAGGCCCACCGATCTACCATGGGGCGTGATCTTTCCGGGCGAGGCGGCGCAGGCCTGCGGGCAGGTCATGGGCGAACTTTGTGCCCGTCACCCCAGCCAGCTTTACGAGGCTGGCCTCGAAGGGCTTCTGCTCGGTCTCATCCTGCTCACCCTGGCATGGCGCGGCGCGCTGAAGCGGCCCGGCGTGATCGCTGCGGTGTTCTTCATCGGCTATGCAGCGGCGCGCATCCTCGTTGAATTCGTGCGTCAGCCGGACGAGCAATTCACCTCTGCCACGGACCCGGTCGGTTATGCGATCCAGTTCGGTGGCGCGGGCCTGACCCAGGGCCAGCTGCTGAGCCTCGCGATGATCGCCATTGGCGTGGTCTTCCTGATCCGGTCACGCCGCGCATGAGGCTCAAGGACCTGATCGAACGGCAGATTTCCCGCACCGGTCCGCTGACTCTGGCGGAATACATGGGGCTGTGCCTGTCCCACCCGACGCTGGGCTATTACACGACCCGCGACCCACTGGGCGCCAAGGGCGATTTCACCACCGCACCGGAAATCAGCCAGATGTTCGGAGAGCTTGTCGGCCTTGCGCTGGCGCAGGCATGGCTGGACCAGGGGTCGCCCGCGCCGGTTATCCTCGCGGAACTCGGCCCCGGACGCGGCACCCTGATGGCCGACATCCTGCGCGCCACGGCCCGCGTGCCGGGCTTTCACGATTCGGCGCAGGTGCATCTGGTGGAAACCTCCCCCACCCTGCGCACCGCACAGGCGGAGCGCATCGCCACGGCGACCTTCCACGACAGCCTGCTGACCCTGCCCGAAGGACCGCTGTTCCTCGTCGCCAACGAGTTCT
Organism: Sagittula sp. S175; assembly: GCF_049800975.1. Lineage (NCBI taxonomy): Bacteria > Pseudomonadati > Pseudomonadota > Alphaproteobacteria > Rhodobacterales > Roseobacteraceae > Sagittula > Sagittula sp. S175. Next base: position 90,823 of record NZ_JBNAGB010000007.1, read on the forward strand.
TCGACGCCTTGCCGGTCCGCCAGTTTCAGCGCCACGCGAAGGGCTGGCAGGAGCGCGTCGTCGGTCTGCACGACGGTACGTTGGCGCTGGGGCTGACCGATCCCGCGCCGGTCGAGATACTCGACCACCGACTGGACGACACCACCGAAGGCCAGATCGTCGAGACCTGCGCCCCCGCGCAGGCCATGGCGCAGGACATTGGCCGCCGCATCGCCGAACACGGCGGGGCCGCGCTGATCGTCGACTATGGCGGCTGGCGCTCCATCGGCGACACCTTTCAGGCCCTGCAATCCCATGCGCCTGTCGATCCCTTTGCCCAACCGGGACAGGCCGACCTGACCGCCCACGTGGATTTCGAGGCGCTGGCGCAAGCCGCCGCTCCTGCGCGGCACAGCGCCCTGACCCCGCAGGGTGTGTTCCTCGAACGGCTCGGCATCACGGCCCGCGCACAGGCTCTTGCACAGCGCCTCAGCGGTGCCGCGCTGGAAAGCCACATCGCCGCACATCGCCGGTTGACGCACCCCTCGGAAATGGGGTCACTGTTCAAGGTACTGGCCCTGCATCCCGAGGGCACTCCGCCACCACCCGGCACCGAAACGGTATAAGCCCTATCCATGACGCTCGAGATCATCACCGCCGACAGTCTGTCTCCCTTCCGCCACGGGTTCTTTACCCGGCGTGGCGGCGCGTCTTCGGGCGTGTTCTCCGGACTGAACTGCGGGCCGGGGTCGTCGGACCAAAGCGAGATCGTGCAGATCAACCGTGGCCGAGTTGCCGATGCCATGGGTGTCGACCTGTCGGCGCTGGTGACCGTGCATCAGGTGCATTCGCCCGACGTGGTCACCGTGACGGAGGCCTTGAGCGACCCGCGCCCCAAGGCAGATGCGCTGGTGACCAACACCCCCGGTATTGCTTTGGCGGTACTGACGGCTGACTGCCAGCCGGTGCTGTTCGCCGACCCGGAGAACGACGTGATCGGAGCCGCGCACGCGGGCTGGCGCGGGGCGCTGGATGGAGTGCTGGAGGCAACCATCGACGCCATGTTGGCACTCGGCGCGGAACGGGAAACGATCTATGCCGTGGTCGGTCCGTCGATCAGCCAGAGCGCCTACGAAGTCGGGCCGGAATTCCTCGACGACTTCATGGCCGAAGACCCGGACAACAGTCGTTTCTTCGCAGGCGGCGAGGGCGATCGCATGATGTTCGACCTGCCCGCCTATGGCCTGCACCGCCTGCGGACTGCCGGTGTGAATGCCGAATGGACACGGCATTGCACCTATTCCGACCCTGATCGGTTCTACTCCTACCGTCGTGCCACCCATGCGAAGGAAGCCGACTACGGGCGGTTGATCTCGGCCATTCGGCTCTGACGCTCGCCTGGAAACAATCCCAAAGCCTCCCCCGTATTATCCAATTCGTGTCACAAGTCCGCCCCAATTGGCGGCGAAAACTGGGTTCAGATCACGAGGCAGGGCCGCCAGAACCGCCCGCCCGAGCAGACAGGACCCGGAAGGACGCAACAATGAAAACCAAGTCGCGCTTCATCAAGTCGATCGTCGAAACCGCCAAGGCCTGCGAAAACAACCGCATGCCGTGGGAGCGTGGTGCCCCGCGCGCCAAGATGATCGCCCGCCGCAAGGCCGAGGCCCTGCCGCTGCGCAAAACCGCCTGACCGGATACCACCCGAGGGATCTCCCGAATGACCTCTCGGAACACCTCCCGAATGACCTCCAAGACGGGCCGCCCCAAGCGCCCGACCTCCTGAACGGGCGAGGACGCTGTCCTCGCCCTTTTTCGTGCCCCCGGATCACCAAGCCGACGATGCCGATTCGCGTTCGATTCGGCGAATTGGGGCGAAAACGTTCACGCCTGATTTACAATCTGGCGAACTGCGCCGGGATTAGGGGGCGTTCTACCGGATTCCTCCCACCAATTTTGACAGAACTTGCGAATTGGGGCTTATTCGTCATCAACGAAGACGCGAAACCAAACGTCCTTCTGTCGTTGTTGGTGGGGGCCAACACGGATGTGACCCTTTTGAGGGGTATGCATATGTCCAGTCTCCACCGCGGGTTCTCGCCCGCTGCCTTCGCAGGCAGCCTGCCCTCTGCAGCCCCGTCCCGCGCCGACGAGTCTCAGCGCCGCGCCACCCCGCTGATGCGCCGCTTCGAAATATCCGTCCTGCGCCCCGATCTCACAGCCGACTTCGTGCAGGTGACTGCTCCCGCTGCGCCCCTGTTCGAGGAATGCGCCTCGGCCTTTGCCCGTGGCACCCTGATCGAAACCGTCCGTGGCCCCGTCGCAGTCGAAGACCTGATCCCCGGCGACTACATCCAGACTGCCATGGGGGCAGAACCCATCACCTGGATCGGTTCCACCACCTACATCCCGCATCGCGCCGACGATGCCACGCTGCTGACCCACCTGACCCGAATCACCGCCGATGCGATGGGTCTTGGCCAGCCTCCCATGGACCTGCTGCTTGGCCCGGCGGCCCGCATGGTCATCCGTCATCAGAAACTCAAGACCCTGCTCGGGCAGGAGGCTGTGCTGGCCCCGGTGACCGAGTATACCGACGGTGACCGCTTCCTCGAAGTGGCGCCCGCCGGGTCCGTGCAGTTGTATCATCTGATGGTGCGTCGCCATACGACGCTGAACGTGGGTGGTGTCGAGATCGAAACCTTCCACCCCGGCAATGGCGCCAGTCAGAACCTGGGCGCCAAGACCCGCGCGCTTTTCATGGCGTTGTTCCCGCACCTCGAAACACTTGGCGATTTTGGCGAAACTTGCGCCACAAGGACCACCCGCGAAGTGGTCGAAAGCCTGATCAATACCTGAAAACGCAAAGGGCGGGATTTTCCCGCCCTCTTTGCATGGTCGTCAGGCCATCCGGCTCAGGCGTTCCTCGAGCACGTCGAAGGGCACGCCCGGCTCGTCCTTGGCGCCGCGAATGACCAGCGAGGTCTTGACGCTGGCGACGTTCGGCGCGGTCAGCAGTTCGCCGGTCAGGAAGCTCTGGAATGTCGACAGGTCCGGCGCGACGCATTTCAGGATGAAATCCACCTCGCCGTTCAGCATGTGGCATTCGCGGACCAGCGGCCATGCGCGGCAGCGCTGTTCGAAAGCGGACAGATCGCTTTCGGCCTGTGACACAAGCCCGACGTTCACGAAGACCTGCACCTCGAAGCCCAGCGCCCGCGCGTCCACGTCGGCGTGGTAGCCCTGGATGTAGCCCTGTTCCTCCAGCACACGCACCCGGCGCAGGCAGGGCGGCGCGGAAATCCCCACGCGCTTGGCCAGTTCGACGTTCGTCATGCGCCCGTCCGCTTGCAGTTCGGACAGGATCTTGCGGTCAATGGGATCAAGCCGGTGCGACGGCATGCGGTTCTCCAAAATTCTACTGCGACCCGACCCAATCTGGAGCCGTTCGGGATTGACCTCACCCACCGTCTGCGGGAAACAGCGCCTCCCAACGGGACAACTCCCGCGCGTCGCGTTTTCGCGTTTGTTATACCAGCCCCATGGTCACGCGCAATATTATTTCGTGAATGCGAAATTTTATTAACAGAGCGGGAAATTTCTGCCTCATCACGCAGCACGGCGCCGCATTGCACCTGCGCGGACAGCGGTTATATGCATGTCGAAACCCGTTCCGACCCGAATGCACCGGAGGCTGACATGTCCGACACCCGCCACACCAAGGTTCTAATCATCGGTTCCGGCCCCGCGGGCTATACCGCCGGTGTCTATGCCTCGCGCGCCATGCTGAAGCCCCTTCTGGTTCAGGGCCTCGAGCCCGGGGGCCAGCTGACCACCACCACCGAGGTCGAGAACTGGCCCGGCCACACCGAGATTCAAGGCCCCGACCTGATGGTCAACATGGAGGCGCACGCGCGCGCCATGGGCACCGAAATCATCGGCGACATCATTACCAAGATCGACTTCGACGTCCGTCCATTTGTCGCGCATGGCGACAGCGGCACCACCTATACCGCCGACGCGATCATCCTCGCCACCGGCGCGCGGGCAAAGTGGCTGGGGCTGGAGTCGGAAGAGGCCTTTAAGGGCTTCGGCGTTTCTGCCTGCGCAACCTGTGACGGGTTCTTTTACCGCGGCAAGGAGATCGTCGTGATCGGTGGCGGCAACACCGCCGTCGAAGAAGCGCTGTTCCTGACGAACTTCGCGTCGAAGGTGACGCTGATCCACCGCCGCGACGAGCTGCGCGCCGAGAAGATCCTTCAGGATCGCCTGATGAAGCACCCCAAGATCGAAACCCTCTGGCATCACCAGCTGGACGAGGTCGTCGGCACCGCCATGCCCAAGGGCGTGACCGGGGTGAAGGTGAAGAACGTCAACACAGGCGAGATCAAGGAAATCCCCTGCGAGGGCGTGTTCGTCGCCATCGGTCACGCACCCGCCAGCGAGCTGGTGAAGGACGTGCTGGAAACCCACATGGGCGGCTACGTGGTCACTAAACCCGATTCGACCGAGACCTCGATCCCCGGCATCTTTGCCGCCGGTGACCTGACCGACCACAAGTACCGGCAGGCAGTGACCTCCGCCGGCATGGGCTGCATGGCCGCGCTCGAGGCAGAACGCTGGCTGGCCGAGCAGGGTCTGGACGATCCGTCGACGCCCGAGAAGGACACGACCGAGCCGCTGGGCCACGGCGCACCCGTCGCAGCCGGTCACTGATTCATCCCCGCCCCGGCCTTAGCGTCGGGGCCATTTCTTTCGGAGACACCATGTCCGACCATGATTACGCCGCTCAGCGCGCCGAGACACGCGCGTCCTATGCCGAACTGCGCGACGGCCCCGGCCTGCCGGAATTCGCGGATCTCGACTATTTCCTCGTTCCTGACACCAAGTCGGACTGGAAACCGCTGGCCCAGGCGTTGGCGGACGAGGGCTATGACTGCGAATGGGTCGACGATGACCCCGAGGCCGACGGCCCTTACCTGGTCGCGACGCTTTACGAACAGATCGTATCCGCCGACGCCATCTGGCTGGGCGAGGAAGTCGCCACGCGCATCGCGCTGGACCATGGCTTTCAGCCCGACGGCTGGGGCCTGATGGGTGACGGCGAGGACTGACACCTTCCCCCCACCGCGCAACCGATGATAGAATGACCGCGCTGTCCGAACAAAAGGCGCGGTCATGGCCCACCCCCTCTCTCACATCCCCGCCGCCAAGGCGAAGCCGCTGGTCGGCAACACGCTGGACCTGCTGCGCGACAGCTATGGCCTTCACCGCGACTGCCGCGCGCGATTGGGCGAGGTCTACCGCGTGCATGTGCTGGGGCGCTGCGCGTGGCGCTGTCCTCTGCCGATGCGATGGAATACGTGCTGACCGACCCGGACCGACTGTTCTCCAATGCTGAGGGCTGGGAGACGCTGAAGGTGCTGTTCCCCGGTGGGCTGATGCTGCGCGATTTCGACGACCACCGCGCGCATCGCCGCCTGATGCAGACCGCGTTTCGCAAACCCGCGATGGACGCCTACCTGACCATGATGGCACCGGCGCTGGCGCGGATGCTGCGGGACTGGCCGCTGGACACGCCATTCGATTTCTACGCCGCGATCAAGGAGTTGACCCTGCGCGTGGGCGCGCATGTCTTCATGGGGCTGGCGCTGGATGACCCATCGACGGATGCGCTGAACCGCGCCTTCATCGCCGAAGTCGACGCCGCGGTGACGGTGATCCAGAAGCCCCTGCCCTTTACCAAGCGGCGGCGCGGGGTGAACGCGCGGCTGATGCTGACGGATCACTTCCGCAAGATGATCGCAAAGCGGCGCGCGGGCGATGGCCTCGATTTCTTTTCCCAGATGTGTCGGGCGACGGACGACGACGGCAAAGGCTGGACCGATCAAGAGATCGTGGACCACTTCAATTTCCTGCTGATGGCGGCGCATGACACCACGGCAAGCGCGCTGACGACCATGGTGCAGGCGCTGTGCGAGCACCCCGACTGGCAGGACCGGCTGGCCGATGAATGCGCCGCCGTGCCGGAGCTTACGCCCGAGACATTGGACGACTTTCCGCTGACCGACCGCGTGTTCCGCGAGGCGCTGCGGCTGATGCCGCCAGTGCAGATCACACCGCGCCGCGCCCTGCGCGATTTCGAATGGCGGGGTCATGCGATCCCGGCAGGCACCTACGTGTCGGTGCAGAACGCCCTGATCCAGCGCGATCCAGCCTTTTGGACCAACCCGGATGATTTCGACCCGGACCGCTTCTCGGAAAACCGCGCCGAAGATCGCAGCCACCGCTTTGCCTGGGCACCCTTCGGCGGCGGGGCGCACAAGTGCATCGGGATGCATTTTTCGACCATGCAGGTTAAAGCCTTCTGCCACGCACTACTTCCCACCCGCCGGATCGCACGGGCGGACAGTGGGGAAATCCACTGGAAACGCATGCCTATCCCGCGTCCGGATGGCGGGTTGCGCGTGGTCCTCGCCCTCCGCTGACCGCTGATCCGGCCGGAAGCATTGGCATGTTGCACGGGCGACACCGCGCGGAAAAACGCCGCACGGGCCGAAAAAGGGTTTTCTGCACCTGCGAAAGATGACATGCGTTCAGCCGTGAACACATATTGAGTCCCTCGCATGGATGCGCCCCGGATCATCGCAGACACGGCAGAGGCAGCTGACAACGATCAGCTGTTCCTGTTGCTGCGCCATCTGGAAAAGGCCCCCGGCGCGAGCCAGCGCACCATTGCAGAAGCAATCGGCGTGTCGCTGGGCCGGCTGAACGCGCAGCTGCGCGCTGCGACCGAAGCCGGACTTGTCACCGTGTCCGAACGCAAGGGGCCGGACCGCCGCCAGCGGTTCGCCTACGGCCTGACCCCCAAAGGGATGGCCACCCGGGAACGCCTGATCCAGGCCTTCCTGTCCCGTAAATTCGCCGAATACGCGGCGCTGCACGCGGAGCTGACCGGCTCCGTGGGCGACCTCATGCCCTTGAAGTACAGGAGTACCCTGATGCAATCGAACCTCGCGCCCATCCCCGAACTGTACGTCTCGTACGACAGCGCCCAGAAACTGAAGGTCGAAGCCGCCGAGCTGACCTCGCACGACCTGACCCCGCGCCAGATCTGCGACCTAGAACTGCTGATGAACGGCGGCTTCAACCCGCTGAAGGGCTTCCTGTCGGAAGAAGATTACAACGGCGTCGTCGAAAACATGCGCCTGGCGGACGGCACCCTGTGGCCGATGCCCATCACGCTGGACGTGACGGACGCCTTTGCCGACAAGATCGAGATCGGCCAGGACATCGCCCTGCGCGACCAGGAAGGCGTGATCCTCGCCACCATGACCGTCACCGACAAATGGGTGCCGAACAAGGCGAACGAAGCCGAGAAGGTCTTTGGTGCCGATGACGATGCGCATCCGGCGGTGAACTACCTGCACAACACGGCGGGCAACGTCTACCTCGGCGGCCCGGTGACCGGCATCCAGCAACCCGTGCACTATGACTTCCGTGGTCGTCGCGACACCCCGAACGAGCTGCGCGCCTATTTCCGCAAGCTCGGCTGGCGCAAGGTCGTGGCCTTCCAGACCCGCAACCCGCTGCACCGCGCGCACCAGGAACTGACCTTCCGCGCCGCCAAGGAAGCGCAGGCCAACCTGCTGATCCACCCGGTCGTCGGCATGACGAAGCCCGGCGACGTCGACCACTTCACCCGTGTGCGCTGCTACGAGGCGGTTCTGGACAAGTACCCGGCATCGACCACCACCATGTCGCTGCTGAACCTCGCCATGCGCATGGCAGGCCCCCGCGAGGCGGTCTGGCACGGCCTGATCCGCGCAAACCATGGCTGCACCCACTTCATCGTCGGCCGCGACCACGCCGGCCCCGGCAAGAACTCGGCCGGTGAGGATTTCTACGGTCCGTATGACGCGCAGGATCTGTACCGCGCGCATCAGTCCGAGATCGGCGCTGAAATGGTTGACTTCAAGCACATGGTCTATGTGCAGGAGCGCGCCCAGTACGAGGCGATGGACGAGATCGCCGACAAGGACAATATCACCATCCTGAACATCTCCGGCACCGAACTGCGCCGCCGCCTTCAGGAAGGTCTGGAGATCCCCGAGTGGTTTTCCTTCCCCGAGGTGGTCAGCGAGTTGCGCCGCACCAAGCCGCCGCGGTCCAAGCAGGGCTTCACCGTGTTCTTCACCGGCTTCTCCGGCTCGGGCAAGTCGACCATCGCCAACGCGCTGATGGTCAAGCTGATGGAGATGGGTGGTCGCCCGGTGACGCTGCTTGATGGTGACATCGTGCGGAAAAACCTGTCGTCGGAGCTTGGCTTCTCGAAGGAACACCGCGACCTGAACATCAAACGCATCGGCTACGTCGCGTCCGAGATCACCAAGAACGGCGGCATCGCCATCTGCGCGCCCATCGCGCCCTACGCGGCCACCCGCCGCCACGTGCGCGAAGAGATCGAACAGTTCGGTGCCTTCATCGAGGTGCACGTGGCCACCTCGATCGAGGAATGCGAAAAGCGCGACCGCAAGGGACTGTACAAGCTGGCACGCGAAGGCAAGATCAAGGAGTTCACCGGCATCTCCGACCCCTACGACGTGCCGCAGAATCCGGAACTGTCCGTCGAGACCGAGAATGTCGAAGTGGACAACTGTGCCCACCAGGTGATCCTGAAGCTGGAAAGCATGGGCCTGATCGCCGCGCAGTAAGCGCCGCAACTTGACAGACGTGAAAGCCGGGCCAGCGCCCGGCTTTTGCCGTTTTAGGTTTAGTGCACCGTCACCGGCGCGAGGTCGTTCTGACGCGCCAGCACGAAGGCCAGCTTGCGGTCCTTGACCAGCGCCAGCCGCTCGCCGTCGGCGCGGTGCACCGCGTACAGCGTCTCTCGGTTGCCGACCTGCTCGCGCACCTCGTCGGGCAGATCTGCGGCCTTGACCGAACGCACGTAGACCGTGCGGCCCTCGTCCATCAGCCTGGAAAAGTCGTATTTGACATGCATTGCCTTACCCCTTCCTGATCGTGATCGTCTGCACCACCGTTTCCGGCGCGCTCTGCGTGAGGTCGACATGCAGCAAGCCGTTCTCCATCACAGCTTCGCCCACCTCGACGTTGTCCGCCAAAACAAATGTGCGTTGAAATTGACGCGCGGCAATGCCGCGATGCAGAAATACGCGCTCTGCGCCGTCGTCGCGCGACCGCCCGCGGATCACCAGCTGCCGGTCCTCGACCGTGATGGCCAGGTCCTCCTCGCGGAAGCCCGCGACGGCGAGGGTGATTCTATAGGATCTGTCGGAGGTCTGCTCGATATTGAAGGGCGGATACCCCTCAGAGGATTTTGCCGTCCGCTCAAGCAACCGCTCCAGTTGCTCGAAGCCCAGCATGTGGGGGTAGGACCCCAGTGTCAGTTTCGTCATGTCATCCCTTTCAGCCCTTGAACCAAGCGACCGTTTCGCCCCGGTCCCTGACGGCAACCGGCACAATTTGAATATGGGAAACGCTCCTGACGCGCGCAAGGCCCTTTGCGTGAAGCCTTCGAATCGCTATGTTAACAACTCTGTAGACCTGTCAGGAGCACTTCCATGAACGCGCCATCGGACCTGTCGATGAAAAGCGAAGACGTGCTGCGGGTCGAACTGGAGGTGTTCCGGCGCGAACATCGCGATCTGGATGAAGCCATCCATGCGTTGCAGGCCACCGGCACCGCCGACCAGATCACGCTGCAACGCCTCAAGAAAAAGAAGCTGGTTCTGAAGGACAGGATCGCCCTGATCGAAGACCGGTTGCTGCCTGATATTATCGCCTGACGTCGACAGCGACGATCTGTTCCGGAAAATCCTGTCCAATTTGCACGCGGACAGTAAAGCGCCGAAGGCTTGCGAAGGTGTTACCGCAACGTACCACGGCGCGGATCGCCTCCGGGCGCCGCATTGCCCCTGTGTCAAATCCCGATATAGTCCGCGCTTCCTGAAGGACGGAGAGGCGTGAATGACCATTCAGATCGGCATCATCATGGGCAGCCAATCGGACTGGCCGACAATGAAGGAAGCCGCCGATGCGCTCGATGAACTGGCTGTGCCCTACGAGTGCAAGATCGTTTCGGCCCATCGCACGCCTGACCGTCTTTGGACCTACGGCAAGACCGCTGCCGAGCGGGGTCTGAAAGTCATCATCGCGGGCGCCGGCGGCGCGGCGCACCTGCCCGGCATGATGGCCTCCAAGACCCGCGTGCCGGTGATCGGCGTACCGGTCCAGACAAAGGCGCTGTCCGGCGTGGATTCGCTGTATTCCATCCTTCAGATGCCGCGCGGTTTTCCCGTTGCCACCATGGCGATCGGCGGCGCCGGAGCCAAGAATGCGGGCCTGATGGCAGCCGCAATTCTTGCCAACGAAGACCCGGCGCTGGCCGAGCGGCTGGACGCCTGGCGCGAGGCGCTGTCTGCCTCCATCGCCGATGAGCCGGTGCGGGACTGACAGGGAAAAGGGGGCTCTGCCCCCGCCGCCCCTCGCGGGGCGCCTCCCCCGAGGGTATTTGAAAAACCAAAGAAGCAGGGAACGCGCTTTCGGTGTCTTCTTGGTCCAAATACTGCGGGGTGAGGCCGAGGGGCAGCGCCCCTCCCCCTTGCCTTGTTGGCCGAGCCGCGCCAAAAGCCTGTCAGCACAGGAGACCCCACCATGACCACGCCCCTTCCCACCGGATCGACCATCGGCATTCTTGGCGGCGGCCAGTTGGGGCGGATGCTGTCGGTTGCGGCATCGCGGCTGGGGTTCCGGACGGTGATCTTTGAACCAGGTGCGGATTGCCCGGCGGCGCAGGTGGCGCACGCGCATATTCAGGCGTCTTACGAGGATGCCGAGGCGCTTAAGCGCTTTGCCGACAGTGTCGATGTCATCACCTACGAGTTTGAAAACATTCCGACTTCGGCGCTGGATATTCTGGAAGCCCTGAAGCCAATCCATCCGAACCGCGAGGCGCTCCGGATCTCGCAGGACCGCCTGACCGAGAAGACTTTCTTGCAGGAGCTGGGGCTGGCGACGGCACCCTTTGCGGATGTGGCGGATGTCTACGGTATGGCGGAGGCCGTGAAGGCCATCGGCACGCCCTCGATCCTGAAGACCCGACGGTTCGGCTATGACGGCAAGGGGCAGGCGCGGTTGCGCACCCCCGAGGACGCAGAGCAGGCGCTGGCGGACATGGCGGGCGCTCCGGCGATCCTCGAAGGGTTCGTGGACTTCTCGCTGGAGGTCTCGGTCATCACAGCGCGCAGCCAGGACGGGCAGGTCTCGGCCTTTGATCCCGGCGAGAACGTGCACGAAGGCGGTATCCTGCGGACCACGACGGTGCCCGCCAAGATCCCGGCGCGGCTGGCGACGGATGCCGTGCTGCTGGCGGGCAAGATATTGAACGCGCTGGATTATGTCGGCGTCATGGGGGTCGAGTTGTTCGTCACACCGGGGCAGCTGATCGTCAACGAGATCGCGCCGCGGGTGCATAACTCGGGCCATTGGACGCAGAACGGTTGCACCGTGGACCAGTTCGAACAGCATATCCGCGCCGTGGCCGGTTGGCCGCTGGGCAATGGCGAGCGGCATTCAGACGTGGTCATGGAAAACCTCATTGGTGACGACATGGACCGGGTGCCGGAGCTGGCGCGTGACGGGGCCTGCGCGCTGCATCTGTACGGCAAGACCGAGGTCAAGGCGGGCCGCAAGATGGGGCACGTGAACCGGGTTACCGGCTGAGGCACCCCGTTAACGAAGGCGCCTTCGCGCCGGATTCGGGGGATGCACAAACCATGCGCAAAGCATGCGGAAACCATGCGCATAGAGTATGGGCGCAGTACCGTTCACATGTCTGAACGCGCTGTTCACACATCGCGCACAGGATATGTGTCATAATCACATAAATGCTGTGCGCACATAATTCTTGCCTGAACCGATCGGTTCGATTATCTCCGTCGGACACCCGCCGCGCGTTACGCTTCGCGCGGTCCCGGAATATTCTCCGAAAGCACTGTTTGATGTCCGTGACATACGATCCTGATTCCCTTGCCCAAGCCGATGTGAAACCCGATACCGCCGCCCGTGACCGGCAGGTGATCTGGCTGCTGCTGGTCTCGGCCTTTACCGTGATCCTGAACGAGACGATCATGGGCGTGGCTCTGCCCCGCCTGATGAACGACCTCGGCATCACCGCCAGCGCCGGGCAGTGGCTGACCACGGCCTTCCTGCTGACCATGGCGGTGGTGATCCCGATCACCGGTTTCCTGCTGCAACGGCTGGCCACGCGGCAGGTGTTCCTGATGGCCATGGGCCTGTTTTCCTTTGGCACGCTGATCTGCGCCACCGCACCGGGACTGGGCCAATTGATCGCCGGGCGGATCGTGCAGGCGACCGGGACGGCGATGATGATGCCGCTTTTGATGACCACAGTCATGAGCCTCGTCCCGCCAGAGACGCGGGGCAAGACCATGGGCAATATCTCGATCGTGATCTCGGTCGCGCCGGCCATCGGGCCGACGATCTCGGGGATCATCCTGAACCTGCTGCACTGGCGCTGGATGTTCTGGTTGGTGCTGCCCATCGGGCTGGCCGCGCTGGCGCTGGGGTATTTCCGGTTGGTGAACGTGAACGAACCAAAGGCGCGCCCGCTGGACCTGATCTCGGTTCCACTGTCGGCGGTGGGTTTCGGCGCGCTGGTCTATGGCCTGTCGACCATCGGTGAAAGCCATGGCGCCGCGCCCGTGCAACCGTGGATGCCGCTGACGCTGGGCGTCGTGGTGATCGCGCTCTTTGCCGCACGCCAGTTGAAGTTGGCGCCGCAGGGGCGTGCGTTGCTGGACCTGCGGACCTTTGGCAACCGCGTCTTCACCGTGTCGGTGGTGATGATGGGCCTGTGCATGATGGCGCTGTTCGGGATGATTATCCTGCTGCCGATCTACATGCAGAACGTGCTGGGGATGGAGCCGCTCGAGGCGGGCCTGTCGCTGCTGCCCGGTGGTCTGCTGATGGGGCTGATGGCACCGACCGTGGGGCGCCTGTACGACCGCATCGGTGCGCGCAAGCTGGTGATCCCGGGCGGGTTCTTTGTCAGCGCAGGGCTGTGGCTGATGGCCACGCTGCATGCCGAGACCGCCGTCTGGCATGTCCTCGTCTGTCACGTGATCCTGAGCATCGGGCTGGCGCTGCTGTTCACGCCGCTGTTCACCTCGGCCCTGGGCTCGCTGCCCAAGGAACTGTACTCCCATGGCTCCGCCGTTCTGGGCACGACCCAGCAGGTGGCCGGGGCGGCAGGGATCGCACTGTTCGTGTCGGTCATGTCGCTGGCGGCTGCTGCGGCGGCGTCGGGCGGCGCGGACGTGGTGCATGCCACGGCGGCAGGCGTGCGGGCCGGGTTCATGACGGGCGGTGCGGTGTCGCTGGCGCTGATCGTGGCGGGCTTCTTTGTCCGCCGCCCGCCGGACATGCGTGACGACGCCTAAGCGAGGAAACGTTCAGCCACCGGGCCGGTCATCCACGCGACCTGCCCGCCCGCGATGGTCGCCACGATGCGGTGGCTTTCACGCTCGACGACGAGCAGATCGGCACGCTGGCCCAGGTCCAGCGTGCCGCGATCCGTCAGCCCCAACAGCCGCGCCGGACCGCTGGAGACCAGCGCCCATGCGGCGGCCTCGTCCAGCAGACCCAGTTCGACGCAGCGCCACGCAGCGCGCGCGGGCGACGGGTAGTGGTAATCCGAGGCCAAGGCATCGCACAGCCCCGCAGCAATCAGATCCTGCGCCGAGGCATTCCCGGCATGGGACGCGCCGCGCACCACGTTTGGCGCGCCGAGGACGGTGAAGTCACCGCCGTCGCGCGCCGCCTGCGCCGCTTCCAGCGTTTCCGGGAACTCCGAGACGCGCGCCCCGCGCAGCCGCCATTCGGCGCGGCCCAGTTCGGTGCGGTCATCGTGGCTGCCCAGTGTCACGCCCTTGGCCACCAGCCGGGCGCAGAGTGCGTCCAGCGCGGCAGGCACCTCTGGCCCCCGCGCATGCAGGTCCAGCAGCAGGCGAAAGTAGTCCTCGGGGTTGCGGCGGCTTTTCAGCGCCTGCCCGGTCAGGCGCGGCGGTTTCCTGCCCTCGGCCAAGCGGTCATGCGGGAGGTGGTCGTTGAACACCACGTAACGGATGTCGAATGCGTCGATGGCCGCCTCAGCCTCGGGGAAGCTTTCGAGGTAGTGGGTTTCCAGCCGCAGTTGCAGGCGCATGTCCACGGGGACGCTGTCGCGCATGGTGGCGACCGAGTCGAAAACCTCGCGGGCGAACTCCGGCCCGCGCAACCCGCCTTCCCAGGACCAGAACTGCGCGATGACGGCTGTGGTGATGCCATTGGCCGCCAGCTCGGCCGACACCGCCAGCATCCCGGCATCGCGTTCGCGCAGGGCCCCCCGGCGCGGCGCCATATGGCGTTCGAAGCCGTCGCCATGGGCGTCGACGATGCCCGGCAGGATGTCGTAGCCATTGAGGTCGACACGCCGCGCCGTGCCGTCAGCGATGACGCCCCCGGCCAACGTCAGGGGCGCGTCGTCCCAGCCATCGGCGCGCAACACGCGCGCCCCTTCCAATGTGATCTCGAGCGTCATAGCCTCGCCTTACGCCCTTCCGCCTGAACGGGAAAGAGATGAACAGCTCCAAGCCCGGCCCCCGACCCGGCCCGAGATTGGCCGCCCGCGCGGTGATCCTCCATGACGACCGGCTGCTGCTGGTGAATGCCTGGCCCGAGGGGGCGGGCAGTGTGTTGTGGTGCGCGCCGGGCGGCGGGGTGGAACGGGGCGCGTCGATCCCGGACAACCTCGCGCGCGAGGTGCACGAGGAATGCGGACTGCACATCGCCGTGGGCCTGCCCTGTTTGGTGAACGAGTTCCACGACCCGCAGGGGACATTTCACCAGGTGGAGGTGTTCTTCCGCTGTACCATCACGGGCGGCACGCTGTCGGACGACTGGCAGGACCCGGAACACATCGTGCATGCGCGACGGTTCTTCTCGCGCGCCGAGGTGCAGGAGCTGCACCTGAAACCCGACAGCCTGAAACGCCTCGCTTGGGAGGACGGCTTTGCCTACGACCCCTTGGAATCCCTGGTGAAGTAACGCGGCCCCAGCACCGACAGCGCCACGCCGCCGAGGATCACCACCGAAGCCGTGACGAATTTCAGCGTCAGCGCCTCGCCCAGGAACAACACGCCCCCCAGCGCCGCGATCAACGGCACGGTCAGCTGCGCCACGGCGGCGACGCTGGCCTCCAACCGCGGCAGGACGGCGTACCACAGCGCATACCCCAGTCCCGAGGTCACGGCGCCGGAAACCACCGCCAGCACCACGCCGCCACGGGTCATGGCCCCGGGATCGCCCCCCATGACCAGAAGCGCCAGCGGCGCGGCAATGACGAAATTCGCCGCCGTCGAAGCCAAGGCGTCCTCCGCCTTCCGCCCCGCCAGCGAATAGATCCCCCAACCCACGCCCGCGATCACCATGAAGAGCGCCGGGCCAATCTGCCCCTTCGGCCCCATCAGGGACACTCCCGGCGATTGCACCAGCCAGGCCAACCCGGCAAAGGCCATCCCCGCCCCCAACCAGCGCAGCAGGTGCGGGCGATCCCCCGCCAACAGGCTGCCCCCGAACATGGTGACCTGCACCATGCCGAACAGGATCAAGGCCCCCAGCCCCGAGGGCAAAGCCACGTAGGCATAGGAAAACCCAAAGATATAGGCGAGCAACCCCATCACGCCGCCAACGCGCCCTGCGCCGCCCAGCCGCAGACCGCCGCGCAGGACGACACACAGCCCCGCCAGCATCACCGCCCCGGCCCACAGCCGGATCACGCCAAAGGCCACCGGTTCGATCAACCCTGCCCCGACCGCCGCTCGGTTCAGCACGGAATTGGCGGCAAAGGCCACCATGACGACCCAAACCAATCCGAACAGCCTCATCTGACCCCCTGCTTCTTCTTGGTCCAAATACCTCCGGGGGAGCGCGAAGCGCGGGGGCAGAGCCCCCATGCGCGCGTCGCATGCGCGCGCCGATCGCCTTGCGCCCGCAAGGCGAAATCCCTCATGCCACCAGCTTCTCGGCGCGCTTCAGGTCGACCGAGACCAGCTGCGACACGCCCTGCTCCTGCATGGTGACGCCGAACAGACGGTCCATGCGCGCCATGGTGACCGCGTGGTGCGTAATGACCAGAAAGCGCGTCTCGGTGCGGCGGCACATCTCGTCGAGCATGTCGCAAAAGCGCGTGACGTTGGCGTCGTCCAGCGGCGCGTCCACCTCGTCCAGCACGCAGATCGGCGAGGGGTTCGCCATGAAGACCGCAAAGATCAGCGCGAGACAGGTCAGCGTCTGCTCGCCCCCGGACATCAGCGACAGCACCGACAGCTTCTTGCCCGGCGGCTGACACATGATCTCAAGGCCCGCCTCCAGCGGGTCGTCGGATTCGACCATCACCAGGTTCGCCTCGCCGCCGCCGAACAGATGCGTGAACAGCATGGTGAAGTTGGAATTCACCTGTTCGAAAGCCGTCAGCAGGCGCTCGCGGCCCTCGCGGTTCAGCGAGGCGATCCCGGTGCGCAGCGCCTTGACCGCCTCTTCGAGGTCGTTCTTCTCGGCCACCAGCTGGTCGTGCTCGGTCTGGACTTCGCGGGCGTCTTCCTCGGCACGCAGGTTCACGGCGCCAAGCGCATCGCGGGCGCGTTTCAGGCGGGCGACCTCGATCTCGATCTTCTCGGCATCACCCAGGTCTTCGGGCGTGATGTCCAGCGTTTCCAGCAGCTTGTCAGGCGTGGTCTCCAGCGCCTCGTGGATACGCAAGGCGGCGGCGGCGACTCCTTCGCGGGCGGCGTCAGCGCGGGCCTCGGCGCGTGCGCGGGCCTCGCGGGCCTCGCCTGCCAGCCGTTCGGCATCCCGCTCGGCAGTCACGGCGTCGCGCAGCACGGTTTCCGCCTCGACCAGCTTGTCGTGGGACAGCGCCTTGCGCTCCTCGGCCTGCTCGATCCCTTCGGTCAGTTCCTCGCGCTGGGTCGTCAGAGCGTCGGGCACCTCATAGGCATCGGCCAACTCGTCCTCGGCGTCGGCCTTGCGCTCCGCCAGTTCCTGCGCCCGCGCCGTGGCGTTTTCCAGCCGCAGCCGCCAGCCGGACAGTTCCTTTGTCACCTGCTGGGACCGCCCCTTGCGGGCCTCGCCCTCGCGGCGCAATTCGTCGGCGGCAGAGCGGCGCGCCATCATGGTCATGCGCGCGGCCTCGACGGTCATCTTCACGTCTTCGAACTGCGTGCGCACGTCGTCCAGATCGTCAAGGTCGGCCAGCGCGCGCTCGGCTTCCTTCAACTGGCCGCGCGCGGTGCCCGCCTCGTCCTCGAAGCGGCGCACCGCCAGCGAGGCGCTTTCCAACTTGCCCTCGGCCATGTCGCGCTCGGCCTCGGCGCGGGAGAGGGCACGGGCGGCCTCGGTGACCTTCTGGTCGGCCATGCGGCGGGCTTCGCGGGTTTCCTTGTCGGCGCGGGTGAGGTCGGCGAGCCGGGCCACCAGCGCGTCATGGGCGGCACGGGTGCCGTCCAGAACCGCCGTCGCCTCGGCCATTTCCTGTTTCAGCGCCTCAAGGCGGTTCAGCTGTTCCAGCCGCATCGCAGCGGCAGAGGGCTGATCCTCGGCCCATGCGCGGAAACCGTCCCAGCGCCAAAGGTCGCCCTCAAGCGACACCAGCCGCTGACCGGGCTTCAAAAGCGTTTGCAGGCGCGGGCCGTCCTCGGCCTCCACCAGACCGATCTGGGAGAGGCGGCGTTCCAGCACTTCGGGGACCGACACGTGCTGCGCCAGCGAAGTCACGCCCGCAGGCAAGGGCTGCGTCACGTCATAAGCGGGCAGCACCAGCCAGCCGGAGGGGCCATCCTCGCCGACCTCGGGCGCGCGCAGGTCATCGGCCAGGGCCGCGCCAAGCGCCTTTTCAAAGCCCTGCTCCACCTGCAAACGGTCGAGGATCTGCCCACCCTCGGCGGTGTCGCGGTCCAGCAGGCGCGCCAGCGCGGTCACCTCGGCGCGCAGGGCGTTCATCACCCCCTCGGCCTCGGAACGTTCGCCGCGCGCCTCGGCCTCGCGCGACTGGCACTCGGCGCGGGCAGCCTCGGCGTCGGTCAGCAGGGTCTCGGCGCGCTCGGCCATGGCCTGCGCGTCCATCTGGCGACCCTTGGCCTCCTCGGCAGCCTCGCGGGTTGTGCCGAGGCGCCCCTTGGCCTCGGCCACGCCTTCGCGCGCCTTCTGTGCCTCGGAGTCGGCACGGGCAACGGTGCGCTGGCAGTCGGCAAGGTAGCGCTGTGCCGACTGGTGACGGGCGGCGAGCCGCGCCACGTCCTCGGTCATCTGGCCAAGATCGGCCTCGCGCGCCTGCAACACGTCCGAGGCCTCGTGCGCCGCATCCTGCGCCTCGGCCAGCTTGTCGTCGTGGCCTTCGGAGGCCTTCTTCAACTCGCGCGCCTCCCATTCGAGGCGTTCGATGGTTTCGCCTGCGTCGCGGTTCAGCACCTCTTCGCGGGCCATGTCCTGATCCAGCTGGGCGATGCGCTTGCGCAGGGTTTCGATGCGGTCGGCGGCCTGCTTTTCCTGATCGGACAGCGCGTCGCGCTGCACCAGAAGGCGTTGCAGGATGGCGGCGGCAATGGCGTCTTCCTCGCGCAGGGCGGGGAGCTTTTCCTCGGCGGTGCCGCGCGCCTTCTCGGCTTCGCGGGCGGTGCGCTCGGCGGTGGCGGCGGCGGTGACCAATTCTCGCAGGGCAGCCTCGGCGGCGGCGCGGGCCTGATCGGCCTCCTGCCAGCGGCGGTAGAACAGTGTCCCTTCAGCCTGCCGCAGTTCCTCGCCGATCTGGCGGTAGCGCTGTGCCTGCCGGGCCTGACGCGCCAGTTGTCCCAGTTGCCCTGCCAGCTGTTCCACCACGTCGTCGACGCGTAAAAGGTTGGCCTCGGTGTTCTTCAGCTTCAGTTCCGCCTCGTGGCGGCGCTGGTACAGGCCCC
Organism: Sagittula sp. S175; assembly: GCF_049800975.1. NCBI lineage: Bacteria > Pseudomonadati > Pseudomonadota > Alphaproteobacteria > Rhodobacterales > Roseobacteraceae > Sagittula > Sagittula sp. S175. The sequence goes on from NZ_JBNAGB010000007.1 coordinate 109,836, forward strand.
CGATCCCGGCGGCATCCTCCAGCACCTTGCGGCGATTCTGCGGCTTGGCATTGATGAGTTCCGCGATCTGCCCCTGACGCACCAGCGCGGGCGAGGTCGCGCCCGTCGCGGCATCGGCGAACAGCATCTGCACGTCGCGCGCCCGCGTGTCCTTGCCGTTCACCTTGTAGGCCGAGCCGATGTCGCGGGTGATGCGCCGGGTGACCTCGAGCGTGTCGCTGTCGTTGAACCCTGCAGGCGCAAGGCGATCCTGGTTGTCGATGACCAGGCTGACCTCGGCAAAGTTGCGCGCGGGGCGCGAGGCGGCCCCGGCAAAGATCACGTCCTCCATCCCGCCGCCGCGCATGGCCTTGGCGCGGGTTTCGCCCATCACCCAGCGCAACGCCTCGAGCAGGTTGGATTTGCCGCAGCCGTTCGGACCGACCACGCCCGTCAGACCACTGGAGATCATCAGGTCGGTCGGGTCCACGAAGCTTTTGAAGCCGGACAGGCGGAGGCGGGAAAACTGCACGGGATCGATTCCTTTTCAGACCGGAAAGGTGCCGTATCCCGGTCCCGGGAGTCAATCTCTGCGCCGCGCCATATGGCGGATCGGCGGGTTTTGTCCACAAGATATGGGTGAGACCTAGCCGCCGCAGAGCACGTCCAGCGCTCCTTGCCCGGCATCGAACACCGCGCATTCCAAGAGGCGTGGCCGCTTTGGCATCTGGGGTGCCGGGCGTCCGTCGCAGGACAGGCCCACCCACATCATTGCGGGGTCGCCCAGAACCCAGGACGGGGTGCAGCCGGTGCCCTGCCAGGCGGCGATGGCAGCGCGGCGCCCGATGACCTGGAAACGCGGGAGCAGTTCCGACGAGGTGCGAATCGCCTCGACCACATCGCCCTGCCTGCGCAGGGTGAACTGCGATCCATCGACCACGCGCTGCACCTTTGCCGACCGGGAAAAGCCCGGTCCCGCCGCATCACATGCAACGAGACCGAGAAGAGCGATGAGTGGTAACAGTCGCATTCCCCATGATTTTCAGGGCTTGGTTAGCAAGTGGTTAATAGGAGGCCCCCGGAGGGTGGCGCGTTCGGATAGGTTTTTCTTTACATTCCAACTGTGGAATTTTTATAGTATTCCAAACTCAGAATGTATGGAGAGCCGCCATGGCCCGGACAGACGCATTGACCCGCAAACCCGCCGACGCCTACGCGCCGATCTACTTCCTGCAATCGTTGGGCGCAGGGGGGATCGCCGTCACCTTCTTCATGTTCCTGATGTTCTGGGTCCCCCACCCCGGTCGCCCGGTCCCGATCTTCGAGGACCTGATGGCCGCCTGGGCGACGGGCAACCCGTGGCAGCAAGCCGCCGTGGCCGTGTCCATGGCGGGGATCGCGGTGTTTGCCTACCTCAACATCAAGTCTCTGATCTGGAACCTGGCGCGCTACGCCGAGTTCAAGAAAACCGCTGCCTACGAATCCCTGCGTACGTCGAACGGAGAAACCACCCTGCTGGCCATGCCGCTGGCGCTGGCCATGTCGGTGAACGTGGGCTTCATCCTCGGGCTGGTCTTCGTGCCGCAACTGTGGACCGTGGTCGAATACCTCTTTCCGCTCGCCATGGTGGCCTTTGGCCTGATCGCGGTGATCGCGTTCCGGCTGATCGCGGACTTCCTCGGGCGGGTGTTGTCCAAGGGCGGGATCTTTGACGTGACCGCGCATAACTCCTTTGCGCAACTGCTGCCGGCGTTCACCGTGGCGATGATCGCCGTGGGCTTCTCGGCCCCCGCCGCGATGAGCACCAATGCAACCACCGTTGGCGCCTCGCTGATCCTGTCCACCGTACTCGGGACCATCGCGATCCTCTACACGTTGTTCGCCGCCGTCACCGCGTTCTCGTCGATGCTGCACTACGGGACCGCGCGGGAGGCAGGCCCGACCCTGATGATCATCGTGCCGATCGTCACCGTGTTGGGAATCATGTTCGTGCGGCAGGATCATGGGCTGCACACCACCTTTGATGCCCATGGCAATGCCGGAGAGACGATGGTCTTTCTCGCGCGGCTGTTGTCGATCCAGGTGGCCTTCCTTGGCCTCGGGATGGTGGTGCTGAAGGCGCAGGGGTATTTCAACGATTTCGTCATGGGGTCCAAGACCTCGGCCGGGTCCTATGCACTGGTGTGCCCCTTCGTGGCCTTCTCGGTGATGCTGCATTTCTTCATCAACAAGGGACTGGTGGCTGCGAATGTGATCGAGAAGTTCGGCACGGGGTACTGGGTCTGGACCGCGCTGGCCATTGCCTCGCAACTGGTGGCCATCGCGCTGGTCGCCCGCCTGAACCGGCAGCATTTCGCGCCGGTGGGGGCAGCGGCGGTCCCGGCGGAATAATCCAACACTCACGCGAACTGGAGAGGGCCGGGGAAACCCGGCCCTTTTCGTGTTTTGGTTGGGGTTTCGCCTTCGCTGCGCTCAGGTGATCGGCTGGGGGTTTCACCCCCAGACCCCCAAGGTATTTGGAAAACCAAAGAAGCAGGGGAGCGGGCCCCCGTGTCCATGGTATAGACCAAGCCGCGACGATGAAGCGATGTCCTGAACCTGTGGGCCGATGCGGGCGGCCAATGAAGGGATGGTCCCGCGATCCGCCGTCAGAAATTGACCTCGACCCCGGGCAGTTTGAGCGCCTTGATGAGTTCGCGTAGCTCCTGCCGGGCGGCGACGTTGGAGATGTTCAGTTGCTTGACGCCCACGTCCTTGAGATCGAGCAGGGTCAGGCCGCGCGGGAAGAGTTCGCGGAAGACGACGCGCTCCGAGAAGCCGGGTGCGACGCGGAAGCCGATGCGCTTGGACAGGCGTTCCAAGGCCTTTTCGATCTTCATCTTGTTGACCATCTGCTGCGCGCCGAGGCGGTTGCGCAAGACAACCCAGTCGATGGGCGGCAGGCCGGCCTGCGCGCGAACCTGGCGGGCGGACCAGACCATTTCCGAGTAGACCGACGGGCCGAGGATCTTGTCCCCGTCCGCGTCGATGCGGGCCAGCAGGTCGAAGTCGATGAAACTGTCGTTGAGCGGCGTGACCAGCGTGTCGGCCAGCGAATGCGCCACCTGCGCCAGCCGCGTGTGCGAGCCGGGGCAGTCGATCACGATGAAATCGCAGGTCTCTTCCATGCCAGCCACGGCTTCGGACAGGCGTCTGTCGTTGGCGTTCTCGCCGGGGTCGAGCGTCTCTTTTTCGATGTTGGGCAGTTCCGTGTGCATCGGAGAGGGCAAGTCAATGCCAATCTTTTCGAGGTAGGCCATGCGGTTCTCGGTGTACCGACCGAGGCTGCGCTGGCGGATGTCGAGGTCCAGGGTCTGCACCCGGTGGCCCAGTCGCGCCAATGCGGTCGCGAGATGCATGGAGACGGTGGATTTGCCCGCACCGCCCTTTTCATTGCCGACAACGATGATGTGTGCCACGCCCGATGTCCCTCAAGAAATACCACGTGTTGTCCGTGGCTGGTTGCCGCCCACGGTATATTGTGCGCGCCCTCAAGAAAAGATGAAGCCCGCAGAAGACCCGCGAACCGTGGCGGTCCTGCCGCGCAGGCGGCGGGCGCCGGAGATGAGCCAGAAACGACCCAGAGACAGAAAAACCCGACCGAAAGGCCGGGTCCTTCATGCGTTGGCTGTCGGGCCTCAGTGCAGCTTGGCGCCCACTTCGGCGATCGAGGCGTCGATCATCTGGCCGGACTTTGCCGGGTCCATCTGGTCGGCCACGACCTTGCGTGCAGCGGCCACGGCCACGGCGGCGGCCTGATCGCGGACCTGCTTGACGGCCTTGGCTTCGGCCGAGGCGATCTGGCCTTCGGCGGCAGCCAGACGGCGTGCAATGGAGTCCTTCAGGTCGGCCTTTGCCTGCTCGGCGGCCAGTTCGGCCTCCTGACGGGCGTGGGCCACGATGCGGTCTGCCTGATCCTGTACGTCACGCTGCTTGCGCTCGTAGGATGCCAGCAGGGTCTGTGCCTCTTCGCGGATGCGACGGGCCTCGTCCAGCTCGGCCTGGATGTCCGCGGCGCGCTTGTCCAGAAGACCACCCAGCAGGCCGGGGATCTTGAAGTAGACGAGCACGGCCAGGAACAGCAGGAAGCCCAGCAGCACGATGAAGTTGGTGTTGTGCAGGCTGAAGAACGGCCCGCTTGCGGCGTGCGCCGGTGCGGCTGCGGTCAGCAGTGCCCCAGTCAGCGATGCGGGAAGGATGAAACGCGTCATGTACTTACCCTTTCAGCTGGCTGTCGACAGCGGCGTTGATGGCGGCATCGTCTGCCGACATGCCGAGCGCTGCCACGATGGCTGCCGCGGTGTCCTTGGCCACCACCTCGACGTTGGCCACGGCGCTGGCGCGGATCTCGGCGATTGCCTTCTCCGATTCAGCGGCCTTGGCCGAGATTTCCGCGTCGGCCTTGGCCAAAGCGTCGTCAAGGTCGGCCTTGATCTCGTCGCGCGTCTTCTGCGCGATCGCCTGTGCCTCGGTGCGCGCGTCGGCGAGGGCTTTCTCGTAGGCCGCTTCGGCCTCCTGTGCCTTCACCTTCAGCTCTTCGGCTGCGGCGATGTCATTCGTGATGGTGCCCTGACGTTCAGCCAGGACGGACGCGATCCGCGGCAGAGCGACACGCGCCAGAATAAAGTAGATCACCACGAGCGTGATGATGAGCCAGAAGACCTGATTGCCAATCCAGTCTCCGCAGAGCTGGGGCATCCCGACGGCAGAGCCGTGAGAATCCACACATGCGCTGACAGCTTCGGCCCCGTGAGTTTCGGTCGCCATGTCGTCCTCCGTCGGAACTTGTCTCTACATCGGGCGGCCTGTGGTCAGGCCGCCCGCGCGTAAGGATCGTTAAGTTCCGTGAATCAGACGGCGAACATCAGCAGCAGGGAGACCAGGAACGAGAAGATGCCCAGTGCTTCTGCGAATGCGATGCCGATGAAGAGGGTTGCGGTCTGCGACGCGGCAGCCGACGGGTTGCGCAGAGCGCCTGCCAGGAAGTTGCCGGCAACGTTGCCCACACCGATTGCGGCTGCGCCGGAACCGATTGCTGCGAGACCTGCGCCGATGAACTGAAGACCTTCCATGGTGTATCTCCTTACGATTGGAAGTTTTGTATTAGGGTGTTTTGCGGGGTCGGGGGCCAAGGGCCCGCCGACGTTAGTGGTGCGGATGCAGCGCGTCCTTGAGGTACACGCAGGTCAGGATCGTGAAAACGTAGGCCTGGATGAAGGCCACGAGGATTTCCAGACCGTACATCGCGGTGATGGCGATGACCGAGATCGGCGAGATGGCTGCGATGGCGGCAAAGCCTGCGAAGACCTTGATCACCGCGTGGCCTGCCATGACGTTGCCGGCAAGACGGATGGAGTGGCTGACCGGGCGCACGAAGTACGAGATCAGTTCGATGATCGCCAGGATAGGGCGCAGGGCCAGCGGTGCCGAGGACACCCAGAAGAGGCCGAGGAACGACGCGCCGTTCTTGACGAAGCCGAGGATGGTCACGGTCAGGAACACGGCCAGCGCCAGCACCACGGTCACGGCAAAGTGCGAGGTGGTGGTGAAGGACATCGGGATCAGGCCGAGGAAGTTCGCGAAGACGATGAAGAGGAACAGCGTCATGATATAGGGGAAGAACTTCAGACCGTCCTTGCCGGTGACGTCTTCGACCATCTTGTGCACGAAGCCGTAGGCCAGCTCAGCGACAGACTGCGACCGCGACGGCACGATGGCGCGGCGCGAGGTGCCCACGACCATCAGCAGCACGACCGACACGATGGCGAGGAACAGCCACAGGGTCACGTTGGTGATGGTGAACATGCCCACTTCGCCATGGCCGAACAGCGGCTTGACGATGAACTGGTCCATCGGGTGGAAAACAAGGGCGTTGCCGCCTTCCTGTGCCATTTCCGCTGCGCCGTGACCGGCTTCGGCTGCGTGCGTTTCAGCTGCCATCTCTGTTCCCCTCGTTGGCGTCGCGCGCGACGCTCGTGTTCGTGTCGGGCGCGTCCGCCCCGTTGCCGTGTTGCGACGCCTGCGTCGCTGTCAATTCCGCCTTCGCCTGCACTTCCTTCGCCGTGCGCAGCATCACGTTGATGCCGGCGGCGATGCCGAGCAGTGCGAAGATGACCATCAGGAAAGGCGCGGTGCCCAGCACCATGTCCAACCCGTAGCCGATGCCGAACCCGATACCCAGGCCCGCCACCATCTCCGTCACCATCCGCCAGGCGATGTTGGCCTGACTGTAGTGTTCTTCCTGGTGCCGCTTCGTCTGCCCGGTCGCCTTCTTGTAGGCGGCGATGCGGGCCTCGAGTTGCTGCATCTGCTGCTTTTCGTCGGGCGCGCTCATGGGCGTGTCGGCTCCACCAGAGTTCGGGGAGGGAATAGGCGGTGGGGCCTTGCGAGTCAACGCCCGGTTAATGGTGCGCTTTGGCTGGGGATGTGTTTGATTTTTCGTTGAAAAATCGGACATACGGAGAGCGCGTCGATTCCGTCGCACCCGTGGTTAGCGCTCTCGCGGACGTGAAACGATATTCAACCTTTCAGTTGATCTTGGCATCGAGGGCCGTCGCGTTGCCGCCCGAAACCCTGCAAACTCACGCCATAATTGTACGAAACTATTGGCAGGCACCTTAACGAGTAGCCCATGATGACCCTACCGACCTCCGCGCTGTATGTGCTCCCCTCGATCGTTTTTACCGTCATCATTACCTTCGCCCTGCAAAAGCCCCCTCCGCCGGACACCGCCGTTCCCGGCGCACGTGCGCGCGAGCGGTACGTTGTGCCGATCTGGCTCATCGTCCTCGCGGTGCTTTCGGCCCTGACGTGGACGCCGTTGGGTGACATCGTGGCCACGATCACAGCCATCTCCGTCATCGGGCTGCCGATCACAGCGCTGGTTTTTGTCCTGCCCACGATGACCGTTGCGCTGGCGCTGATCCTTGTACCTCACCGCGCCCTGCGCCTGATGGGGGTGCGGCATGGATGGATCGTCGGCGCGGTGCTCTGCGGGGTGTTGGCCCTGATGCCGCCTCTGGTCGCCGCCCGGATGGACTCCACGGCTCAGGCGCTGGCCGCAAGGGATCACCCCTTTCCGTCCCCCCTCGCCCGCACCGGCACGATCGTGATCGACAGCCCCCGCACGGACTGCGACGCTTGGTGCCATGACCTGCTCGACATGGGGTTCGACGGGGTGATCACGGTGCGGGCACCGGATTACGACAGGCCCGAGATGCCCGTGACCCTGCACCGCCGCGTCGTCACCGCCGAGGATTGCGCCACCTTCGAACATTGGGACCCGAATTCCCCGTGGTCGGACTCGCGGCCCGGGCAGGAGACCTGCATCCTGCGCATCCCGTCCACGCTTGCCGAGGGCACCGTGGCGCTGGTTCACGAGAAGCCCCGCCCCAAGGCTCCCCTGGGTGGTCGTTTCGACTTCGTCATTGTCAGTCGCCTGATGCAGCGGGTCGACGGGCGCTGGCAGGAAACCGGCCGCCGCAGCCGGGTCATCTACGATCACCCCATCCTGCCCCTGATCTCGCGCTCTGCAGATGCAGGCATGGCCGTGCGGTCCCGTCCCGGCCTGATGTCCCGCAGGGTGACGCTGGGCGATGACTCTGTGCCGACCTTGGACACCGTCTTTCTTCCGGTTCCCGAGGCGTGACCGCGGCGGGCTACACCGCGCCCACTGTCAAAGCCCGCCGTTCCGCGCTATCGGAGAGCATGACCAACCGTCTCGACGCCACCTTTGCCGCGCTTGCCGATCCGACGCGCCGCCAGATCCTCGCCATGCTGCTCGAGGATGACATGGCCGTGACCGACGTGGCGGAGCCGTTCGAGATGTCGCTGGCGGCGATTTCCAAGCACCTGATGGTGCTGACCGCTGCCGGGCTGATCTCTCAGGAGAAACGTGGCCGGGTCAAATGGTGCAAGCTGGAACCGGACGCCCTGCGCGAGGCGACGGTCTGGATGCAGGGCTTCGGTCTGTTCGAGCCGGTGAACCTTGACGATTTCGAACGGTTCCTTGCGCGGGAGTTTCCTGCCACCGAGGACGGAGCGGGCGGCGACACCTGAATAAGTATTTGCCAAGCAGAGAAAAAGCGGCGCGCGCCTGGTTTCTCTGCCTTGCTCTGCCGCCCGCCGGAGGCTCTTGTTCAGTGCCCCTCGTCCTTCAGCAGCATCAGCAGCGAAATCACCGTCAGCGCTACGCCCGGCAGCACCATGGCGGCCGGGACACCCTGCCCCAGCGCCAGCTGCCAGAGGATCACGCAAGACGGCACGAGATAGGTGTAGGCCATGACCTTGGCCGAGGGCAGTCGCAGCGTGGCATAGCGCAGGATCAGGAAGGTCACGCCGGTGGCCACGATGGCCGTATACAGGATCACCCACCAGACGATGGCGGGCATGGCGGCCCAGTCTGTGTTCACGATGTCCCCGAAGGCGTAGACGCCGAGGATCACGGCCCCTGCCGTGAGGATCGAGGCCACGAAGGCGAGCGCCGGTTCGCCCCGGTTCAGCTTGCGCAAAAGCGGCGAGTAGAGCGCGTGCGCGATGCAGCCCCAGAAGTAGATGCGTTCGCCGTGGCCGATCTCGAATTTCATCGCCAGAGCCGGATCGCCTCGGAAGATCACCCAAAGCGCCCCCAGGCCCCCCACGACGATGGCCAGTGCCATGCGCGCGGTCGTGACCTGCCGGACGACGAACCATCCAAAGATCGCGGTGAGCAGCGGGTTGAGGGTGAAGACGGCCGCCATCGAGACAGGCTCGGCGGTCTTCAGCCCTTCGAACATGGTGACGAAGTAGATCGCAAAGAGCCCGGCGAGGGCGAAGTAACGCCAGGGCGCGCGGCTGACGCCCTTTGCCCCCTGCCCGCTGAGCAGGACCAGCATCCACATGGCGACCGCCGCGACGGCAAAGCGCACCGCGTTCAGAACCACCGGGTCAATGTAAGGGCCAACCATGGCGCCAAAGGGGAAGGACCCAGCGACGATTGCCGCGAAGCCCAGCATGGCAAGGTGTCCCTTGCCTGCCTCGCTCAGGCCCGTTGTCACCGTGCCGAACCCTCGCCTGCAAACGTCTTGAGATGCGCCAGGAAAGCCTGGACCTTGGCGGTGCGGTGCAGGTCCACATGTGTCACGAGCCAGAGCGGCGTCGTCCACTCGCCGCGCGGCGGCATGACCTGAACGAGGTCCGGGTGCAGCGCCGCCTCTCGCGTGCCCATGAAGCCCAGACCCGCCCCGGCCAGCACGGCGTTTTCCATCACGCGGCTGTCGGCGGTGCGGAAGACGACGCGCTGGAAGGGCACCTTGCTCAGCAGCCAGCGGTTGAAGGGGGCGCGGTTTTCCGGATCGTCATGCGCGACGAAATCGTGTGCACTGAGGTCGGATTCGTCCTTCGGTGAACCCTTGCGCGCGATGTAGTCGCGGTGACCGTACAACGCGACGTCCTGATGAGCGAAGGGGCGGACGACGTTGTCCGGCTCCTGCGGGGCGCCACCGGCGCGCAGGGCCACATGCGCCTCGCCGTATTCCAGCCGGAACACGCGGTCATCTGTCAGGTAGCGGACCACCACGTCGGGATATTTCTCGCGAAACGACGCGAGCGCGGGGACCATCAACGGCGCGAACGCAATGAGCGACGTGACCAGCAATTCGCCCGAGACGTCCGAGCCGCGTCCCTTGATACGGCCTTCGAGTTGCTGGAACTGCTCATCCGTGGTCTGCGCGACTCGCAGCAGGTCATGTCCGGCCTCTGTCGCCGTGTAGCCGCGCGCATGGCGTTGAAAGAGTTTCACGCCCAGGCGCCCCTCAAGGGCGTCGATGTGGCGGATCACCGTGGCGTGGTGCACGCCCAGCACTTCTGCCGCGCCACTCACCGTCCCCATGCGCGCCACCTGAAAGGCGGTGCGCACTTCATCCCAATTGTCCATCTCGGAACCTGTGCATTTATCAACACTGGCGGTCAATCTGCCCAGATTGCGTTCGCGGGTACAAGGGCCAACTTCTGTTCTGAACGGAACGTGAAAGACAATGACCAAAGGACGTACACCATGACCCATACATTGCTGCGTATCGACGCCTCTGCCCGCCACGAAAACTCCACCAGCCGCGCGCTTGCGGACAAGGTGGCCGGGCGTCTCTCTCCGGTAAAGACCATCAGCCGCGACCTTTCCGAAGAGGTCATCCCCCAGCTGGACGCGGGCTGGCTGCATGCGGCATTCACCGACGACGCGAGCCGCAGCGACGACCAGCGGGCCCGCCTGGCGCAGTCAGAAGCGCTGATCGCCGAACTGCGCGAGGCAGACACACTGTTGCTGGCGCTGCCGATCTACAACTTCGGAGTGCCTGCCAGCCTGAAATCCTGGTTTGACATGATTGCCCGTGCCGGGATCACCTTCCGCTACACCGAAAATGGGCCTGAGGGCCTGCTGAAAGGCAAGCGCGCCATCCTTGTCATCGCGACAGGCGGAACCGAGGTGGACAGCGCCATTGACTTTGCGACCCCCTGGCTGCGTCACATGCTGAGCTTTGTCGGCATCACGGACATTCAGGTGGTGCGCTCGGACCTACAAAACCTCGACGCCGAAGCCTCGAAAGCCCGGGCCGAGGCCGACATTGCGCACCTTGCCGCCTGACGATCAGAACGCCTGCACGCGCCCGGCTGGTCCCGCCGGGCGCAACAATCCCTGGACCCCGTGCGCATCAGGGTCCAGATCGGCAAAGCGCAGGGCCTCGGCCTGAGTGCGAAAAACTTCGACCCGGTAAGGGGCGTTCGGGTTCACCGAGGTTTTGTAGAGGCGCCCCATTCCGTATGCCACGTTACCCGGCGCGTAGATCGAAGTGACCGAGCGGGGATCGCGTGCGACGTAGTGGTGTCGGAGACGTTCGGACATCTCGCGCATCTGGGCAAAGAAGTCGTCCGGAAAGCGACATTCGGCAAGATCCATCAGGACGTGATGCATCGGGTCGTATCGGGGACCGGACCGGTACTCTCGCACCGCGTCGACATTTTCCTGCGCGGTGACGAGGCCGCGAAACACGACAAGGACGATATTGAATTCAGGGTGTACGGCGTAATCGACGGGCATAAGACGTTGTAGACTTTCTGACAGAATGAAAAATTCTTTCTTGGAAATCAACGCCCGAACAGGCGGGAATGTTTCTTGTGGACGGCAGCCGCCGCGTGGCGAGGGTCGATTTGGTCCTTTTTCCCTTGGGCGTCTCTTTACGTGCCGGGCTACCCGAACGCAGGGATCATGCACGTTTTTCAGAACCGAGAGTCGCGGCCCTCGCCCATCGAAGCCTGCAGGTCACCGAGGTAACGGCCCACTGAACCGCGCGCCTTTTTCCAAGCGCCGAAGGGACGGTCCCCCGGACATGCCACACCCTCGGCTACCGCGAGGGATAGACGCGTTCGGCCTCGGGATCGTCCGGCGCGACCCCAAGGAACCGCAGCGCGCCGCCTGTCGTCCGGAAGACCTCGATCGGGTAATGCGCCATGGCCCGCGCCTGCGCACTGTAGCGGCGAGCGACCTCGAAAGCGGTCTCGTCGGGCGCATAGAGCGCGCTGCGCACCGAGTGCTCGTGAGACTCGTAATACGGCAGACACCCCTGGATGACTTCGGACAGGCTCTCTTGTATATCCGCAGCGAAACGTCCGCCGCGCAGGTCCATCGTCATGTTGAAATCCGGCCGGAACCCCGGGTCACGTGTGTAGGCTATGGACACCTCCACCATTTGTCGCGCGCTCACGATCCCCGACCACGAAAAGCGGACAAGCCGAAGGCGCGGGAAAATCTCGTATTCGACCATGATCCTCACCCCATCCCCTTTTACGTGCTACCACGGCGCGCGATCCCCCACCAGTTGCCACGCTTGACTCCAGAGGGCTTTTCCGGCAAGCAACCCCCAACTTCCGGAAGGTTTCGACTCTTCCGGTCCCTTGGGCATTGCCCGGGATCGCCCTCCGTCAGCGCGTTGCGCCCACGGGGGCTTTTCCGCATTGCCCTGCTGAATGCCCCGTTCGCGGGGCCCGTGAATTGCGATGCCGGTGGCGCGTCCCTACCTGAGGGAAGCCCCCAGAGACTGAAAAGAAAGGCGTAATGCCCATGTTCGAAAATCTCTCCGAACGCCTTGGTGGCGTCTTCGACCGGCTGACCAAGGCGGGTGCGCTCTCCGAGGACGACGTCAAGACCGCCCTGCGCGAGGTGCGCGTGGCCCTGCTCGAGGCCGACGTCTCGCTGCCCGTGGCGCGCCAGTTCGTGAAGGCGGTGGAGAAGAAAGCCACCGGCGCGGCGGTGACGAAATCGGTGACGCCGGGGCAACAGGTGGTGAAGATCGTCCATGACGAACTGATCGCCGTTCTGGCGGGCGAAGAGGGGCAGGACCCCGGCCGGCTCAAGATCGACAACCCGCCCGCGCCGATCCTCATGGTCGGCCTGCAGGGCGGCGGCAAGACGACCACCACCGCCAAGCTGGCAAAGCGCCTGAAGGAGCGGGACGGCAAGAAGGTCCTGATGGCCTCGCTCGACATCTACCGCCCGGCGGCGATGGAGCAGCTGGCCATCCTCGGCCAGCAGATCGGCGTCGACACCCTGCCGATCGTCATGGGCGAGGACCCGGTGGCCATCGCCAAGCGCGCCAAGACGCAAGCAGGCCTTGGCGGTTACGATGTCTACCTGCTGGACACCGCGGGCCGCCTGTCCATCGACGAAGAGCTGATGCAACAGGTCGAAGCCGTCCGCGACGTCGCCAAGCCGCGTGAGACGCTGCTGGTGGTCGACGGCCTCACCGGTCAGGACGCGGTGCACACCGCCGAGAACTTCGACAACCGCGTCGGCATCACCGGCGTCGTGCTGACCCGGATGGACGGCGACGGTCGCGGCGGTGCAGCCCTGTCCATGCGCGCCGTCACCGGCAAGCCGATCAAGTTCGTCGGCCTGGGCGAAAAGATGGACGCGCTCGAGACCTTCGAGCCCGACCGAATTGCGGGCCGCATCCTCGGCATGGGCGACATCGTGGCGCTGGTTGAAAAGGCGCAACAGACGCTCGAGGTCGAACAGGCCGAGCGCATGATGAAGCGCTTCCAGAAGGGTCAGTTCAACATGAACGACCTGAAGATGCAGCTGGAACAGATGGTCAAGATGGGCGGCATGGCCGGCATGATGGAGATGATGCCCGGCATGGGCAAACTCGCCAAGCAGGTGGACAGCGCCGACCTCGACGACAAGGTCATCAAGCGCCAGATCGCGCTGATCAATTCCATGACCAAGAAAGAGCGCGCCAACCCGGCGCTGCTGCAGGCCAGCCGCAAGAAACGCATCGCGGCAGGTGCGGGCATGGAGGTCTCGGACCTCAACAAGCTGCTGAAGATGCAGCGCCAGATGTCCGACATGATGAAGAAGATGGGCAAGATGGGCAAAGGCGGGATGCTGAAACAGGCCATGAAGGGCATGTTTGGCAAAGGCGGTATGCCCGAAGGCATGGACCCGTCGCAGATGGACCCCAAGGCGCTGGAAGCGGCGGCCAAGCAGATGGGTGCGCGCCTGCCCGGTGGCCTTGGTGGCCTTGGAGGAATGGGCGGCCTCCCCGGCGGCCTCTCCGGCTTCGGCAAGAAAAAGTAACCCGTATCACAGGATCTCACCGCGCTTCCGGCTTCTTCTTGGTCCAAATACCTTCCGCCGGAGGCGCGATTTTTCGAAGAAAAATCGCACACCACCCGATGACCGACACCGTCCTCCATACCCCGCGCCTGACCCTCAGGCCGCCGCAACAGTCCGACTGGCCTGCGGTCTCTGCGTTCATGGAGACATCCGGACGGCTGGAATTCATCGGCGGCACCACGGCGGACGAATTCGCCCGTTGGCGCGCCTTCCTCGCCGGTTTCGGCCATTGGGCCCTGAAGGGCTTCGGCTTCTTCACAGTCCTGCATGACGATACCCCCGTGGGCCGCGTCGGCCTGATCGACCACGTGATGTGGGAAGAACCGGAACTCGGTTGGCACCTCTTCGACGGATTCGAGGGTAAGGGCTTCGTGACCGAGGCGGCACTCGCCGTGCGCGACTGGGCCTACACGACCCTTGGCATGGGGCCGCTGGTGTCCAACATCCACCCGGACAACGCCCGCTCGATCCGCGTTGCGGAACGCCTCGGCGCAACCTTCGAGCGCGACGCAACACTGCTGGGCCAACCTTCGCAGGTCTGGCGCCATCCTGCACCGGAGGGTCGTGCCTGATGCCCGCCCCCACCCTGCATACCCCGCGCCTGACCCTGCGCGCCCATGTCATGGCCGACTTCGAAGCGCTTTGTGACCTGTTCGAGAGTGACCGCGCGGCCTATATGGGCGGCCCGATTCCGCGCAAGCAGGCGTGGCGCTGGCTGGCCTCCGAGGTCGGCATGTGGGACCTGCTGGGCCACGGCGCCTGGGGGATCGAGGCGAAGGACGGCACCTTCCTCGGCCAGATCGGGCTGCTGAAACCGCCGCATTTCCCCGAGGTCGAACTGGGATGGACCCTGCTCGACCACGCCGAGGGCAAGGGCTACGCCACCGAGGCCGCGCTGGCGGTGCTGAACTGGGCCGCCGAGCAGGGGTACGCGACGCTTGTCTCCTACATCGACCCGGCCAACGCCCGCTCCATCGCGCTGGCGGAACGCCTTGGCGCGACACACGATCCCGACGCCGCCCTGCCGACAGGCGAAACGCCCGAGGAAACCGTCGTCTACCGACACAGGCTGGACGCCGACGGCAACCCGGAGGCCTACGCATGACGCTGGTCCCCTTTGCCCCCACGCTCGAAACCGACCGCCTGATCCTGCGCGGCCCCCGCCGCGAGGACGCCGAGGCGGTGATGGCCTTCCTGATGGACGCCGAGCGTGCGGAAGGCTTTGGCCATATCGCCGAGCGCGGCAATGCCTGGCGCTGGTTTGCCATGAACGTCGGTCACTGGCACTGGCACGGCTACGGCTATTTCGTGATCGAGGACCGCGCGACCGGCACCCCCGCCGGGATCAGTGGCATCTGGAACCCGGAAACCTGGCCCGAGCCTGAACTGGGCTGGGTGGTCTTCGACGGGTTCGAAGGAAAAGGCATCGCCTACGAGGCCGCGAAACGCGCCCGCCAGTGGGCCTACGACGACTTCGGCCTGACCACGCTGACCTCGAACATCGTGCCCGGCAACGACCGGTCCAAGGCGCTGGCCACCCGCCTCGGGGCGCGCTTCGAACGCGTCTACCACAACACCAACATGGGCGAGGACGAGCTCTGGCGTCACCCCGGCCCCGACGAGGTGGCATCATGAAGGCGCACCTGTCCATATCTACCGACCGGATGGTCCTGCGCACCCCGGAAGAGGACGACTTCGAGGCCGTCGCCGCCTTCATGTCCTCCAACCGCGCGAAATTCGTCGGCGGCCCGCGCCCCGACCGCCACGACATGTGGCGCGGCTTCCTGGGCCAGATGGGTCACTGGGGCCTGCGCGGATACGGCCTGTTCACCCTCACGCAGGGCGGGCGCGTGATCGGGCGGGTGGGCCTGCTGAACCACCTGATGTGGGAAGAGCCGGAACTGACCTGCCACATCTTCGACGAGGCGCTCGAAGGTCAGGGCCTCGCGACCGAGGCCCTGCGCGCCGCCCGCCTCTGGGCCTGGGAAGCGCATGGCATGAACCGCCTCGCCTCCTTCGTGCATCCGGGCAACGGCGCGGCGCAGGGCGTCATGCTGAAACTCGGCGCCGTCCCCGAGAAGGAAACCCTGCTGCTGGGCGCCAAGGTCCAGCTGTGGCGTCACCCGGAGGCGCGCCCGTGACCGACGCCCCCGTCAAGCAAGCCACCGCCCCCTGCGAAAAGCACCGCCCCGGCCCCGCCGCGCGCGCCGCCGCCCGCATGGGCGGCAAGGTGCCGGTGATCGACACGAAACGCCTGCAACTGCGCGGCCCTCGCGTCTATGACTTCAAGGCCTATGCCGAGATCCTGACCTCGGATCGCGCGATCTTCATGGACGGGCCGTTTACCCGCGAAGAGGCGTGGCAGGACTTCACCAATTATGTCGCCTGCTGGATGCTGCACGGCCACGGGCTGTGGACCATCGACGCCGCCACGACCCCCACCGCAGGCTTCGTCCTGCTGGGCTACGAATGGGACAACCCGGAGCCCGAGCTGGGCATCTTCATGGCTGCGGGCGCCGAGGGTCAGGGCTATGCGCTCGAGGCGCTGGAAGCCGCGCGCGACCATGCTTTCGACGACCTGAGGTGGGACAGCGTCGTCAGCTACGTCGCTTCGGACAACGACCGGGGCAACCGCCTGATGAAACGCGCCGGTGCCCGCCGCGACCCGCAGGCCGAGGCGCAGATCGGCGACGATCACCTGCACGTCTGGCGCCACTCCAAGGGGGACGCATGACCATCACCAACATCCCCGTCCTTGAAACCAAGCGCCTGCAACTGCGCGCGCCGCAGCCGCAGGACTACCCGGATTTCAAGGCGACCTTCGCCTCCTACCGCTCGCGCTTCATGGGCGGGCCACTGAATGCCTACGAGGCCTGGATGCTCTACGCCGCCGAGATCGGCCATTGGGAAATCCGCGGCTTCGGCATGTGGATGGTCCACCTGAAGGAAACGGACGAGACCGTCGGCATGGCGGGCGGCTGGTTCCCGGCGAAATGGCCGGAGCGCGAGATCGCCTGGATCATCTGGCCCGACAAGGCCGGGAAGGGCTACGCGCTGGAAGCCACCGACCGGGTGCGCCGCCACTTCTACGAGGACAAGGGCTGGGAAACCGCCGTGTCCTACATCGACCCGAAGAACCTCGATTCCATCCGCCTCGCCGAACGGCTGGGCTGCAGGAAGGACGCCGACGCGCCGTCGATCGACGGCTCCGACGCCGTCTACCGCCACCCCACCATGGACCAGTTAAAGGGCCAGGCGGGGCACGGCGTCGCGATGGAAATCGCCCACTACCAGGACCCGCTGTTCAAGCCGAAAGGATTCGCAATTGACTGACGCCCCCGATGACGTTACCCGCGCGGCGCAAATCCTGAAGGGTCACCGCGAGTCGATCGACCGGCTCGACGCGATCCTCGTCTACACGCTGGCAGAACGGTTCAAGCACACGCAGGCCGTGGGCGTCCTCAAGGCGCAACACGACCTCCCGCCCTCCGACCCCGCGCGCGAAGAAAAGCAGATCGCGCGGCTCGAAGCTCTTGCACTGGAGGCGGATCTCGATCCGGTCTTCGCAAGGAAATTCCTGAATTTCGTCATTCAGGAGGTGATCCGTCACCACAAGCAACATCAGGCTGACGCCTGAAATCCAAGCCATTCAAAGGAGATCAAACAATGGCCGTTAAAATCCGTCTCGCCCGTGGTGGTTCCAAGAAGCGCCCCTTCTACCGCATCGTCGCAGCCGACTCGCGCATGCCGCGCGATGGCCGCTTCATCGAGAAGCTGGGCACCTACAACCCGCTGCTGGCCAAGGACAGCGAAGAGCGCGTCCAGATGGACGTCGAGCGGATCCAGTACTGGATGTCCCACGGCGCGCAGCCGACCGACCGCGTGTCGCGCTTCCTCGAAGCCGCAGGCGTGATCGAGAAGAAAGAGCGCAACAACCCCAAGAAGGGCGAGCCGGGCAAGAAAGCCAAGGACCGCGCCGAAGAGAAAGCCGCCAAGGCAGCCGCAGCGGCAGAAGCATCCGAGTAATTCCTCGGTGGCGGCATGGGGTGGCCCACCCGCCCCACGCCAATCGGCCCCGGTGTCGCGCGACGCCGGGGCTTTTTCATGCGCGAGTGGCTGCCAAAGCTGCAAAGTGCTCTGGCATCTGGCCACGCGCCATGGCACAGCCGCGCCCATGTTCAGCCTGATCCGCCTTCCCCTGCTGCTTGCTGTCGCCTTCGTGGCGGGCATGTTCTATGAGCGTGGACAACAGCGCGAGCTTTGTGAAAACTCCGGCGGAGTGTGGACGCGTGGCGCTTATTGCGTCGGCAAGTAAGGGGATGACCATGGACGACCAGATCTGTGTCGGCGCCATCGGGGGCGCGTTCGGGGTCCATGGCGAGGTCCGTCTGAAAAGCTACACTTCGGACCCCGAAGCAATCGCGGATTACGCGCCGCTCACCGGCGACAACGGCGAGACCTATCAGGTGCAGATCACCCGGGAGATCGCGCAGGGCTTTGCCGCGCGGCTGTCGGGGGTGCGCAGCAAGGAAGACGCTGACGCGCTGAAGGGCGTGCGGCTGTACGCTCCGCGCGACCGGCTGCCCTCGTTGCCTGACGACGAATTCTATCACGCAGACCTGATCGGCCTGACCGTGTTCGACACGGGCGGGGTGGAAATGGGTCGGGTGAAGGCTGTGCTGAACCACGGCGCCACCGACCTGCTGGAGATCATCCGCCCCGGTGTGTCCAAGACGATACTGCTGCCCTTCACCATGGCTTGTGTCCCGACGGTGGATCTGGCGGCCGGACGGATTGTGGCCGACCCGCCCGAAGGCCTGCTGGACTGACACAAGGGCAAGTGGCTCACCATAAACGGGAATTTCCTGAACCCAACGTTCGGAGAAATTGACGCTATTTGCCACAAGTGATTCATCGTTAGGATAGGTTAACAGCCCGACTGTTGAAACGTACGGGACAGTGAGAAAGCCCCCCCGACTTCTGTCCACAACGTTGAAAAATTAACGGTGAAATTCGTCCAAAGTCACCCACATCCCGCCACATTGCTCGTCCATTTTTAGCCGCAATCGAGACGTATTTTATGGACCGCCTCCCTTGGACCGGACAACCCACAGACTGCTTTTCTCCAGCCTCGCGCTGATCCCGGCCTGCGCCGCGCTTTGGGTCGCCCTCCATCAAGGCGAGCACGTCCCGTCAACGCTGCTCACCGTGGCCTGCAGCCTCGTGGCCTTGGGCGCCGCACTTACCCATCCCGGCCAAACCAGCGCCGTGCAGGCGCGCGAGATGATGCCGCTGCGCCGCGTGCCGCGTGATCTGCCCAGCGAAACGCAGCAACGTGCAACGATCGTGCGGGCGCTGGCCGCCGAAGACAGCGCCTTGTCCCTGCACTCGTCACTGTCACGCGAACAGGCCACCGCCTGGATCCTGCGCCGCTGCCTGACGGCCTGGGCGCAGCGAGATCCGGGCGCGCTCACCTCGCAGCAAATGGCAACGGCGTTTCTGCTGACGCGGTTGCTGACGTCGTCGCCGGGCGAAGCCGGGCGGTTGGCACAGTTCTTTCGCCGCCCCGATGCCGTTCTTGGACTGCGCGACGAGGTGGATGTCATGGCACGGGAACGCGCGGAATGGGACCGGAACCAGAGGCTCTACCTCGCGACGCAATGGCTCTGGACACGGCAACGCCACGAACAGCGTATGCCCTCGCTGGTCGATGCCCTTCAGGCTCTGGGACCCTCCGATATCGACCTGTGGCATCGCGTGGTTCTGGAGCATGACCCGAACAATCCCGCCCAGCGCGAGGCCGCCCTGTGGTGTCTGCGCCAACGTGGCTGTGACAAGGCAACAGTGGCGGCATACCTGGCCCAGATTGCGCTGGACGGCCGGCTGGTGGCGGCGGCGCTTGGGCACAAGACGGCTTACCTCGACGCGATCCGCTCGATCATTGAGAACTGGAACGCCGGGCATTACCGGACCAAAGAACTGGCTCTGGACCCGCCGAACGCTCTGGTCGAAGCCGCCCCTCGCGTCACACGTGAAATGGAGCGCGTGTCGCGACTGATCGGGGCGCAGTGGCCTCTGCCGAACGGTGCGTTTGTGCGTTACGACGGCCGTCCGGCGCGTGTGCGTCGCGCCTGGGATCTCGACACGGGACTGTTGCGCAGCGATCCGGAACGCTCGGACTACTTCGACGCGCCGACCAACGCCGCCTCTCATCCGCATCTGCTTTAGTCGCTGGCTCTTGCCCCACGAGGCTGGCTCGGGATAAGGCACGCGCATGTCAGACGCACCCAGCAAACCGAAGCTCTCCCACGGACGCAAGTCCATCCGCCCCAGCCTGAAGCCGCGCGAGTTGATGACCGCGGCACCCGCGCTGGCGCGCGCCTGGAATGCACAGGTGATTACCCTGTTCCCCGAGGCCTTCCCCGGCGTGCTGGGCTTGTCCCTGACCGGCAAGGCGCTGAAGGACGAGCGCTGGCAGTTGCAGACCGTCGCGCTGCGCGAATTCGGCGAGGGAAAGCATCGCAACGTCGACGACACGCCTGCGGGCGGTGGCGCGGGCATGGTGCTGCGGCCTGACGTGATGGGCGCTGCGATCGAACAGGCCCGCGCCGGGCAGCACCCCGCCGCGCCCTTGATCTACCTGTCGCCGCGGGGTCGCCCCTTTACCCAGCAGACGGCGCGGGCCCTGGCCGAGCGTCCCGGCGTGACGCTGATCTGTGGCCGCTTCGAAGGCCTCGACCAGAGGGTGATCGACCATTATGGCATCACCGAGGTCTCGCTTGGCGACTACGTCCTGACGGGCGGAGAGATCGCCGCGCAGGCCATGCTGGACGCCACGGTGCGCCTGTTGCCGGGTGTGCTGGGCAACGCCGAGTCCACCGAGGAAGAAAGCTTTTCGGATGGTCTTCTGGAGCATCCGCAATACACCCGCCCCGCTGAATGGAAGGGCCGGACCATCCCCGACGTGCTGATGTCGGGCCATCACGGCGAGATCGCCAAGTGGCGGCGCGCCCAGTCCGAGGCCCTGACGCAGGACCGCCGTCCCGACCTGTGGGAGTTGTGGCAGGCGCGCAAGGGCTGAGGGTTTACGCAGCGACAGGTTCGGGGCAGGCTGGAAAGGCAGCCACCGGAGACCCGCCATGCGCCTTGCCCTCGTCCTGCCCCTGATGCTCTGCGCCCTCCCGGCGCTGGCCTATGAACACACCGTCGAATACCGTTTCACCGGCGCGGAACTGGTCGCCTTCAACGTCACCGAAGGCCCGGATGAGGACCCAACGGTCCTCTCCATCGGCCTCCAGACGGATGGCGGCGGCGTCACGCTCGAAATCGAATCCGACCTTGGGCTGGGGGATTGTGCCGAAGTGCTGACCTACGCGCAGGGCAACCCCGGGGTGACCGTCGTGCTGACAGCCAACCTGAACGCCCAGACGATGAACGGCGTCACGCTCGTTCAGTGTTCCGAACGCTGACCCTGCGCCGTGCCTCGTCGATGATGCGCGCGGCGGTGATGCCGAAGTAGCGGTACAGCACCTCGGCGCGGTCCGACGCGCCGAAGCCGTCCATGCCGATGAAGCAGTCAGAGGGGCGCAGCCAGCGTTCCCAGCCGAATTTCAGCGCCGCCTCGATGGCGATGCGCGGGGCCTCGCCCAGCACCTCGGCCTGGTAGGCCTCGGTCTGGTCCTCGAACAGTTCCCAGCAGGGCATGGACACCACGGCGGCCTTGACCCCCTGTCCGGCGAGCGTTTCGGCGGCCTCGACGGCAAGAGCGACCTCGGTTCCCGTGGCCAGCAGCGTGACGTCGCGCGGCCCGTCCGTGTCGCGCAGCACGTAGGCCCCGCGCCGCGAGCGGTTCTCTCCGGCGCTGCGCAGTTGCGCGGTCGGCTGTTTCGACAGAGCAAAGAGGCTGGGACCACGGCGGGTTTCCAGCGCGATTTCCCAAGCCTCGGCAGTTTCCACCGCGTCGCAGGGGCGGAAAACGCGCATGTTCGGCATCGACCGGAAGGAGGCGAGGATTTCCACCGGCTGGTGGGTCGGCCCGTTCGACCCGACGCCGATGGAGTCATGGCTGAACACGAAGATCCCCGGCAGCCCCATCAGCGCCGCCATGCGCATGGCCGGGCGCTCGTAATCGGCAAAGGCGAGGTAAGTCACGTTCACCGGGCGCAACCCGCCGTGGGCCGCGATGCCGCAGGTCATGGCCCCCATAAGGTGCTCGCGCACACCGCAATGCACGTATGACCCGCCATGCGAGTCAGCGGAAAACGCGGCGCGATTGCGCTTGTGGTTGGTCGGGGCCTCCAGATCGGCGCACAGCACCTGCACCTCGGGCAGCGCGATACGGAGCGCCTCGCAGACGTCGCCCGACGACAGGATCGTGGCGCGCGGGTCTTCGCTGACCAGCCCGGCGGTGAGTTCGTCCATCCTGTTGCCGAAGCCGTCGGGCAGGGCACCCGACGTCCAGCGCCTGAACTCGGGCGCGCGCGGGTGCTCGGCCAAGGCCGCGTGCCAAGTGCGATGCGCCTCGGCACCGCGTGTCATGGAGGCAGCCCAATCGGCCCGCATCGCGTCGGGCACCACGAAGGGGTCATGGGACCAGCCCAGCGCCTCCTGCGCCTCGATGCGGTCCTCTTGGGTCAGCGGCGCGGAATGGCCGCCGCGCTGGCCTTGCAGGCGTGGAATGCCGCGCGCGATGGTGGTGCGGCAGGCCAGCAGCGAGGGGCGCGGATCGGTGCGTGCCGCGAACAGCGCCGCATCCACGGCGGCGATGTCATGGCCGTCCAGTTCGACCACATGCCAGCCCGCCGCGCGGAACCGCGCCGGAACGTCCTCGGATATCGACAGCGCCGTGTCGCCGTCATCGGTGATGTGATTGTCATCCCAAAGGAAGGTGAGTTTCCCCAGCTTCAGATGCCCGGCGAGGCTGACGGCCTCCTGCCCCAGCCCCTCCTGAAAACAGCCGTCACCGACAAAGGCCCAAGTCCGGTGATCCACCAGCTCCGGCCCGAACTCGGCGGCCATGCGCGCCTCGGCCACCGCCATGCCGACGGCGCAGGCGATACCCTGCCCCAGCATGCCCGTGGTGATCTCGATCCCGGCGCGCTGTTCGATCTCGGGGTGGCCGGCGCAGACCGACCCGAGGCGGCGGAAGGATTTGAGCGCCTCCAGCGACAGCGGCTTTACCCCCGACAGGTGCAGCAGCGCGTACAGCAGCATGGAGCCATGGCCGTTCGACAGCACCACGCGGTCGCGGTCGGGCCAGAGCGGATCGGCGGGGTCGGCCTTGAGGTGGTTGGCGTAGAGGGTCGCTGCGATCTCGGCCATGCCCAGCGGCACGCCCTGATGGCCCTCGCCCGCGTTCAGGATGCTGTCGAGCGCAAGGAAACGGATGGCATTGGCCATGGACTGTATGTCGGTCATGCGGCTCCTCCTCGGACTTCAGCGATGCATACAGCAGGCCGCGCCTTGGCGTTGTTCAGTTCTTCTAACAAGGTCTTGCGATTTTCGAACAACGCACGAGCGCGCCGCCCTGCTAGAGGTGCGCCAAAGACAAAAGGGAGGGTGACGATGAACGGATCGGCAAACGCGCTGTCCAACGTCTCGCTGGCACAGCGCGCGTGGAACATCCGGCGCAAGGCGCTGTTGATGGGCGAGGTGCAGGGACAGGGCTACATCGGGCAAGCGCTGGGTGTGGCGGACGTGCTGGCCACGGCCTACTTTCACGCCATGGACTACCGCGCCGAGGACCCCGAGTGGGAGGGCCGCGACCGGTTCTACCTGTCCATCGGACACTACGCGATCGCGCTCTATGCCGCGCTGATGGAGGCGGGCATCCTCCCCGATGACGAGCTGGAAACCTACGGGATGGACGATAGCCGCATGCCCATGTCGGGCATGGCCTCCTACACCCCGGGGATGGAGATCACCGGCGGCTCGCTTGGTCAGGGTCTGGGCATCGCCGTGGGCGCGGCACTGGGGCTGAAGCGCAAGAAGAACCCCGCCTTTGTCTTCAACCTCATGTCGGACGGCGAGCTGGGCGAAGGCAGCACATGGGAGGCGGTCATGTCCGCCGTCCAGTGGAAGCTGGACAACCTGATCTGCATCGTCGACTTCAACAACCAGCAGGCCGATGGGCCGACCCGTGACGCGCTGGCCGTGGGGGCCGAGGCACCCAAGTGGGAGGCCTTTGGCTGGCACGCCCAAGAGGTCGACGGCAACGACTTGGCCGCGCTGGTGGCCGCCTTCGACACGGCGCGCAGCCTCAAGGACCCGAAGCCGCGGGTCATCATCTGCAACACCACCATGTGCAAGGGCGTCGATTTCCTCGAAGCCCGCGAGATCACGCATTTCGTGCGGGTCGAAGCCGACGAATGGGCCAAGGCCCTCGCCAAGCTGGAAGAAGGCAAGCCGCTGTGACCTTTGACTCGATGAAACGCAAGTACGAGCCGCGCAAGGTCGCGCAGAAGGTCGCGACCTCGGCCATGATCGCCTCTCTGGCGGCCGAAGGGTACGACACCGTGGCAGCCCCTTTTGGCGAGGCGCTGGTGGAAGCCGCCAGGAAGGACGAGCGCATCGTCGGCCTGTCGGCGGACCTGTCGAAATACACCGACATGCATGTGCTGGCCAATGCGATGCCCGACCGGTTCTACCAGATGGGCATGGCGGAACAGCTGCTCATGTCGGCGGCGGCGGGCATGGCGCGCGAGGGGTTCATTCCCTTTGCGACGACCTACGCGGTGTTCGCTTCGCGCCGTGCCTATGACTTCATCGCCATGGCCATCGCCGAGGAAAACCTGCCCGTAAAGGTCGTCTGCGCCCTGCCCGGCCTGACCACCGGCTACGGTCCCAGCCATCAGGCGACCGAGGACCTGGCGATCTTTCGCGGCCTGCCCAACATGGTGCTCATCGACCCCTGCGACGCGGCGGACGTGACGGGCATGGTGCCCGAGATGATCGCCCACGACGGGCCGGTCTATGCGCGGCTCTTGCGCGGCAAGGTCCCGGATGTGCTGCGCCGCCACAAGCCGGATTACCGCTTCCAGTTGGGCAAGGCGCAGATGATCCGCGAGGGGCGCGACGTGCTGGTGATCTCCAGCGGGATCATGACCATGCGGGCGCTGGACGCGGCAGAGAAATTGTCAGCTGACAGTCTGGATGTGGGGGTCCTGCACGTCCCGACCATCAAGCCCTTGGATGTGGAGACCATCCTGGCAGAGGTCGGCAAGGGCGGGCGGCTGGTCGTGACAGCCGAGAACCACACGGTGAACGGCGGGCTGGGAGAGGCCGTGGCGCGTCAGATCCTGTGCGCGGGGCTGAGCCCCACCTTCCGCATGATCGGCCTGCCGGATGCCTTCCTCGAGGCAGGCGCGCTGCCAACGCTGCACGACATGTACGGCCTGTCCGTGGACAAGGTCGCCGAACAGATCAAGGGCTGGGTTTAAGGCCCGTTAAGGAGAAGACCATGGGACTACTGACAGGCAAGACGGCCATCATCACCGGCGCGGCCAGCCCGCGCGGGCTGGGCAAGGCCACCGCCATGCTCTTCGCGGAGCACGGCTGCCGCGTGGCGATCACCGACCTCGACGCGGCTCAGGCAAAGGCCGCCGCCGCTGACCTGCCGGGCGAGGGCCATATCGGGCTGGCGGGCAACGTGGTGTCCAAGGAAGACTGCGACGCCGTGGCCAATGCCGTGCTTGAAGCCTTCGGGCGCATCGACATCCTCGTGAACAACGCGGGCATCACCCAACCGCTGAAGCTGATGGACATCGCGCCCGAGAACTACGAGGCCGTGACCGACGTGTCCTTGCGCGGGACGCTTTACATGAGCCAGGCGGTCATTCCAGCGATGCGTGCGGCCAAGTCTGGTTCCATCGTCAACCTATCGTCCGTCAGCGCCCAGCGCGGGGGCGGCATCTTTGGCGGGCCGCATTACTCGGCGGCCAAGGCGGGCGTTCTGGGCCTGACCAAGGCCATGGCGCGCGAACTCGCCCCCGATGGCGTGCGGTCCAACGCGATCTGCCCGGGCTTCATCGCCACAGACATCACGGCGGGCAAGCTGACCCCCGAGATGCGCGCCGAAGTGCTCAAGGGCATCCCCATGGGGCGCGCCGGAGAAGCGTCGGATGTGGCGGGCTGCGCGCTGTTTCTTGCGTCGGAATTGTCGGCCTATGTGACCGGCTCCGAGGTCGATGTGAACGGCGGTTCGCTGATCCACTAAACCCCTCTGACATGCGTGCAATGCAGCATTCACGCATGTCGGGAAAACCATGTCCACAAGGGCGCACGAGGCCGTGAATCGGTCGTTAGTGGCATTGTGGGCCGCCCGCGAAGGGTGCGAAAATTCAGACTTGGCAGATACGTGATCGATCACCTGCCTCCCGGCGCCGCGTCCTCTCTCCCATTTGGGCGCGGTGCCATCCCCCCTTAGCGCGGCATCTCCTCGGGACTGGCTTCGACAAAGTGACATGTATCCGACAGGAAGGCCCGGACGCGGGTCTCGTGACCTGTGGCCTCGGCGCCAATCCAGTCGTGGAAGCGGCGCACGATGCGGCGGGTCAGGTGGCGTTGCGGGGCGACGAACCAATAGGCCGGAAAGACCATGACGGGCAGTTTCGGGGCGAAGGGCACCAGCTCGCCGCGTTCCAGTTCGCCAAGGCAGAGCGTTGCGCTGTCCAGCGTCACGCCGCCGCCCTGCCTGGCCATCTCGATGGACATGGACGAGCGGTCGAAGCGGAAGGGATAGATCACCTCGGGCAGGCTCAGGCGCTGGGTGGCGAGCCATGTGTCCCAGCGGTACAGCGCCTTGGCGGAGTCGATCAGCCGCGCCTTGGACAGGTCGGCCACGGGGTCGCTGAACCGCGCCAGGTAGTCGGGCGAGCACATGGGCAGCACGTAGTCGCGCATCAGCGGGTCCACCGCCAGCCCCGGCCAATGGCCTAGCCCGTAGCGCAGGTCGAGGTCCACGGTCTCTGTCTCGAAACTGGAGAAATCCGGCGTGGCATCGACGCGGATGTTCCAATCCTCGTTCTCGGCGGCGAAACCGGCGATGCGCGGCCCCAGCCAGCGCACCCCGAAAGAGGGCGAGACCCGCAGCGTCAAGCCACGCATGTCGCGCTGACGGCTGATGGCATCACGCGCGTTGCGCAGCGCGCCGAAGGCCTGCGTGGTGGTCTGGAACAGCCGGTCGCCGTCCAGCGTCAGCACCAGACGCCGTTTCTCGCGCCGGAAGAGGCGGACGCCGAACTGTTCCTCCAACGCGCGGATCTGCTGGCTGACTGCCGAGGGCGACACGCCCAGCTCGGTCGCGGCCTTGGTCACGGTGCCAAGACGGGCCACGGCCTCGAAATGTTCGGTGGCTTTCAGGTTGATGTCGCGCATGGGTCCCCCTGCCGGGACGCTATCGCGTCAGGCCGCCGGGGTGCAATGGCGCGCCATGAAGCGGTCGATCTCGGCCGGGGTGGGTTCCTGCCCGGTAAAGACGACGATGTAGGGCGGCATCCGGGCAAGCCGTTCGTCGCGGGGCTCGGTAACGCGCATCGAAATATAGCCGATCTGGACAAAGATCATCGTCAGGGCGCGGGTCTCGGCCTCTTGCGGCGAGTAGCCGAAGCGCAGGAAGATGCGCTCCATAGCGGCCTGCCGGCGCTTGTCGGCGGCGTCGAGCCGGGTCTGCAACGCGGGGTCGTTCCGCGCCCAGTTGCGGATGGCAAGGTCGAGTGGGCTGTCGAACAGGTCGTTGTCCAGCCAGCAATCGAAGAGGTTGAAGATCGCCTCGCAGACGGTTTCCGCGTAGGCGTCACAGCGCGCCTCCAGCGTGCCGGTGTTCTTGTCCTCCCAATGGCGGATCATCGCCTCGAGCAGGGCCTCGCGGTCGGTGAAGTGGTAATAGAACCCGGATCGGGTCAGCCCGAGGCTTCGGGCGAGCGGCATGATCTTGACCGCCTCGACCCCCTGATCGCAGAGCACATCATAGGCCGCGCGCAGCCACGTGGCCTGCGTCCCGTGCATCTGGTCTGTTTGCGTCACATCCATGTCGCACCCCGTTATTGACACATGTGTCAAATCTCATGACACATGTGTTAGCAGGTCTGACGTGAAAGGCTACAGGGAAATGAGTGAGGTCATCGAACGCAAGCCGCGCCGCAGGGCGCGCACGGCCCGCAGCGGCGAGCCGGGGCAGAACCCGCATCTGGAGGTGCCTTACATCACCCGCAACATCCCGACCTATGACCTCGTGTCGAACGAGGCGCTGGAGCGGATCGAGGCCACCGCCGACCGCATCCTCGCCGAGATCGGGATCGAGTTCCGAGACGACCCGGAAACGGTGCGTTTGTTCGTCGGCGCGGGCGGCGAGGCGACGGATCTGGGCGACGGACGGGTGAACATCCGCTTTGCGCCGGGCCTGATCCGGGGGCTGCTGAAGACCTGCCCGCCGGTGTTCACGCAGCACGCGCGCAACCCGGCCAAATCCGTGCAGATCGGCGGCAAGGCCATCGTGATGGCGCCGTCCTACGGCTCGCCCTTCGTCATGGATATCGACCGGGGACGGCGCTACGGCACGATCGAGGACTTCCGCAACTTCATCAAGCTAGGTCAGTCGTCGCCGTGGCTGCACCACTCGGGCGGCACGATCTGCGAGCCAACCGACGTACCGGTAAACAAGCGGCACCTTGACATGGTGTATTCCCATATCCGCTACTCGGACCGCGCCTTCTTGGGGTCGATCACCGCGCCGGAGCGGGCGGAGGATTCGATCGAGATGGCGCGCATCCTGTTCGGGGCCGAGTTCACCGATCAGAACTGCGTCATCATGGGGAATTTCAACACGACCTCGCCGCTGGTCATCGACGGTGTGACCTCGCGCGGCATCCGGGCCTATGCGGCGGCCAATCAGGGGTCGATCCACCTGCCCTTCTTGCTAGGCGGCGCGGTGGCCCCGCTGACCAATGCAGGCGCGATTGCTCAGTGCCTTGCGGAAAGCATGACCTCCTGCGCGCTGACGCAGCTGGTGCGCCCCGGCGCGCCTGCGGTCCTGGCGAGCTTCCTGTCGTCCATGTCGCTGCGGTCCGGGTCGCCAACCTTTGGCACGGCGGAACCGGCGCTGGGGTCGCTGGTGTTCGGACAACTGGCACGCAGGCTGAACATGCCCCTGCGGTGTGCGGGGAATTTCTCGACCTCGAAACTGCCGGATGGGCAGGCCATGCAGCAGAGCATGATGTCGATGATGTCCGCCATCCAATGTGGCGCGAATTACCTGCTGCATTCGGCGGGCTTCCTGGACGGCCTGCTGTCCATGTCCTACGAGAAATTCGTCATGGACACCGACCTTTGCGGCGCGCTGCACAGCTACTGCCGGGGGGTCGAGGTGAACGAGGATACGCTGGCCTTCGACTGCCTCGCGGAACAGGGGCCGGGCGAACACCTGTTCAGCACCCAGCACACCCTGCGCCACTACCAGACGGCCTATTACGACAGCGCGCTGGACGACAACCAGCCGTGGGAGACATGGGACGAACAGGGCGGAATCGACAGCGCGACGCGGGCCAACACCCGGTGGAAGGCGACGCTGGAGGCCTACGAGGCCCCGCCGCTGGACGAGGGGCTGAACGAGGCGCTGACCGAGTTCATGACAAAGAAGAAAGCGTCCATGCCGGACGCATGGTACTGATATTCGAGGGAAAGACATGTCACGCGACCCGCTGCTGCAACCCTACCAGCTGAAGCACCTGACGCTGAAGAACCGGATCATGACCACCAGCCATGAACCGGCCTACCCCGAAGACGGGATGCCCAAGGACCGCTACCGCGCCTACCACGAGGAGCGGGCAAAGGCCGGCGTGGCGCTGGCCATGACGGCTGGCTCGGCGGCGGTGTCGAAGGACAGCCCGCCGGTGTTCAACAACGTGCTGGCCTACCGTGACGAGGTGGTGCCGTGGATCCAGCGCCTGACGGACGGCTGCCATGAACACGGCTGCGCGGTGATGATCCAGCTGACGCACCTTGGGCGGCGGACGACCTGGAACAAGGGCAACTGGCTGCCCTCTGTGTCCTCGTCCAAGCATCGCGAACCGGCGCACAAGGCCTTTCCGAAGCTGCTGGAAGACTGGGACATCGCCCGCATCATCAACGACTTCGCCGATGCGGCCGAGCGTATGAAGGCCGGAGGCATGGACGGGATCGAGTTGCAGGCCTACGGCCACCTGATCGACCAGCTGTGGTCGCCGCTATCCAATGACCTGACCGGCCCTTACGGCGCGGATACGTTGGAAAACCGCCTGCGCTTTCCACTGGACGTGCTGGCGGCGGTGCGCAAGCGGGTGGGCGACGAGTTTATCGTCGGCTTCCGCTACACGGCGGACGAAGCGCAGAAGGGCGGGATCACCGCCGAGGAAGGCCTCGAGATATCGAAACGGCTGGCGGCGACGGGTCAGGTGGATTTCCTGAACGTCATTCGCGGGCGCATCCATACCGACCCTGCCATGACCGACGTGATCCCGGTGCAGGGCATGGCCTCCGCCCCGCATCTGGATTTCGCGGGCGCGGTCAAGGCCGCGACGGGGATGCCGACCTTTCACGCGGCGCGCATCCCGGACGTGGCGACGGCGCGGCACGCGGTCAGCGCGGGCTTGCTGGACATGGTGGGGATGACGCGGGCGCATATGGCCGACCCGCATATCGTGAAGAAGATCATGGAAGGCCGCGAGGAAGACATCCGGCCCTGCGTCGGCGCGACCTACTGTCTGGATCGGATCTACCAGGCGGGGGACGCGCTGTGCATCCACAACCCGGCCACGGGGCGCGAGCTGACCATGCCGCACACGATCCCGGCGGCAGAGGAGCCAAAGAGGGTCGTTGTGATCGGCGCAGGCCCGGCGGGGCTGGAAGCCGCGCGCGTGGCCGCCGAGCGCAGGCATGCCGTGACGGTCTTCGAGGCCGCCGACGCCCCCGGCGGGCAGGTGCGCCTGACCGCGCAGACCCCGCGCCGCCGCGAGATGATCGGCATCATCGACTGGCGCATGGCGCAATGCGCGGCTCGCGACGTGGAATTCCGCTTCAACACATGGGCGGAGGCCGAGGACGTCACCGCGCTGAACCCGGACGTGGTGATCGTGGCGACGGGCGGGTTGCCGAACCTCGAACTTTTCGAGACCGGTGCCGAAACGGGGCATGTAGTCAGCGCGTGGGACCTGATCTCGGGCGATGTGAAGCCCGCCGCCAACGTTCTGATCTACGACGAGAGCGGCGATCACCCGGCGCTTCAGGCGGCGGAGATCGCGGCGGCAGCAGGGGCGACGGTCGAGGTGATGACCCCCGACCGGACCTTTGCCCCGGATATCATGGCGATGAACCTCGTGCCCTATATGCGCAGCCTGCAGGACAAGGACGTGACCTTTACCGTGACGCGCCGCCTGCTGGGGGTGGCGAAGGACGGCAACCGGCTGACGGCGACCATCGGGACGGATTACTCGGGTTTCACGCGCGAACAGCACTACGACCAGGTGGTGGTGAACTACGGGACCCTGCCGCTGGACGAGCTGTATTTTGCGCTGCGCCCCCTGTCGTCGAACCTGGGCGAGGTGGATCACGACGCGCTGATCGAGGGGCGGCCGCAGGCGGTGCGCAGCAATGCGGACGGCGCATTCCAGCTGTTCCGCATCGGCGACGCGGTCAGCGCGCGCAACACGCACGCGGCAATCTACGACGCGCTGCGGTTGGTGAAGGACCTCTAGGCGGCCCCGAAACCGCTTGAAACAAGGGGGTCGCGCGTGTACAGGGGCGCATCCAAGGGGCACCGGGGCGACTCGGTGCCTTTGGGTTTCGTGGGACGGGCAACCGGCACCACGACAACAAAGCAATAGCTGTCAGGAAGAAATCCCATCGGGATCAATCACTTGTCAGACATGTCCGCGGGCAAACCGCGTGTATCGAAAGGAGAGATCAGATGGACCTGATCGCACAACTCGAAGCGGAGCAGATCGCTGCGCTGGGGAAGACCATCCCCGACTTCAAGGCCGGTGACACCATCCGCGTCGGCTTCAAGGTGACCGAAGGCGCGCGTACCCGCGTGCAGAACTACGAAGGCGTCTGCATCAGCCGCAAGAACGGCAAGGGCATCGCCGGTTCGTTCACCGTCCGCAAGATTTCCTTCGGTGAAGGCGTGGAGCGTGTCTTCCCGCTGCACTCGACCAACATCGAATCCATCGAAGTCGTGCGTCGTGGCCGCGTCCGCCGCGCCAAGATGTACTACCTGCGTTCGCGCCGCGGCAAGTCGGCCCGTATCGCGGAAGTGTCCAACTACAAGGCCCCGAAGGCCCAAGCGTAAGGAACTGACGAGATGAAAAAGGATCTGCACCCCGATTACCACCTCGTCACCGTTCGCATGACCGACGGTTCCGAGTTCCAGACCCGCACCACTTGGGGCAAGGAAGGCGACACGCTCGTCCTCGATATCGACCCGACCGCGCACCCGGCATGGACCGGCGGCACGGGCCGGATGCTCGACCAGGGCGGCCGCGTGTCCAAGTTCAAGAAGAAGTACGAAGGCCTCGGCTTCTGATCCATTCGAACCCTCAAGGGTTCACGGAAACGCCGCCCCACGGGGCGGCGTTTTTCATTTGGCAGGGCCCGCCGGGTGCGGGGGACCATGTCCGGCTACATGTCCAGGTTTTGTCAGGCGTTTTCCACGGTTACAACGGTGCCCGCGTCCAGCCGGTAACGCCGCCGCCCGCCGGTTTTTGCCGGTTCCAGCGCGGGCGCCGGAAACAGCAGCGATACGGCGGTCCCTTTGGCCGAAGTGACGATGCGCAGCCCGCCGCCCGCGCCCTGCACGAAGCCCGCCACCATCGACAGCCCAAGGCCGGTGCCCTGCCCGGGCGGCTTGGTGGTGAAGAACGGCTCGGCCACGCGCGACAGGTTGGGTTCGGGGATGCCGGTTCCCGTGTCGCTGACGGTGACCGTGGCGTAGGTGCCTTCCGGCAGGACATGGCCGTGCAGGGACAAAGGGGCGGTCAGCGTTTCAACGGCCGTGGATATGCGCAATTTCCCAGCCTCCGGCATGGCGTCCACCGCGTTCTTGACAATGTTCAGCAGGGCTGTCGTCAGTTGGCCTTCATCGACAGAGATGGGCACCCGCCCGGCGCAGGGGGCGAAATCACGCGCGATCCGCGCGGGTATCATCGTGCGCGTGAGGGTCATCACCGATGCCACTGCCTCGTTTGCATCCAGATCCCGCACCCGCGTGGGTGCCTTGCGGGCATAGACCATGAGATGCTGGACGACCTCTTCGGCGCGCTGTGCCGCCAGCTGCGCCTCGGCCACGGCGGCATCGCGTTCGGCGGGATCGTCCATCAGGTGATAAAGCTCGAGGTTGCCCTTCACCACGGTCAGCATGTTGTTGAAATCATGCGCCACGCCACCCGCAAGCCGCCCGATGGCCGACATCTTCTGATCCTGTGCGAGCCGTTCGGCGGCCTCTTCCATCGCCAGCCGTGAGGACCGGGCGTACAACATCGCGAGGATGATGTAGACGAAGGCAGCGAAGGTCACCAAGACGGCGCCCACTTTGGCCAACATGCCATTGAAGTGGTCCATGTGGCTGATAAGGATCGTGGTCACGAGCGCCGCAAAGATCAGGATCTGCGCCCAGTTCAGCCAAAGGATCCGGTCCGCGCGCCGGATCTGGTAGATCATGGTCGAAGTCATGAGCACCCCGCCAATATAGATCATGACCGGGTCGTGTTGAGTGGCGAAGTAGGCAGGCAGCCACAGGAAGGCCACCACCACCAGCAGGTACAGGCTCCCTGCCACGACCAGATCGCGGCGCGTCGTGCGTTCCATGTGGGTGGTGACGTAGCGATAGTGAACGGCGTGGGTCAGCAGGTAACCAGCGCACCAGACGAAAGGCGAATACCAGCCCTCGTAGAGGTGAATGAGGCCCGCCCCGATGCAGACCCCGACAAGACGCATCACCAGTTCCCGCTGCACGCCATATTCGACGTCATACAGCAGCTGCATGTCCTTGCGCGGATCGCTCATGTAGGTCGTGATCTCCCTGCCCTGCTGCGACGCTTGCAGTCCATCCGGCAAAACCCGCCGATCACCGCGACCCGCACGCAGCGGGTGGAAACCTGAGGTTTCCAGAATACCGGCAGCCCCCTTTTGTCGCAACGTGAAATCGGGCGAGCAAGCCGTTTCAACGCTAAGCCTGGAAGGGTTATCTACACTGCAATCCGGGGTTGTCGAGCATGCCGAACAGCGCGGCGTCGCCCGGTTGCGCGGCACTCACACCCCCGCTGCGGTTCAGACGCGCGAGGGCGCGGGCCGAGGCCTTTCCCCAAGTTCCATCGGGCTGCAGGTCGCCGCAGCCCCGCGCGGCCAGTTCGGTCTGCAGGCTGTAGACCAGCACGCGCCGGGGCAGCGTGTCGGCCTCCTCCATGATGTGCGTACCGGGGCAGGAGGTACTGGCGTGGTGCATGTGGGGCAGGATGTTC
This sequence comes from Sagittula sp. S175, assembly GCF_049800975.1. Lineage (NCBI taxonomy): Bacteria > Pseudomonadati > Pseudomonadota > Alphaproteobacteria > Rhodobacterales > Roseobacteraceae > Sagittula > Sagittula sp. S175. Next base: position 143,985 of record NZ_JBNAGB010000007.1, read on the forward strand.
GCCGTCGGCACGCGGTAGGCGCGCTGTGCCTCTGACATGACCCGGATGTAGGACAGGCGGGCGGCGTCGGTCAGGTGCTCGTGGTTGAAGTCGCCCAGCGCCAGCACGGCGAAATGCCCAGTGAAGTCGGCCTTGGCCGTGCCGCCCTTCACAGTGCTCTTGGTCGCCGGAGCATAGCGCACGGGCCGCCCGTTGCCGATCTGCCCCTTGGCGTCCACCGCGTAGTGATAGGCGATCATCCCCAGCCCGGCGTTCGCGGCGTGGTCATGGTGGATGTTGCGCAGGCGCTGGTCGATCGTCTGCTTTGCCCGCGCCGCCGAGGCACGCCGGAACAGGTCGGCGTCCGCTCCGGCGAACCCTTCGTGGTGAAAGGTGATGTGGGTGATCCGCTCCTGCACGTATCCCTGCATCACGGACAGGTCGATGTCGGCGTAGGCGGGCGCGACCTCGCCGGCGATGTGCAATTGTGCGGGCTCCGCCGCCGTGCTGGTCGCCCAGATCAGGGCCAAAAGAAAACGCCACATGCCATCATCCCCCAATACTTCACTGCAAATCACGGCAATCATGCCGGGTTTGTCGGAATAACACCATTCCTCACCGTTCCCGGGCTGGACAGGGACACGCGCCGCTGTCAGATTTGATCAAATTTCCATAGCCTACCAAAGAGTCGCGCCATGAAGGACGAAAACTTTCTCAAGGAAAACAATGCCCGCCAGCTGTGGCACCCGATGGCCCACCCCGGGGACCAGATGGCGCATCCGCCCAAGGTGATCACCAAGGCGCAGGGCAGCACCATCACCGACATCGACGGGCACACGGTCGTGGACGGCGTCGGCGGGCTGTGGTGCGTGAACCTTGGCTATTCCAACGACGTGGTGAAACAGGCCATCGCCGACCAGCTGTTCGAGCTACCCTATTACTCGGCCTTCGCCGGGACGACCAATCCGCCCGCGATCGAGGCGGCCTATGCCGTGCGCGACTTCTTTGCCGAGGACGGGATCGAGCGGGTGTTCTTTACCTCCGGCGGGTCGGATTCGGTGGAAACCTGCCTGCGGCTGGCGCGCCAGTATCACCGCCTGCGGGGCGAGCCGACGCGGACGAAGTTCATTTCCTTGAAGAAGGGCTACCACGGCACGCATTTCGGCGGGGCGTCGGTCAACGGCAACAACCGCTTCCGCATCAACTATGAACCGCTGCTGCCGGGCTGCTTCCACCTGCCCGCGCCTTACCTGTACCGCAACCCGTTCAACGAAACCTCTCCGGCGCAGCTGGCGCAGCTGATCGCGCAGGCCTTCGAGGACGAGATCGCCTTTCAGGGGGCGGAGACCATCGCCGCGCTGATCATGGAGCCGATCCTCGGCGCGGGCGGCGTGATCGTCCCGGACGAGAGCTTCATGCCCCTGATGCGCGAGATCTGTGATCGTCACGGCATCCTGCTGATTTCCGACGAGGTCATCACCGGCTTCGGCCGTACGGGCGACTGGTCCGGCGCGCGGCATTGGGGCGTGAAGCCCGACATGATGAGCACCGCCAAGGGCATCACCAGCGGCTATTTCCCAGTGGGGGCGGCGCTGATCTCTGGCAAGGTGGCCGAAGTGTTCGAGACGTCGAAAGTGGCCGATGGCACGATTTCGCACGGCTACACCTACTCGGCGCATCCGGTGGGCGCGGCTGCGGTCATCGCGACGCTCGCCGAGACGCTTCGCCTGAACACCAAAGACAACGCCGCCGCGCGTGGCACGCAACTGTTCGACGGCATCCGCGCGCTGTCGGCCAAGTACGACGTGATCGGCGATGTGCGTGGTGGGCATGGCCTGATGACGGGGCTCGAGCTGGTGGACGACCGGGCGAAGAAGACGCCGCTGGACGCCGCCACGGTAAAACGGATCTTTGAAACCACCTACCAGAACGGCGCGATGGTGCGCATGTCGGGCCACAACCTGCTGATGTCCCCGCCGCTGACGGTGACCGAGGCCGAGATCGGCACGATCCTTTCGGCGCTGGAAAAGGGCCTTGCGGCGGCCTGACGGGTTTGTATCGCATTCGAGACGAAAGGGCGGGCCTTGGCCTGCCCTTTTGCGTTTGTGACCCTCACGACGGTCGATTTCGTTAAGAAATTGCGCGTAAACCCTCGCAAAGCTTGACAGGATGTCTCATATCTCATTCATCAATATGAATGTATACGACCGTGGACATGATTCCCGGTAGTGGAGGAGCACGCGTATGGAATTCCGCAAGATCAATGATGACATCACCGTCTCGCCGCAGATCACGGTCGAGCACCTCAAGGAGATTGCGGATGCGGGCTATCGCTCGATCATGTGCAACCGTCCCGATGGCGAGGGCGCGGATCAGCCGACCTTCGACGAGATCTCGGCCGCGGCGCAGGCGCTGGGGCTGCAAACCGCCTACCTGCCGATCGTCTCGGGCAAGGTGACCGACGAGGCCGCCGAGGAGTTCGGCAAGACGATGAAGGCGCTGCCCGGCCCGATGTTCGCCTATTGCCGCACCGGGACGCGCTCGGCCACTCTGTGGTCGCTGAGCCAGGCCAAGACGCTGCCGACCTCGGATATCCTCGCCGCGACCAAGGCGGCGGGCTATGACATGGCGGGCGTCGTGCGCCGCATCGTCAACGGCGGCAAGACCCCGACGGACGAGGGCGATGCCAGGTTCGACGTGGTGATCGTTGGCGGCGGGGCGGCGGGGATTTCCGTGGCATCGTCGTTGCAGACGCGGGCGGCGAACCTCAACATCGCCATCATCGACCCGGCGGACGTGCATTATTACCAGCCGGGCTGGACCATGGTCGGCGGCGGCGTCTTCGAGGCGGAAACCACCGCGCGCACCATGGGCTCGCTGATCCCCAAGGACGTGCACTGGATCAAATCCGCCGTCGCGGCCTTTGAACCGCAGAACAACGCGGTGATCCTCGACGGCTGCCGCGTGGTGAAATACGACCGCCTGATCGTCTGCCCGGGGCTGAAGCTGGACTGGAATGGCATCGAGGGGCTGGTCGACACGTTGGGCAAGAACGGCGTCACGTCGAATTATCGTTATGACCTTGCACCTTACACCTGGGAGCTGGTGAAGGGCCTGCGCAAGGGGCGCGCGATCTTTACCCAACCGCCGATGCCGATCAAATGCGCCGGCGCGCCGCAAAAGGCGCTGTATCTGTCGTCGGACCATTGGCATCGCGAGGGGGTGCTGAACAACATCGACATCAACTTCATGAACGCGGGCGGCGTGCTGTTCGGGGTGAAGGACTACGTCCCGGCGCTGATGGAATACATCGAGAAGTACAACGCCCACCTGAACTTCTTCCACAACCTCATCCGCGTGGACGGCCCGGCGAAGACCGCGACCTTCAAGGTGGCGAAACCGGATACCGAGGCGACCGAGGTGACGGTGGAGTTTGACATGATGCACGTCTGCCCGCCGCAGACCGCGCCGGATTTCATCCGTGTCTCGCCCTTGGCCGATGCCGCCGGATGGGTCGACGTGGACCAGTCGACGCTGCGCCATAAGACCTACGACAACGTCTGGAGCCTCGGTGACGTGATGAACGCCCCGAACGCGAAAACCGCCGCTGCCGCCCGGATGCAGGCGCCTGTCGTGGCCGAGAATGTCGCCGCCGACATCGCGGGCAAGAACCCGCAGGCGGTTTACAACGGTTATGGCTCCTGCCCGCTGACGGTCGAGCGCGGCAAGATCGTGCTGGCGGAATTCGGCTACGGCGGCGCGCTGCTCCCGTCCTTCCCGAAGTGGTTCATCGACGGCACGAAACCGACCCGCGCCGCATGGCTGCTGAAGGAGCAGATCCTGCCGCCGATCTACTGGAAGGCCATGTTGCGGGGCCGCGAATGGATGGCACGTCCCGAAACCGTTACGGCCAAGTAATGACGAAGGGTCGGGGCAATCCCCCGGCCCTTTTCACTTCAATGTAGCAAAGATGCTCCGGGAAAGCTGCATTTCGGCCCTTTCAAATTCGATTTATAGAATATATAGAGCAGCAACCGGCGCCGCGCCGACTCCCTTCCGCAGGATAAGCCCATGAAGCTTCCCACGCTGTCCGCAAGGACCTTCACCCAATACATGCCCATCCTCCAATGGGGCCGCACCTACGACCGCGATCAGGCGACGTCGGACCTCGTTGCCGCCGTGATCGTCACGATCATGCTGATCCCGCAATCGCTGGCCTATGCGCTGCTGGCGGGTCTGCCTGCCGAGATGGGGCTTTATGCCTCCATCGCGCCGCTGTTCGCCTATGCGATCTTTGGCACCTCGCGGGCGCTGGCCGTGGGTCCGGTGGCCGTGGTGTCCCTGATGACCGCTGCCGCCATCGGCAACCTCGGCCTGACCGACCCGATGGAGATTGCCGTGGCCGCCGGGACGCTTGCCTTCATCTCGGGCGCGTTCCTGCTGGTGATGGGTCTGTTCCGCCTCGGTTTCGTCGCGAACTTCCTGTCGCACCCCGTAATCGCGGGCTTCATCACTGCGTCGGGCATCCTGATCGCAACCTCTCAGCTGAAGCACATCTTTGGTATCCCGGCGGGCGGTCACAACCTGATCGAAACGATCGAGTCGCTGATCCTCAACCAGGACAAGGCCAACGTCATCACCATGGCCATCGGCCTGACCGTGACCGGCTTCCTGTTCTGGGTGCGCAAGGGGCTGAAACCGCTGCTGATTTCCACGGGGATGAAGCCGCGCATGGCCGATATCGCCGCCAAGGCGGGGCCGGTGGCCGCCGTCGCGGTGACGATCCTCGTCACATGGGCGTTCGGCCTGCATGACAAGGGCGTCAAGATCGTGGGCGAGGTGCCCATGGGCCTGCCGCCGATCACCATGCCGTCGCTGAACGGGACGCTCTGGGGGCAACTGCTGCTGCCCGCCATCCTGATTTCCATCATCGGTTTCGTGGAATCCGTCTCGGTGGCACAGACGCTGGCCGCGAAGAAGCGCCAGCGCATCGTCCCGGATCAGGAACTGATCGGCCTCGGTGCGTCGAACATCGGCTCGGCGCTGACGGGCGGCTATCCGGTGACCGGGGGCTTTGCCCGCTCGGTGGTGAACTTCGACGCCGGGGCCGAAACGCCCGCCGCCGGGGCCTATACCGCCGTCGGCATCGGGATCGCCGCGCTGCTGCTGACGCCGCTGCTGTACTTCCTCCCCATCGCCACGCTGGCCGCGACGATCATCGTGGCCGTGCTGTCCCTTGTGGACCTGTCGATCCTGTCCAAGGCATGGGGCTACTCGCGCGTGGATTTCGCCGCCGTGGCCGCGACAATCTTCCTGACGCTTAGCCTTGGGGTCGAGGTCGGCGTGTCGGCGGGTGTGCTGATCTCCATCGGTCTGCACCTCTACAAGACCTCGCGCCCGCATGTGGCAGAGATCGGTCTGGTGCCGGGCACGCAGCACTTCCGCAACATCCTGCGCCATGAGGTCGAGACCAAGCCGCACCTGATCACCCTGCGCGTGGACGAGAGCCTGTATTTCGCCAATGCGCGCTTCCTTGAGGATTACGTGCTGAAGCGGGTGACCTGTGACGAGCCGATCACCGACGTGGTGCTGAACTGCCCCGCCGTGAACGAGATCGACATGTCGGCGCTGGAAACGCTGGAAGAGCTGAACAAGCGCCTGTCGGAAATGGGCATCAAGCTGCACATGTCCGAGGTCAAGGGCCCCGTGACCGACCGCCTGAAACGCTCGCATTTCCTCGACGAACTGAGCGGGCAGTTGTTCCTGTCGCAGTATCAGGCCTGGGTGGCGCTCAGCCCCACCCCCGGCCCGGAGGTGGCGAAGGAGTCAGCGCAGGCGGACGCGGCCTGACGTTTCGAGGGCGAAGATCGTTTCGCCCTCGAACACCGCCACCGTCAGCGGACGCCCATAACCGGCCCCGGTGTCCAGGTTCAGCCGGTTGGCGCGCAGGTCCGGCGCGTCAACCGGCGAATGGCCATGAACGACGAACGCCCCATGGTCAGTGTCGTCCTCCAGGAATTCCTGCCGGATCCACACCATGTCGTCCTCGGCCTGCGCCTCCAGCGCAACCCCCGGACGCACGCCCGCATGGACAAAGAACTTGCCCGCCTCGCGGTGATTGATCGCAAGCCCCTGCAAGAACGCCAAGTGATCGGCAGGGACGGCCGCCCGCAACTGATCGGCCAGGTGCTCGGAGCGGATGCGGTCCGGCACCTCGACGCCGTAAGACGCCATGGTCTCGCGCCCGCCGATGTTGGGGTGGGTCCAGTCGTAGCCGATGATCAGGTGCGGGTCGTTGCGCGGCTTGGGCGGGGCAACGAACCATTCGAACAGGCGATCATGGTTGCCCTTCAGGCAGACCCAGTTGCGACCCCCGGCCAGCCCATCGGCCAGCCTGCCGATGACCCCGGCGGAGTCCGGCCCGCGGTCAACATAGTCGCCCAGAAAGACGATACGCGCATCGCCCCCGCCGTCGTTGTCGATCCGCTTTAGGGCCGCGTCCAGCATCTCGCGCTGCCCGTGGATGTCGCCCACCGCGTAAATCCGTTCACTCATGACCTGCGCTCCTGTCCTGCCTCTGCCCTGTCTTGGGGGCAACAGCTAGGCCCGCCACCCGGCGGGGTCAACCGCGTGGCCCATGCGAAACGGGCGGCCCCGAAGGACCGCCCATTCAAATGTCTCATGTCAGAGCAAAGCTCAGGCCACGTCGAATTCCAGCGGCTTGATCTGCTTGAACAGGCCGGTCGCCTTGAGGTCGGCAATGGCCTTCGCGGGCATCGGCTCGTCGATGTACAGAAGCGCGATGGCCTCGCCCTTGGCCGCCGCACGACCGAGGGTAAAGTTCGCGATGTTCACGCCGTTCGACCCGCAGGTGGTGCCCAGCGTACCGATGATGCCCGGCACGTCTTCGTTGGTGGTGTAGACCATGTGGCGGCCCACTTCGGCGTCGATGTTGATGCCCTTGATCTGGATGAAGCGCGGCTTGCCATCCGAGAACACGGTGCCCGCGATGGACCGCTCCTTGGACTCGGTGACCACGGTCACCTTGATGAAGCCTTCAAAGGCCCCGGACTGCGCTTGGTTGGTGGTGGCGATCTTGATGCCGCGATCCTTGGCGATCAGCGGGGCCGAGACCATGTTCACGTCCGGGTTCACCGACTTCATGATGCCAGCGATCAGCGAGCAGTTCAGCGCCTGCAGGTTCATGGTCGAGGCTTCGCCATCGTACAGGATGTTGATCGCCTTGATCGGCTCCTCGTCGGACATCTGGCCGATGAAGTTGCCCAAGTGACCGGCGAGGTTGATCCACGGCCCCATGACCTTGGCCTCTTCGGCGGTGACGGAGGGCATGTTCAGCGCGTTGGTCACGGCGCCGGTCAGCAGGTAATCCGCCATCTGCTCGGCCACTTGCAGGGCGACGTTTTCCTGCGCTTCGGTGGTCGATGCGCCCAGGTGCGGGGTACAGACAACGTTCGGCAGGTTGAACAGCGGGTTCTCGGTGGCCGGTTCCACGGCGAAGACGTCGAAGGCCGCGCCAGCGACATGGCCGGATTTGAGCAGGTCGGCCAGCGCTTCCTCGTCCACCAGGCCGCCACGGGCGCAGTTGATGATACGCACGCCCTTCTTGGTCTTCTCGAGGTTCTCGCGCGACAGGATGTTGCGCGTGCCATCGGTCAGCGGCACGTGCAGCGTGATGAAGTCGGCGCGGGTCAGCAGCTCTTCCAGCTCGACCTTCTCGACCTGCATCTTCTCGGCCTTTTCCTCGGACAGGAAGGGATCGTAGGCCACGACCTTCATCTTCAGGCCACGGGCGCGGTCACAGACGATGCCACCGATGTTGCCCGCGCCGATGACGCCAAGGGTCTTGCCGGTAAGTTCGACGCCCATGAACTTGGACTTTTCCCACTTGCCCGCGTGGGTCGAGGCAGAGGCCTCCGGGATCTGGCGGGCCACTGCGAACATCATGGCGATGGCATGCTCGGCGGTGGTGATCATGTTGCCGAAGGGCGTGTTCATGACGATCACGCCTTTCTTGGACGAGGCTTCCTTGTCCACGTTGTCGGTGCCGATCCCGGCGCGGCCCACGACCTTGAGGTTGGTGGCGTGCTCGAGCAGCGAGGGCGTGACCTTGGTGGCCGAGCGGATGGCGAGACCGTCGTACTGGCCGATGATCTCGGCCAGCTTGTCCTTGTCCTTGCCCACGTCGGGCAGGTAGTCGACGTCGATGCCACGATCGCGGAAGATCTGGACGGCGGTTTCGGAGAGTTTGTCGGAAACGAGAACCTTGGGAGCCATTTTGAGCGTCCTTCAGAATAAAGGGGGATCGTGGGGCCCCACGCGGGACCCCGATTTTTCATCGAAAAATCGTGCGCGGGCTCAGGCCGCTTCGAGTTCCGCGACGGTCGCCTCGAAGGCCCACTTGAGCCAGAGGGTCAGCGCCTCGACGTCGGCGGACTCGATGGTCGCGCCGCACCACACGCGCAGGCCGGCAGGGGCATCGCGGTAGGCACCGATGTCATAGGCCACGTTCGCCGTTTCCAGCTTCTTGGCCACGGCCTTGGCGAATGCCGCGCCGTCGGTGATCCGGTCGTCGGTGAACCTCAGGCAGACGGAGGTGTTCGAGCGCGTCGCCGGGTCCACGGCGAGGTTGTCGATCCAGTCGTGACGATCGCAGAAGTCCCACAGGACCTTGGCATTCGTCGTCGCCCGTTCGATCAGCTTCGGCAGGCCGCCGATTTCCTTCGCCCAAGCGAGGGCCACGAGGTAATCCTCGACCGCCAGCATCGACGGGGTGTTGATCGTCTCGCCCTTGAAGATGCCGTCGATCAGCTTGCCGCCCTTGGTCATGCGGAAGATCTTCGGCATCGGCCATGCGGGGGTGTAGCTTTCCAGGCGCTCGACCGCGCGCGGCGACAGGATCAGCATCCCGTGCGCCGCTTCGCCGCCCATGACCTTCTGCCAGGAGAAGGTGGTCACGTCGAGCTTGTCCCAGGGCAGGTCCATGGCAAAGGCGGCGCTGGTCGCGTCGCAGATGGTCAGGCCCGCACGGTCCGCCGGGATCGCGTCGCCGTTGGGCAGGCGCACGCCCGAGGTGGTGCCGTTCCAGGTGAAGACCACGTCGGTGTCAAAGTCGATGGTGGCGAAATCCACGATCTCGCCGTAACCGGCTTCCTTGACTTCGGCGTCGATCTTCAGCTGCTTGACCACGTCGCTGACCCAGCCGGAGCCGAAGCTTTCCCAGGCCACCATGGTCGCCTTGCGGGCGCCCAGCAGGGACCACATGGCCATTTCCACGGCACCGGTGTCGGACGCGGGCACGATGCCGATCTTGTAGTCGGCAGGGATGCCGAGGATCTCGCGGGTCTCCTCGATGGCGGCTTTCAGCTTTTCCTTGCCGATGGCAGCGCGGTGCGAGCGGCCCAATGCGGCGTCGCTCAGCTTGTCGAGGGAGAATGTGGGGATCTTGGCGCAAGGGCCAGAGGAGAAGCGCGGGTTTGCGGGCCGCGCGGACGGCGTATTCGTCATATCTGCTAACCTTCCAGATAGATGCCTCTCGTTGGGGAGAGGTGTCCCGAGACCGCATCTAATCGAGTCGCGGCACCGCAGCAAGTCGGATTTCATGGCCAGAAGGTCGCATTTGATTTTTGCGACAGGGGCCTTGGAGCGCATCGGAAACTTCGCGCATGGTCCGGTATTTCCCCGTTGAAGGCGGTGCTTGGCCGGATAGGCTGCGATCAGGTCATTTCAGGCATGGGGGCGGGCATGGTTCGCACGATTTTGACGGTTGTTTTGGCGGTCTGGGGCGTGACGGCGCAGGCTTTTTGCGGGTTCTACGTGGCCAAGGCGGATGGCGACCTGTTCAACGAGGGCTCGCGCGTGGTCTACTTCCGCGAGGGGACCCTTTCGGTCATCACCATGGCCTCTGATTACAAGGGCGCGGCAGAGGATTTCGCCATGATCGTGCCGACCCCCGTCGTGCTGCCCCGCCCCAGCATCCAGACCGTCGACCCGAAGACCGTGCAGCATCTCGACGACTATTCGGCCCCGCGGCTGGTGGAGTATTTCGACCGGGAGCCCTTGTGCAACGACGACTACGAGGGGGCCCAGTGGGTTGAAGAACCCGTGGTTGTCGTCGAGGCCGCCCCGCGCGGTGCCCAGCCGACCCAGCGCCAGCGCGCCAGGTCGCTCGGCGTCAGCATCGAGGCGAAATACGCCGTGGGCAGCTACGACATCCTGATCCTCGGGGCAAAGGAATCCGACGGGCTCGCCACCTTCCTCACGCAGGAGGGCTACAAGCTGCCCGATGGCGCGGCGGCGGTCCTCGGACAGTACATCAAGGGCGGGATGAAGTTCTTCGTCGCCCGCGTGAACCTCAAACGCCACGCCGATGGTCCTCAGGAACTGCAGCCGTTGCAGATCCGGTTCAAGTCGAAGGACTTCATGCTGCCGATCCAGCTGGGCAAGGTGAACGGCGACGGACCGCAGGACGTGCTGATGCTGATGCTGTCGCGCAAGGGCCGCATCGAGCCCACGAACTACAAGGCCGTCGAGCTGCCGACCAACCTGACCATTCCCGGCTTCGTCGAGAAGAACTTCGGCGCCTTCTACAAGGCGATGTTCGCCCGCGCCGCGCCGCAGGGGGGCGGCATCGTGCTGGAATACGCCTGGGACATGGGCTGGTGCGACCCCTGCGCCGCCGATCCGCTGAACGGCAAGGAACTGCGCGAGCTGGGCGTCACCCGCCTGAAAGGCAACGAGGAAATGGTCGAGGAGATGTACGTCACCCGCCTGCATGCGCGGTACCAACAGGGCCAGATGAAACAGGACATCGCGTTCCGGGAAACGTCGAACCGCGAGAATTTCCAGGGCCGCTTCGTCATCCAGCGCCCCTTCGTCGGCAAGTTCGACCTGGGCGACAGCGTCAGCGCCAAGGAAAAGGCCTGCATCGCGGACTTCATCGGCGATACCCGCAAACGCCTGCGCGACGAGGGCAAGACGCTGGCGAAACTCACCGGCTGGAAGCAAAGCCAGATCGACGCGCGGATTTCGCAGACAGTGCCAAAGGCCTACCGCTAAGGCTGTCCGACCCGCCGGACCGGGGGCCGGCCCCCGGACCCCCGGAGGTATTTGGACCAAGAAGAAGCACAAGGCGCGCGTTTCTGCTTCTTCTTGGGTCAAATATCTCCGGAGGGGGTTTGGGGGAGGCAGCGCCTCCCCCGATGCTGCGCGCCAGTCGTCTGAGCAACGCCGAGGCGAAGCAGGCTCAGAGGTTCTTCAGACCACCTTCGGCAAAATCCGCCGCGAGGGCTGCGAACTCGGTGCGGGACAGGCCTTTGCCGGGGCGGTGCCACTGGTACACCCAGTTGATGATGCCGAAGACCGTCATGGTGGCGGCGCGCAGCCGGTCGCCGGTCAGGTCGGGGCGCTGCGCCTGCAACGCCCCGGACATCAGTCGTACAAGGGTGCGCTGGTGGGACAGGACCGGCTGTTGCAGCTCCTCGGACAGGGTGTGGAGAGATTCCAGTTGCAGCTTGTGTTCGGCGTCGGCGTGCTCGAACGCTTCGAGCAGCGCGGCCATCAGCGCGCGCAGCCCCTGCGGTGCAGCCAATTCGGCACGCCCGACCACGTGTTCGTAATGGGTTTGCAGAATGTCGGACAGCAGGGCCTCCTTGCTGTCGTAGTAGTGGTAGATCAGGGCCTTGGACACGCCACAGGCCTTGGCCGCCCCCGCCATGGACGCCCGGTCAAAGCCGTTCTGCGCAAAGTAGGCCGCTGCGCCCTTGCGTAAGGCGCAGCGCTTCTCGGCGTGGTCGTGGGCCAGTCCGCGCGCCATCTCAGCCCCCCAGGATCGGGCGGTTGTCGACGATGCGCACCGCCTTGCCCTGTGACCGCGCGACGCCACCCGGCTCGGCCAGGTCGACCTTCACCGAGACGCCGACCACCTGCTTGATCTTCAGCGCCAGTTCGCGGCAGGCTTCGGCCCCCTCGCCCGCCGTATGCGGGAAGCATTCGACGCGCACGCGCATCTCGTCCTTGTGCTCGATGCGATTCAGTTCCAGCTGGAAATGCGGCGCCAGCGCCTTCACCGTCATCAGCTGTTCCTCGATCTGCGTCGGGAAGACATTGACGCCGCGCAGGATGATCATGTCGTCGCTGCGCCCGGTGATCTTTTCCATGCGCCGCATCGTGCGCGCCGTTCCCGGCAGCAGGCGCGTCAGGTCGCGCGTGCGGTAGCGGATGATCGGAAAGGCCTCCTTGGTCAGCGAGGTAAAAACCAGTTCGCCCATTTCGCCGTCCGGCAGGACCTCCCCGCTGTTCGGGTCAATGATCTCGGGGTAGAAGTGGTCCTCCCAGATGTGCAGCCCGTCCTTGGTCTCCACGCATTCGTTGGCGACGCCCGGGCCCATGACCTCGGACAGTCCGTAGATATCGACGGCGTGCATGTCGAAGGCGTCCTCGATCTCGCGGCGCATGGCGTTGGTCCAGGGCTCGGCACCAAAGATGCCGACCTTCAGGGGCGACTTGCGCGGGTCCAGACCCTGCGCCGCGTATTCGTCGATGATCGACAGCGCGTAGGAGGGCGTCACCGTGATCCCGGTTGCGCCAAAATCCTCGATCAGGCGCACCTGGCGCTGGGTCATCCCGCCCGAAATCGGCACGGTGGTCAGACCCAGCTTGTCCGCGCCGAGGTGGATGCCGAGGCCGCCGGTGAACAGCCCGTAGCCGTAGGCGTTGTGCAGGATGTCGCCCGCGCGCAGACCGGCCGCGCGCAGGGACCGCGCCACCACCGTGGCCCAGGTGTCCAAATCCCGCTCGGTATAGCCCACCACGGTCGGCTGCCCGGTGGTTCCCGAGGACGCATGGATGCGTTTCACCTGCTCCCGCGGCACGGCGAACATGCCGAAGGGGTAGTTGTCGCGCAGATCGGTCTTAACGGTGAAGGGGAATTTCGCCAGGTCCGACAGCGACGTCAGGTCGTCCGGATGCACCCCGGCGGCGTCAAAGCTGGCCTTGTAATGGGGCACGTTGTTGTACGCGTGGCGCAGGGACCACTTCAGCCGCTCCAGCTGCAGGGCGGCCAGTTCATCGCGCGAGGCGGTCTCGATGTGTTCGAGGTCGCCGGGCTTGGGGGAGAGGTCTTCCATCGCGGGTATCCTTCGGATCAGACGGTTGCGGGCTCGTTAAAGAGCGTGCCCTTGATGGTGCGTGACAGGCCGCGCATCAGTGCGACGGTGCGGCCGTCGGCGCCCGTGACGGTGACGTCGTAGACACCCGAGCGCCCCGGGCGGGCGCGTTCTTCGGCGGTGGCGGTCAGACGCTCGTCAGGCTGACCGGGAGACAGGAAGGTGATCTGGTTCTCCTGCGCCACGGTCACGGCGTTGTAGCTGTTGCAGGCAAAGGCAAAGGCAGTGTCGGCAAGGGTAAAGATATACCCCCCGTGGCAGATGCGGTGCCCGTTCAGGTGCTGGGGCTGGACCTGCATCGACAGGACCGCGCGCCCCGGGCCGATCTGGTCGATAGTGATGCCAAGATGCTGGCTGGCCGCGTCGGTGGCATACATCGCCGCGGCGGACCGCTCGGCGCGTTCCTGTGGTGTCATTGGCAGTGTCCTCCCTGCCCAAGACGATGCACAAAACCGACCGGACGGTCAAGTATGCGAATGCGAGAGCCCATGCGTGAGCCAAACCTCTTGATTTGCGAACGCGAAGGCGCAACTCTTTGGGTATGAACAGCCTCACCCCCTTTCCCGGGCAGGGACACCCGCAGGAGGTCACGGCCTTCCACCGGACCGAGCTGAACGTGATCCTCTCGCTCTATGGCCGCATGGTCGCTGCCGGAGAATGGCGCGACTACGGGATTTCCTCGCTGCGCGACGTGGCGGTGTTCTCGGTTTTCCGGCGCACCGCCGAGAACCCGCTGTACCGGATCGAGAAACGCCCGAAACTGCGGGCGAAACAGGGCGAGTATTCTGTCATCGGAGCCGAAGGGCAAATGCTGAAACGCGGCCACGACCTAAGGACAGTGCTGCGCGTTCTGGAACGCAAGCTGATCCGCCCGGTAGACTGAGGGCCCCGATTTCTCGACGAGAAATCGCGCGCGCGTCAGTTCGCGATCATGGCGCACAGTAATTCGAACATGATCGACACGCCTAGGAACGCCGTCCCTCCAGAGGCGTCGAAGGGCGGCGAGACCTCCACCAGATCGGCGCCGACGATTGTCAGGCCGTGCAGTTCACGACAAACCTGCAGAGCCTGGAAACTGTTCGGGCCGCCCACTTCGGGCGTCCCTGTGCCGGGGGCGAATGTCGGATCGACAAAATCGATGTCGTAGGAAACATAAGTCGGATGATCGCCCGCAATATCGCGCGCCTCGGCCATCACGTCGGGAATGCCCCGGGCAAAGAATTCTTCGATCTCGATGATGCGGATGCCCACGGCCTTGGCGAAATCACGGTCTTCGCTGTCGTACATCGTGCCGCGGATCCCGATCTGTACGACGCGCTTCGGGTCCAGCAACCCTTCCTCCACCGCACGGCGGAACGGTGTCCCATGGGTGTACATGGTGCCACCGAAATAGCTGTGAAACAGGTCAGTGTGGCTGTCGAAGTGGATCATACCAAGCGGGCCGTCCTTGGCCAACGCGCGCAGGACAGGCAGCGATGTCAGATGGTCTCCGCCCGCAGTCAGGGGCCGGATGCCTGCGGTCTTGAGCCTGTCGTAGAAGGCCGTGATGCGGGCCATGCTGTCCTGAATGTCCGCCGGGTTTGGCCCGACATCACCGAGGTCCGCACAATTCACCGTCTCGAAGGGGCGCTGCCCGGTGGCCTGATGCTGCGCGCGGATCATGGTAGAGGCATCGCGCAATTGGCGCGGTCCATGCCGCGGGCCGGGCCGGTTGGTGGTGCCGCTGTCCCACGGGACGCCAACGAGGCCGATCGCGACCTCGGAAAACCGGGGATGGTCGGGGTCCACATGTGGCAGGCGCATAAACGTCGGCACCCCTGCAAAGCGCGGCAGGTCGAACCCCGAAACGGGATGAAAGAACGGATCGCTGGACATGGCGGCCTCCTGTTGCCTTCCCGGAGAGTGGCGGAGGCGTGAGCGGGGGGCAAGAGGGGCTCTGCCCCTCGCCCTTCGGGCTCACCCCGCGGTATTTCGATCAAGATGAAGGCGGGAACCGCAGCGCGCCTGGTCATGGCTGCGAAAAGGCTCATGACGTTGTCATGGGGCCGTGCTACCTGAGGGGCATGAGCACCATGCCGACGAAGCAGGACATCCTGGACTGGATCTCCGAGCACCCGACCCTGACTGCGAAGCGCGACATTGCCAAGGCCTTTGGCATCAAGGGCGCCGCGCGCATCGACCTCAAGCGTCTCCTGCGCGAACTGGAGGACGAGGGGCATCTGGAAAAGCGGAAGAAGACCTTCCGCGATCCCGACCGTCTGCCGCCCGTCAGCGTGTTGCAGGTGAAGGCCCCCGACGACAACGGCGACCTGTTCGCGCTGCCGCTGGAGTGGCATGGCGAGGGGGTGGAGCCTGTCGTGCTGGTGGTGTTGAAGCCGTCGGACCCGGCCTTGGGCGAGGGCGACCGGATTTTGGCGCGGTTGCAGGTGGTGCATGAAGAGGACCACAACTACGAGGCGCGGCTGATCCGCAAGATCGGTGTCAGCCCGCAGAAGGTGGTTGGCCTGTTCCGCAAGACTGCCGAGGGCGGGCGCATCCTGCCTATCGACAAGGGGTCGGATCGCGAGTGGCTGGTGATGCCGGACGCCACCGGCGGCGCGAAGGACGGCGAATTGGTGGAGGCGGAGCAGGCGGGGCCGAAGGGGCGCATGGGCCTGCCCAAGGCGCGCATCGTGATGCGGCTGGGCGATCCGTCGGAGCCGCGCGCGGTGTCGCTGATCGCCATTCACCAGCATGGCATCCCGGATGATTTCCCGCCGAAGGTGGTGGAAGAGGCGGACGCGATGAAGCCCGCCGGACTGACGGGGCGCGAGGACCTGCGCGACCTGCCCCTGGTGACCATCGACCCGGTGGATGCGCGCGACCGCGACGACGCGGTGTTGGCGCAGCATGACGACGATCCGAAGAACGAAGGCGGATTTGTCCTGTGGGTCGCCATCGCCGATGTGGCGCATTACGTGACGCCGGGATCGGCGCTGGATCGCGAGGCGAGGAAGCGCGGGAATTCGTCCTATTTCCCGGACCGCGTGGTGCCGATGTTGCCGGACCGTCTGTCGGGCGATCTGTGTTCGCTGCACGAGGCGGTGCCGCGCGCCTGTTTGGCGGTTCGGATGGTGATCGACGCGGCGGGCAACAAGCTGTCGCATCGGTTCGTGCGCGGGTTGATGTATTCGGACGGCTCGCTGAATTACCGGGAGGTGCAGGAGGCCGTCGACGGACGCCCGAACGAGAAAACCGCGCTTTTGGTCGAGCCGGTGCTGAAACCGCTGTTCGCCGCCTATGCCGCGCTGAAATCGGCACGGGAACGGCGGCAGCCGTTGGAGCTGGACCTGCCGGAGCGCAAGATCGTGCTGTCCGAGGAGGGCAAGGTGCTGTCCGTGGACTTTGCCGAGCGGTTGGATGCGCACCGTCTGATCGAAGAGTTCATGGTGCTGGCGAATGTCGCCGCGGCCGAAACGCTCATCGCCAAGAAGACGCCGCTGCTGTTCCGGGTGCACGAGGAGCCCGCCGAGGACAAGCTGGAGAGCCTGCGCGAGACGGCCAGTGCCGCCGGGTTCACGCTGGCCAAGGGGCAGGTGTTGAAGACCAAGCATCTGAACGCGCTGCTGCGGCAGGCCGAGGGGTCGGCGGATGACGAGCTGATCAATATGGCGACGCTGCGGTCCATGACGCAGGCCTATTACAGTCCGAAGAACTTTGGCCATTTCGGGCTGGCGCTGCAGAATTACGCGCATTTCACCTCGCCCATCCGGCGGTATTCCGACCTGATCGTGCACCGCGCATTGATAAAGGCGCATGGCTGGGGCGAGGACGGGCTGTCGCCGGAGGATATCGACAGGCTGGAGGACACCGCGCAGCATATCTCGGACACCGAGCGGCGGTCGATGATGGCGGAGCGGGACACGACGGACCGCTACCTTGCGGCCTTCCTGTCGGACCGGATCGGGGCAGAGTTCACGGGGCGCGTGGCGGGGATCGCCAAGTTCGGCATCTTCGTGAAGCTGGACGAGACAGGGGCGGACGGGCTGGTGCCGATCTCGACCCTCGGGAACGAGTATTTCCACTTTGACCGCGATGCCGGGACGCTGATGGGGTCGAACACCGGGCGCGTGATCGCGCTGGGGATGCGCGCCAAGGTCAAGTTGAAGGAAGCGGCCCCCGTCACCGGAGGCATCGCCTTTGAGCTGCTGGAGCTTGAGGACGAGGAATACGAAAGCACCCCCGGCGGGCGTGGACGCAGGCCTTATCGCGGGCCGGGCAAGGGCAAGCGCGGGGCCTCGCCCAAGCGCAAGGCGGCCCGGGCCAAGGCCAAGGACGCCAAGACGAAGCGGAAGGTCACGCGGCAGCGGCGGCAGACGTGACCTTGGGGTACAATTGCGCCCTGCCCCGCTGGACATAGGCCATCAGCGCGGGCCGGGCGCGTAGGCTGTCGCGCAGGGCCGAGGCCTGCGGCAGATGGTCGATCATGCTGAGCACCGGCAGGGCCGCCGCATCGGCCAGAACGGGCCGGTCGCCAAACAGCCACGAATTATCAGCCAGAAGCGCTTCGAGCGCGTCGAGATCGGCGTCCAGGCGCTGCGCCCGCTTGTCTGCCGGGATATTTGCCATGCCCTGCTTCGTCAGGAATTCGCGAATACCAGCGCGGATCTGCGCGGGCACAACGTCCAACAGGTGCGGCGGGAGCCCGCCAAAGACTTGTTCCAGCATCGCGGGCCAAGCGGCCTCGTCCAGCCAGCGGTCGTGCACCAGCCCGTAGCGCAGGTTTTCCTCGACCATGCGCAGGATCGCATGGGACTGCGCCCGCTGTAGCGGGGTCAGGCCGGGATGCAGGTCGTGGCCCTGAGCCTCCAGCCACTGCGCAATGAAGGTGCTGTCGGGAACAAGCGCGCCACTGGCTTCGAGCGCGGGCAGCTTGTCCCAGGTGTCCGGCCCGGGCATGTCGCGCCAGTCAGGCGCCCAATCGACGCCCGCCATGTCCAAAAGGATCATCGCCTTGACGCAGAAGGGGGAGCTGGAGGGTTCGTCGAAACCGCCGCAGAAGGTGAGTAGTTTCAGCATGGCTATACCTCTTGTTGCCGACATGCTGTTGAACATGGCACCTGGTACTGCCAAAATACGGCAGCACCCTCGGCGATGTTGAGCGCATGTCCAGAACCCACCGCCTGTTCCAGCTGATGACCGCCTTGCGCCGCCTGCCCTCGCCTGCGACGGCGCAGCAACTGGCGGACGAGACGGGAGTCTCGCCGCGCACGCTGTACCGCGACATCGACACCCTGCGCGAGCTGGGGGCAGTGATCGACGGCGAGGCCGGCTATGGCTACACGCTGGTGGAAGACGCGCATCTGCCGCCTTTGGGGTTCGACGACGAGGAACTGGAGGCGCTGATCCTCGGGCTGAAGGAGGTGGCTGCCGTGGGCGACCCGGCGCTGGCCGAGGCGGCGCAGACTGCCTTGACCAAGCTGCGCGCGCGGCTGCCCGAGCGGCAGGCGCACCGGCTGCGTCATGCCGTGCTGACGGCGCATCGTTTTGCCCCGCCCCCGGCCCCCACCATCGACGCGCGCGAATTGCGCCGCGCCTGCTGGGACGAGGAACAGGTGACATTCGACTACACCGACAAGGACGGCGCGGCGACCCGGCGCGAGGTCAAGCCGCTGGCGATCATGCTGTTCGACAATTCGCATTGCCTGCTGGCCTGGTGTCTTTTGCGGCGTGATTTCAGGGCCTTCCGGCTGGATCGCATGGGCGCGCTGGCGCGGGCGGGGCGGTCGTTCCGGCCCGAACGGGTGCCGCTGCTGCGGGACTACCGCGAACGGATGGACGCGAGGATCCGCCAATGGGGGTGATCCCCCTTCGCAGGCCGCTTTAACCACGTTACACTGGCGGCAAAACAAAACGAGCGGAATCACATCGTCATGATCAGGCACATCAGCCGGGGGCTGGGGCTTTGCGTCCTTGGCCTGTCGCCCCTGTATGCAAATCCCGTGGAGACCTCGCTGCGCCCGCAGGCGCGGGACCGTATCGTCGTGCGCGACGTCGAGGAGGTCGTGAGCCGCGCCGTGGGGATGAACGTGGATGTTCAGGCCCCCGCCGTGTCGCGTAGGCCCTTCGTGCGGCCAGCGGCGCTGCGTCCGAGGGCTGAAGTGACATCGCAGGTGCCGCAGGCCTCGAAGGTTTCGCCCAACGGCGGCAATGACGCCGGGTTCCATCGCTGGATCGACGGGTTCCGCCCACGCGCGCTGGCGCAGGGCGTGTCGGGGCGGACCTTTGACCGGGCCTTTGCCGGGGTGACATTCGACCCGGCGATCGTGGCCAAGGACCAGAAGCAGGCCGAGTTCGTGAAGGGCATCTGGTCCTACCTCGACAGCGCGGCGTCTGAGTCGCGAGTGGATAACGGCCGCGCCATGCTGCGCCAGCATGCTGCCCTGCTGGACCGGATCGAGCGCACCTATGGTGTAGACAAGAAGATCGTGCTGGCAGTCTGGGGCATGGAATCCGCCTATGGGTCGCACAGGGGCACGGAGAATGTCGTCGAGGCCATGGCGAGCCTTGCCTATGACGGTCGCCGCGCGAAGTTCTTTGAAAAGCAGTTGGTTGCAGCGCTCCAGATCCTCGAGGCCGGGGATACGACGCCCGCGAACATGAAGGGCTCATGGGCCGGGGCCATGGGGCATACGCAGTTCATGCCCACGTCCTTTCAGGCGCTGGCGGTGGATTTCACCGGCGACGGGCGGCGCGATATCTGGGGGGATGACCCGGCGGATGCGCTGGCCTCGACCGCGCATTACCTCGCCAGGAACGGCTGGGTGCGCGGGATGCCCTGGGGGGTCGAGGTGCGGCTGCCGCAAGGGTTCGACTATACAACCATGGACACCGACCGGATGCCGTCGAAATGGGCGGCCATGGGAGTCATCGGCATGGATGGCCGCCCGGTGCCGGACCATGGCGCGGCGCGGGTGCTGCTGCCTGCGGGGCACAGGGGCGCGGCCTTCCTCGTGTTCAAGAACTTCCGTGTCATCAAGCGCTATAACGCCGCCGACGCCTATGCGCTGGGAGTCGGGCATCTGGCGGATCGGATCGGTGGCGGCGCGCCCTTCCGGGGCGAGTGGCCGCGCGGGGACAGCCCCTTGACCAGCGAGCAGCGCAAGGAGTTGCAGGCGCGGCTGACGGCGGTGGGCTTTTCCACTGGCGGCGTGGATGGCCGGCTGGGGCCGAATTCCGTAGCGGCGATCCGGGGCTATCAGGCGCGCAAGGGACTGGTGCCCGACGGCTATGCCTCGATGGAGCTGCTGAAGAAGCTGCGCTGAGGCCTACTGGCGGGGCGTGCAGGCCCCGCCCGCAAAGCACTGGTAGACGCGGTCCAGATCCTCGCGCGAGGGATTGGGGAAGATATACGCGCCGCAGGGGTCTGCCGTGGCGACATGGCGCGTGGGTTCGCGTTGCAGGAACATCAGGTAGGTCACGCCGCTCTTCGGCAGCGCGCACCACGGGCCAAAGCACTGGACCTTGAGCGCGACGTTGCCCTGAAACGGCTTCGTCCAGCCGTCGGTGTCCAATGTGCGCCCCACCAGTTGCGCGCGCAGCCAGGTCTCGGGCGGGGTGTTGGTCATGTCCTTGTGCGACTGCGGCAGGCGGCTTTCGTCGAAGTCGAGCCGCCCCACGGCAGCGCCCCAGCGTTCCGGTGCGGCGTCGACTTCAAGAAAGGTGCGCACCGGGTCGGGCGGCAGGCAGGACAGGGCGGCGGCCTGCGAGGCGCTCAACATGAGGGCCGCCAGCCAGCGCATCAGAGCCTGTCCCGGAAGGCGGCAATGACCTGCTTGTAGACGGCGCGCTTGAAGGGCACGATGTTCTCGATCACCTCGTCGGCAGGCGACCAGCGCCAGTCCTCGAATTCCTGATGGTCGTCGGCATCCAGCCGAATGTCGCTGTCCTGGCCATGAAAGCGCATGAGGAACCACTTCTGTTCCTGCCCCTTGTATCGGCCCTTCCAGATGTTCGGGACCATATCGTGCGGCAGGTCGTAGGCGATCCAGCCGTCGGTTTCCGCCTCGATGGTCACGAGATCGGGCGTGACGCCGGTTTCCTCGGTCAGTTCGCGCAGGGCGGCGGTGCGGGGGTCCTCGCCCTTGTCGATGCCACCCTGCGGCATCTGCCAGGCGGGCGCCTCATGCGGCTTGCGGTCGGTTCGGGTGCCGACAAAGGCGTGACCTGCCGCGTTCACCAGCATGACACCGACGTTGCGGCGATACGGCAGGGCAGCGATGTCTTCGGCGGTCAGGGTCTTGGTTTTGCTCATGAACAGCCTCGAAAAGAAAAGGGCGGGGATGATCCCCGCCCTACCCGTTTCATTCCTGCGGCGCCAGCTTTGACAGGCCCTTGAGGATGTCGATGGCGTAGGCCAGCTGGTAATCCTCGTCCCGCAGCTTGGCGGCCTGTTCGGCCTTGGCGCGGTCTTCCTCGATCTGCTTGATCTCGTCCTCGGTCAGCGAGTCATTGTCGAGGCTGCCCCGCAGGTCCGCTTCGGAGCGCGAGAAGCGGTTGGTGGGCGTATCGTCCTCCTCCTCGGCAGCGGGATCGCGGCGCGGCTGTTCCACGACGATGTCGGGCGACACGCCGAGGTTCTGGATCGAGCGGCCCGACGGCGTGTAGTAACGCGCCGTGGTCAGGCGCATCGCACCGTCGCCACGCAGCGGCATGACCGTCTGGACCGAGCCCTTGCCGAAGGATTTCGTCCCCACGATGATCGCACGGTGATGATCCTTCAGCGCTCCGGCCACGATTTCCGAGGCCGAGGCGGAGCCGCCGTTGATCAGCACGACCATGGGCTTGCCCTCGATCAGGTCGCCGGGCGTGGCGTTGTAACGGTCACCGTCCGCCGGGTTGCGGCCACGCGTGGAGACGATCTCTCCCTTCTCGAGGAAAGCATCGGAGACGCGGATCGCCTGGGTCAGCAGACCGCCCGGGTTGTTGCGCAGGTCCAGCACGACGCCATTGACGTTCTCCATGCCACCGGCGGCTTCGACCTGCTTGGCCAGGCCATCGGCAAGGTTCGGGTAGGTCTGGTCGTTGAAGGTGGTCACGCGCAGAACGACGGTCTCGCCCTCGGTGCGGGCGCGCACGGCGGTCAGCTTGATGGTGTCGCGGATGATCGAGACGTCAAAGGGTTCTTCTTCGCCTTCGCGCACGACGGTGATGACGATCTCGGAACCCACCGGACCGCGCATCAGGTCGACTGCCTCGTCAAGGGTCAGGCCCAGAACGGACTCGCCATCGACATGCGTGATGAAGTCACCGGCTTCGACCCCGGCCTCCATCGCGGGCGTGCCGTCGATCGGAGACACGACCTTGACGAAGCCCTCTTCCTGCGTGACCTCGATGCCGAGACCGCCGAATTCGCCGCGCGTCTGCACGCGCATGTCGGCTGCGTCGTCGGGCGGCAGGTAGGACGAATGCGGATCAAGCGAGGTCAGCATACCGTTGATGGCTGCTTCGATCAGGTCCCGCTCGTCAACTTCCTCGACATACTGCGCGCGGATGCGTTCAAAGATGTCACCAAACAGGTCAAGCTGTTCATAGACGCTGGAGGGCCGGGTTTCCTCTTGGGCCAGAAGCGGGCCGACGAATTGCGTGGTCGCCACCACCGAGGCCAGAGTGCCCGCAAGGGCGGCCATCACGAATTTCTGCATATCTCATCCCTTGTCGGTTACGAACCATCGCAGTGGATCATCGGGCGCGTCGCCCTGTCTGACCTCTATGTAAAGCGTTTCCGAACGGCCAGCGCCACCCCCTTCACCCGTAGATGACGCATTTGTGGGGGCGGCCATCAGACCGATGGGGCTGCCCGCTGGCAGAACCTGGCCGATTTCGCCGTAAACCGTGTCCAGGCCCGCAAGCACGAACAATACATCCGGAGAAGGTTCCAAAATGGTTACCAGACCGTAATCCAGCAACGGCCCGTTGTAGCGGATCGTTGCGGCGGTCGGCGCGGTGACCAGCGCGCCGGGACGCGTCGCCAGCACAATCCCCGGGCGCGACACACCCGCCGCGTCCGGATCGCCCGCCTGCCGCAGCACGACGCCGCGCACAGGCAGGGGAATGGTGCCCTTCAGCGCCTGGATATCGGGCATCGGCTGGATGTCCTCCTCCTCGGCGATCTGGCTGAGGCCGGAGGCAAACCCTTGTAATGTCTCGGTTGCCGAGATCAGGATCGCCGTGCGCACCGGGTCTTCGGTGAAGCGTTTCGGCAGGTCGGTGCGGTCGGCAATGGCCTGGCTCAGCTCGGTGCGCGCCTGCTGAACGCCGGCGAGACCTTCGGCCAACGTCTGTGCCGCGTTCTGCTGGATGTCGCGCAGGGCACTGACCTCTTCGAGATCGGCGCGCAGGTTGGCGGCCTGCTGTGCGAGCCCGGGTGTCACAGCCGCGACAAGCATACCTGATCGCGCCGTCCCCAAGGGCCCCTGGGGATGCAGCATCGCGCCGGGCGCGGACCGACCGCTCATTGCCGTAAGTACGCCCAGAAGCTGGGAAATCTCCTGCTCCTGCGCGGCCAGCTTGCGGGTCAGTTCCGTTTCCCGAATGGCGGCGCCACGCAGGCCCTCGCGCATGGCGGCCAGTCCGTCCTCGTAGGCGCGGATGGTGTCCGTCAGCGCCGCAACCCTGTCTTTTGCGTCCTCGGCGCTGTCGAGCAGGACCGAAGCGGCCTCCAGATCCTGCGCGGCCCGGCGCGCGGCCTCGCCCGCATCCTGCGCAATGGCGGGAGTCGTCAGCAGGCCAAGTATGAGCGCGAGACGTTTCACTTTATCAGGCTTTTCCCTGTCATTTCATCCGGTTGCGGCAGCCCCATCAACTGCAGCAGCGTCGGCGCAACGTCGGCGAGGCGACCGCTGTTCAGCTGCGTGCCCTCTGGCGCGCCGTAGAGGATCACGGGAACGAGGTTGGTCGTATGCGCCGTGTGCGGCCCGCCGGTTTCGGGGTCGACCATGGTCTCGCAGTTGCCGTGATCGGCGATGACCAGCAGCGCACCGCCAGTTTTCTCAAGCTTATCAACCACCTGTCCCAATCCACGGTCCACTGCCTCGCAAGCCTTGATCGCGGCATCCAGATCACCAGTGTGGCCGACCATGTCCGGGTTGGCGTAGTTCACCACGATAAGATCGTAAGCGTTATCAATGGCTTCGAGGAATTTCTCCGTCACCTCGCCCGAGCTCATCTCGGGCTGGAGGTCATAGGTCGCCACCTTGGGCGATTTCGGCATGAAGCGGTCTTCGTGCGGCTCGGGGGTTTCCTTGCCGCCGTTCAGGAAGAAGGTGACATGCGGATACTTTTCCGTCTCAGCCAGACGGAACTGGCTAAGACCTTGTTTCGCAACCCATTCTCCCAGCGTATTGACGATCTTGCGCTTGGGGTAGGCGGTGGTCATATAGGCGTTGTGGCTGTCGGAATATTCCACCATGCCGAGCAAGGCAGAGAGCTTTTTGGGCTCGCGATCGAAGCCGTCGAAGGACGGATCCGCGATGGCGGCGAGGATCTCGCGGGCGCGGTCGGCGCGGAAGTTGATGAAGAACAGACCGTCGTTTTGTGCCATGCCCTGATACCCTTCGATGATGAAGGGAAGGATGAATTCATCAGCCTTATCAGAGGTATAGCTCGCCTTTATGCCGGTCACGGCATCGGGTTGACCGGGGGCGTCGGCGTCGATAACGGCGCGGTAAGATTTCTCAACACGGTCCCAGCGGGTGTCCCGGTCCATGGCGTAGTAACGTCCTGAAACCGTTACGATTTTCGCGCCTTCGGGCAGCGCCTTTTCGAACTGGGCCACCTGATCCGCAGCCGAGGTCGGGGCCACGTCGCGGCCGTCCGTGATGACGTGGACTTTGACCTCAAGCCCTTGATCCGTCAGCATCTTTGCGGCGGCAAGCAGGTGATCGGTGTGGGCATGGACACCACCGTCGGAGGTCAGGCCCATGATGTGCGCCGCGCCTCCGGCATCCTTAACAGCCATGCAAAAATCAAGGATCGCCTTGTTTTCAAAGAAGCTTTTGTCTTCAATCGCCAGGTCGATCTGGCCGAGGTCCATGGCCACCACGCGGCCCGCGCCAATGTTGGTGTGCCCCACTTCGGAGTTGCCCATCTGCCCGGTCGGCAGGCCTACGTCGGGGCCGTGGGTGATGAGCGTGGCATGGGGGCAGGTTGCCATAAGCCGATCAAGTGTCGGGGTATTTGCCAGCGCGGGCGCGTTGTTCGCGGTGTCCTCGCGCAGGCCCCAGCCGTCGAGAATGGTGAGGATGACGGGTTTCATGGGCGTGCCTCCGTGCTGCTCTGACGGCGGTCTAGCAGAGCGGCGCGGCCTTGTGGAGAGGCGAAGGGTTAATGCGGCGGGCGATGGCTTAACCATGACGCATTAACCAATTTTAAAGGTGAGTCCCGGCCGGTTTGGGGGCATAAACCGGCCGGTTGGCAATCTTTCCTACCGGATGATTGATATTTCCATGATTTCCCCCTGCGACTCAGCTGAAATCGCGTGGTTTCGGACCGCAAGAATGCTATCTGGAGGTGTGAACCTTGCTGCCCGGAGCCTTCGATGCGTCTCGCCCTGCCCCTGTTGTTAACTATTTCCGCCGCCCCTGCCCTCGCACAGGAGCGCGCTTTGGCGTTTGATGTGGGCCTTGGGGTGCAGTCCTACGCGGCCTACGAGGGCTCGGATGAATATGTGCCCGCTCCGGCGCTGACGGGGTCGGTAACAACCTTTAAGATGTTCGGACTCGATATCGACCGGGGCGACGGGCTGGGGTTCGGCTTTGGCCCGTCCTTCCGCGCACTGCCGGAGCGCACGGCGAAAGATCACGCGCGGCTGGCCGGGATCAAGGACGTGGACGCGGCGTTCGAGCTGGGCGGCCGGGTGTCCTACCGTTGGCAGAACGCCGAAGCCTGGGCAGCGGTGCGCAAGGGCGTCACCGGGCACGAGGGCGTGGTGGGCGACCTCGGGTCGGACATGATCGCAGAGCGCGGCGCGACGGAGTTCCGCTTTGGCCCGCGCCTGTCGTTCGCGGATGCGGAATATGTGAACACCTATTTCGACGTGCCTGCGGGGGCTGGGTTGTCGGCCTATGACGCGGACGGCGGGCTGTACAAGGTCGGGCTGGAGTTCGGTGTCCGCCACGATCTGAGCGACGTCTGGGCGGTGCAAGGCTCCGTCGGCTGGACCCGCCTTGTGGGCGACGCGGGGGACTCCCCAGTGGTCCAGTCGCGGGACGCCGGGACAGTGTCGGTATCGCTGGTCCGGTCGTTTGATTTGAGGTTTTGAACCCACGATATCCTGAAAATGGCAAAGGGCGGGGAAATCCCCGCCCTTTTGTTTTGTCGACCGCTTTCGGCGGGGGCGGGGCGGCGATTTTTCCGGAAAAATCGCGGTCTCCGCCTAGGGGTCAGCCTTGAAGAGACTTCACCACCAGCTCCCCTTCACCCCGGGCCTTGATGGCCAGCGCAGCGGCATGGGCGCCGGCTGCCGTGGTGAAGTAGGGGATCTTGTCGTAAAGCGCGACGGAGCGGATTTCGCGTGAATCCTCGACCGACGCCGCGCCTTCGGTGGTGTTCAGGACCAGTTGCACGCCGCCGTCCTTCATCAGGTCGACAATGTTCGGGCGGCCTTCGTAGACCTTTTTCACCACGTCGCAGGCGATGCCGTGGTCCTTGAAGAAACCCGCGGTGCCGCCGGTGGCGATGATCTTGAAGCCCATGTCGGCCAGCGTCTGCGCCGCTTCGACCATGAGGGGCGTCTTGTCCTCGTCCTTGATCGAGACGAAGACGGTGCCCTCTTCGGGGAGGTGGGTGCCTGCGCCCATCTGGGCCTTCAAAAACGCGCGGGGGAAGGAGCGGTCCCAGCCCATGACTTCGCCCGTCGAGCGCATTTCCGGGCCGAGGATCGTGTCGACGCCGGGGAAGCGGGCGAAGGGGAGCACCGCCTCCTTGACCGAGAACCACGGCATGTTCGGGTCGGCCAGGGTCATCTGGTCGGCGATGGGCATGTCGGTGTCGTAGTCGGCGTCGGCGGCGTAGCCTTCGCGCAGGGGGAAGGCCGAGAGCTTCTCGCCCGCCATGAGGCGCGCGGCGATGGAGGCGATGGCGCTGTCGGTGGCCTTGGCGACGAAGGGCACCGTGCGGGAGGCGCGCGGGTTGACCTCGATCAGGTAGATTTCACCGTTCTTGATGGCGAACTGCACGTTCATCAGGCCGACGACGTTCAGCGCCTTTGCTAGCGCGTTGGTCTGCTCCTTGACCTGTTCGATCAGCTCGGCGGAGAGGGAGTAGGGCGGGAGCGAGCAGGCGGAGTCGCCGGAGTGCACGCCGGCCTCTTCGATGTGCTGCATGATGCCTGCGACGTGGACGTTTTCACCGTCACAGAGCGCGTCGACGTCCAGTTCGGTGGCGCCGGAGAGGTAGGAGTCCAGCAGGACGGGGCTATCGCCCGACACCACCACGGCGTCGCGGATGTAGCGTTTCAGCTGGTCCATGTCGCGCACGATTTCCATGGCGCGGCCACCCAGCACGTAAGACGGGCGGATCACCAGCGGGAAGCCGATTTTCTCGGCGATCTTGAACGCCTCTTCGTCGGTGGAGGCGATGCCGTTGTTGGGCTGCTTGAGGCCCAGTTCATTGACGAGGTTGAGGAAGCGGTCGCGGTCTTCGGCCAGGTCGATGCTGTCCGGCGTGGTGCCGAGGATCGGAATCCCGGCCTCTTCCAGCGCGTTGGCCAGTTTCAGGGGCGTCTGGCCGCCGAACTGGACGATGACGCCGTGGAGCGTGCCGTTGGCTTGCTCGACCCGCATGATTTCCATGACGTGTTCGAAGGTCAGCGGTTCGAAGTACAACCGGTCCGAGGTGTCGTAGTCGGTCGACACGGTTTCCGGGTTGCAGTTGATCATGATCGTTTCGTAGCCCTGCGCGGACAGCGAGAAGCAGGCGTGGCAGCAGCAATAGTCGAACTCGATGCCCTGACCGATGCGGTTGGGGCCGCCGCCGAGGACGACGACCTTCTTCTTGTCCGAGGGGCGCGCCTCGCATTCGACCTCGCCCATCATGGGTTCTTCGTAGGTGGAATACATATAGGGGGTCTGCGCCTCGAACTCGGCGGCGCAGGTGTCGATGCGCTTGAACACGGCGTTGACGCCGAGGTTCTGGCGGGCGCGGCGGACCTGGCCCTCGTCGCGGCCGGTCAGTTCGGCCAGACGGGCGTCGGTGAAACCCATCATCTTGAGCTGGCGCAGACCGTCCTCGGTCACGGGGAGGCCGTTCTTGCGGACGTCTTCCTCGGCCTCGACGATCTCGCGGATGCGGGCGAGGAACCACGGGTCATAGGCGGTGACGCCTTGGATCTCGTCGTTGGTCAGGCCGTGGCGCATGGCCTGGGCGATGGTGCGCAGGCGGTCGGGGGTGGCCTCTGACAGCGCCTTCACCACGGCGGATTTCTCGGGCGCGCCGGGGATCTCGACCTCGTTGAAGCCGGTCAGGCCGGATTCCATCGAGGCCAGCGCCTTTTGCATCGACTCGTGGATGGTGCGGCCGATGGCCATGGCCTCGCCCACGGATTTCATCGCGGTGGTCAGCAGCGGCTGCGAGCCGGGGAACTTTTCAAACGCGAATTTCGGGATCTTGGTGACGACATAGTCGATGGTCGGTTCAAACGATGCGGGCGTGACCTTGGTGATGTCGTTGTCCAGCTCGTCCAGCGTGTAGCCGACGGCGAGCTTGGCCGCGATCTTGGCGATGGGGAAGCCCGTCGCCTTGGACGCCAGAGCCGAAGAACGCGACACGCGCGGGTTCATCTCGATCACGACCATGCGGCCGGTTTCCGGGTTCACGGCCCACTGCACGTTGGAGCCGCCGGTTTCCACGCCGATCTCGCGCAGGACGGCGATCGAGGCCGTTCGCATGATCTGGTATTCCTTGTCGGTCAGGGTCAGCGCGGGCGCCACGGTGATCGAGTCGCCGGTGTGCACGCCCATCGGGTCGACGTTCTCGATCGAGCAGACGATGATCGCGTTGTCCGCCTTGTCGCGGACGACCTCCATTTCATACTCTTTCCAGCCCAGCAGCGATTCATCCACGAGGATCTGGCCCACCGGGGAGGCATCCATGCCGGTGCGGCAGAAGTGGATGTAGTCCTCGCGGTTGTAGGCCACGCCGCCGCCGGTGCCACCCAGGGTGAAGGCGGGGCGGATGATCGCGGGCAGGCCGATGTGTTCCAGAGTCTCCAGCGCCAGCTTCACGCCCTCTTCGAGGTCGCGCTTGCCGTTCGGCAGCTTGGGCGCGGTGATGATCTCGGCCTTGGGGTTTTCGAGGCCGAGACGGTCCATCGCCTCGCGGAACAGCTTGCGGTCTTCGGCCATCTCGATGGCCTCACGCTTGGCGCCGATCATCTCGACATTGTACTTGGCCAGCACGCCCATTTCCTCGAGCGCGAGCGAGGTGTTCAAGCCGGTCTGGCCGCCCATGGTCGGCAGCAGCGCGTCGGGGCGCTCTTTCTCGATGATCTTGGCGACCACTTCGGGGGTGATCGGCTCGATATAGGTGGCGTCGGCCAGGCCCGGATCGGTCATGATCGTCGCCGGGTTGGAGTTCACCAGGATGACCCGGTAACCCTCTTCGCGCAGCGCTTTACACGCTTGGGCGCCGGAGTAGTCGAATTCGCAGGCCTGCCCGATGACGATGGGACCGGCGCCGATGATCATGATGGACTTGATATCGGTACGTTTGGGCATGGGTCACCTCGTCTGGACGGCTTTTGGCGCATGGGGCATGGGGCACGTGACTCGCGTCATGTCCCCAAATTGTCGTGCGTTATAGACAGGCGAGGCGTGGGTTCAACCCCTCAAAGCCGCGTTCTGCGGAGAAGGGTTGAATGCCGAGGTGCAGGAGATGGGCCGGGCCGTTCAGCCGCGCTTGAACAGGCGCGCGACGAGGCCGCGACGTTCCGGTTCGGGGGCGGGTTCCGCGGTACGTACGGGAGCGTATTCGGGGGCGCGTTCCGGACGGGGTGCGGGGCGGCGGGGCTGTACCGGGGCCGCCGCACGGGGCGGCGTTTGCGGTCCTGCAGGCGACGGGGCCTGTTGGCGCGGTACAGGCGCAGGATCGGCCGCAGGCTGCGGCGCGAGCAGGTGCGCCTGCCCCTGCTCCTCAAGGATTTCCTTGATGGTTTTCATGGTGACGGCGGTCGCGACTTGCTCCGACTCGCCCTCCAGCAATGTCCAGTCCTTGTGGCTCATCTTCGGTTCTCCGGAAGATTTTCTTGAGAAACGAAGGCATCTTTGCGCGCGGATGTGGCGGAGATACGGCGCGTTTAAGGCAAATGCGGCGCATTTCCCCTTATGAGGGTTTCACATGCAGTTTTTGTGCGCGTCGGAACAGGCCCGAGAGGAGACCGGACAGGCCGGAGCGCTGCTTGACGGGCGCAGGTCCCCGGGCGGGCGGGGGCGCTGGCGGGACCAGTTCGTCGCGGCTGTAGATGTAGCGCGGCGGCGGCGCGGTGGCATCCGGTTCAAACCGGCGGCGGGGACGCTGCGGTACGTTCGGGCTGTGGTTGACCGTTGGACGCGCGGGCGGCGGGTCCGCGTAGATCGGATCTTGGGCGATGAGGTCGCGAATGGTGTGCAGGGTGTCCTCGGTCACGCCGGGACCGGGTTTGCCTTGGATGAGACGTGGCTTTCGGGTTCTCATGGGAATACCCCTCGGGGCTTATGCTAAAGTTTAATAAAATCCTATACGAAAGATGTAATTCGAATGGGGCGCGAAGATGGCGCAATTATGGCGGGAATGTGGCGCAGCCTGTGGCCGGACAGGGTGGAACGACCCGGAATGGGCCGGGACATGCTTAAAAGCGGCGTTTCGCTTGACTTCCGTGCGTCCGCGCGGTGTATCCGCGCCTGACCCCTGCGCGGTGCTCCGCGCGCGATTTCAGACATTCCCCCAGAGGTGAGAGACCATGCACGCCTATCGCAGCCATACATGTGCCGACCTGACCAAGGACAACGTGGGCGAGACCGTGCGGCTGGCCGGCTGGGTCCACCGCATCCGCGACCACGGCGGCATCCTGTTCGTCGACCTGCGCGACCACTACGGCACCACGCAGGTGCTGTGCGACCCCGACAGCCCCGTGTTCAAGGACATGGAGAAGGTGCGCTCCGAATGGTGCATCCGCATCGACGGCAACGTGAAGGCGCGCGACCCGGAGCTGGTGAACCCCAAGCTGCCGACCGGCGAGGTCGAGGTTTTCGTGCGTGACCTCGAAGTGCTGGGACAGGCGCAGGAACTGCCGCTGATGGTCTTCGGCGAGCAGGAATACCCGGAAGAGACGCGCCTGAAGTACCGCTACCTCGACCTGCGCCGCGAGACGATGCAGGACAACATGGTGCTGCGCTCGGACGTGGTGGCGTCGATGCGCCAGCGGATGTGGGGCAAGGGGTTCAAGGAATTCCAGACGCCGATCATCACGGCCTCCTCGCCGGAAGGCGCGCGCGACTTCCTCGTGCCGTCGCGTCTGCATCCGGGCAAGTTCTACGCGCTGCCGCAGGCGCCGCAGCAGTTCAAGCAGCTGATCATGGTGTCGGGCTTCGACAAGTATTTCCAGATCGCGCCTTGCTTCCGCGACGAGGACCCGCGCGCGGATCGCTCGCCGACCGACTTCTACCAGCTGGACATGGAGATGTCGTTCGTCACGCAGCAGGACATCTTTGACACGATTTCCCCGGTGATCGCGGGCGTGTTCGAGGAGTTCGGCAAGGGCAAGTCGGTGGATGCGCCGGAGACCTGGCCGCAGATCCCCTACAAGGAAGCCGCGCTGAAGTACGGCACCGACAAGCCGGACCTGCGCAACCCGATCGTGATGCAGGACGTGTCCGAGCATTTCCGCGGCTCGGGCTTTGCGATCTTTGCCAAGCTGCTGGAGCAGGACGGCACCGAGATTCGCGCCGTGCCCGCCCCCACCGGTGGCTCGCGCAAGTTCTGTGACCGGATGAATTCCTGGGCTCAGAAAGAGGGTCTGCCGGGGATGGGCTACATCTTCTGGCGCGAGACCGATGGCGCGATGGAAGCCGCCGGGCCGCTGGCCAAGAACATCGGGCCGGAGCGGACCGAGGCGATCCGGCAGCAGCTGGGCTTGGGTGTCGGCGACGCGGCCTTCTTCCTGGGTGGCAAGCCGCAGACCTTCCAGAAGATCGCGGGCCGTGCCCGTGACGTGCTGGGCGCGGAACTGGGGCTGATCGACGAGAACCGCTTTGCCTTTGCCTGGATCGTGGATTTCCCGATCTACGAGCGCGACGAGGAAACCGGCGAGATCGACTTTGAGCACAACCCGTTTTCCATGCCGCAGGGTGGCATGGAGGCGCTGCAGGGCGATCCCATGGCGGTGAAGGGCTTCCAGTACGACCTGGCGTGCAACGGCTACGAACTGGTGTCGGGCGCGATCCGCAACCACAAGCCGGAGGTGATGCTGAAGGCGTTCGAACTGGCGGGTTACGGCGCGGACGAGGTGAAGGCGCGCTTTGGGGCGCTGTTCAACGCGTTCCATTACGGCGCACCGCCGCACGGTGGATGTGCTGCCGGGATCGACCGGATCGTGATGCTGCTGGCGGGGACCTCGAACATCCGCGAGGTCATCATGTTCCCGATGAACCAGCGCGCCGAGGACCTGATGATGAACGCGCCGAGCGATCCGACCACGGATCAGCTGATGGAACTGTCGCTGCGGGTGATCCCGCAGGAGTGATCCGTCCCGAGGCGGCAGAATGCGAAAACCCGGCGCGCAGGTGCCGGGTTTTTCGTTTCAGGGGATCAGCGCGACGCCATGATCATGTCGGCCGAGAGCGCGTCCGGGCCAAGCAGGAGGACGGCCCCGCACATGACGCCGGCGGTCAGGGTGACGATGACGAAGCGCGCGGCCTCGTCGCTGCGGGCGGCGGCATCCTCGCCCCGGCGTTTCGAAATGACCCGCTTGGCCATTTCCTTCAGGACGATCAAAGGCAGGAGCATCGTCACGATGGCGAAGGCCATCATCAGTGCAGCTTGGGTTGCCATGTCCCCGGTTCTCCGTTGTTGTCTCGCCCCCGTTGCCACGAAAGATTGCAATGCAATGTGGCAGGTTTCGGGCGCAAACATGCGGAATTAACGGTTTGTTAACCGGACAAGCTACTGAATCTTTTCAGTAATTAAAGAAACTTTGCACTACTTTCGTATAGAAAGCGCCATGCCGGGGAAGGTCGGCATGGCGCGGCGGCGGTGCCGTGAGGATGCGCACCACCGGTTGCACGCGGAAGGGAGATCAATCCTCCAGCGCGTCTTCCTTCTTTTCTTCGATCAGGCCGGATTCTTCCTGCTTGCGCTTGAGGAAGCGGTCGCCGTAGCCCTTGATCTCGGAGTCCTTGATGACCTCCTTGGCGCGGGTGAAGACCTCGTCTTCCTCCTCGTCGACGTGATGCAGGTAGTCGTGCTGCAAGGTCTTGAACTTGTTGAGCCAGCCGGAGGAAGACATGTCCATCTCGTTGAGCTCTTCCATCAGGTCGTCGAGCTGCTGGTGCTCGTGCACGGAATGGCGCGCGGCGTCCTGGCCCCAGGTTTTCGAGATGAGTTTCGAGTAGAAGGTTTCTTCCTCGGCGGCGGCGTGGGCCTTTACGTCGTGGTAGAATTCATCCCAGGCCTTTTTGCGTTCGTCCGACGCGCCAGAGGTCTGTTCGATGATCGAGAGCAGTTCGCGGTGACGGTCGTGGTCGGATTTGATGGCACTGTAGATGTCGGTCATGTGCGGCCCCTTATGTTTTCTCGCGCCTCCTCGCGCGGTTTCGGGAAGGCAACGCGACGGGGCGGGCAAGGTTCCGCTGTCGTGTGAAATTCCTGTGTCTGGGGTCGCGGAGCGCGTTAGTCTGGGGGTGTTTCGTCGCGCTTTGCGGCACAGGCGGGGGCTCTGCCCCCGAACCCCCGAGGGTATTTGGAAAACCAAAGAAGCAGGGACGTCGCGCATGTTCGATCCGGTACTGGCGGAGGTGAGGTTTGGGTGTGGCTTGTCGCCCCGCGTGGCGGCCCCCGATGGGGTGGCGGCGATGCTGGAGGGGTTGGTTGCGCCAGACGTCATGGCGGAGCGCTTTCCGATCGAGGATTTCGAGACGTTCCGCGAGAGGATGGCCGAGAAGCAGCGGCTGGCGAAGTTCGTGAAGAAGAACCGCGAGACGGAGGAGGGCAAGGCCACCGCCAAGCAGATCAAGCTGATGCAGCGCGCGGCGCGGGAGGATTGGCTGAAGTGGATGGCGGCGCATATCTCGCGCCGGGTGCATACGGCGACGGGGTTCCGCGAGCGAGTGGTGTTCTTCTGGGCGGATCATTTCACCGCGACGGGGAAGAACGGGCTGATCCGGCGGGCGACCTCGCCCTACATGCAGAGCGCGTTGAGGCCCCGGGTGGCGGGGCGGTTCGAGGATCTGCTGGTGGAGGCGGTGACGCATCCGGTGATGCTGCAATACCTCGATCAGGCGCGGTCCACCGGGCCGAATTCGCCTGCGACGCTGGCGCGGCCGGACAAGCGGGGCATGAACGAGAACCTCGCGCGGGAGGTGCTGGAGCTGCATACGCTGGGCGTCGGCGGGCCGTATACCCAAGGCGATGTGCGGCAGTTGGCGGAACTGCTGACCGGGCTGACCTTCGATGCGGAGAACGGGCGGAAGTTTTCGAAGGGCTGGGCCGAGCCGGGGGCAGAGACGGTTCTGGGCAAGACATACGGTGGCGGGAAGAACGCGCATTTCCGCGATATCGAGGCGGCCTTGCGCGATATTGCCAACCATCCGGCGGTGGCGGGGCACCTGGCGCGCAAGCTGGTGGTGCATTTCGTATCGGATGAACCTGACGAGGCGTTGGTGGCGTCTGTGGCTGACGTCTGGCGCGAGTCGGGTGGTGACCTGATGGCGGTCTATGGCGCGCTGTTGGAGCATCCTGCCGCCTGGGCTCCGGAGCGGCGGAATTTCAAACCCGCATTCGACTTCATGGCCTCGGCCTGTCGCGCGCTGGATATGCCGCATGAGGCGATGGTGGGGTTGAGCGAGGCGGAGTTCCGGGCGCGGATGCAGGGGCCTTTGAGCATGATGGGGCACGTCTGGCAGAAGCCGGACGGGCCGGACGGGCTGCCGGAGGAGGATGCGGCCTGGCTGACGCCTCAGGGTGTGGCGGCGCGGTTGCAATGGGCGGTGACGGTGCCTCAGCTGATGTTGGCGGAACTGCCGGACCCGCGTGGGTTCGTGGACGTGGCGCTTGGGCCGGATGCGCCGGAGGCGGTGCGGTTTGCGGCAAGCGCGGCGGAGAGCCGGGCGGATGGGATTGGTCTGGTGCTGGCTTCGGCGGCGTTTCAGAGGGTGTGAGCATGGATCGCAGGGGATTTCTGAACGGGTTGGTGGGGTGCTCGCTGGCGGCGTCGCCCCTGGTGGTGCCGGTGTCCTTTGCCTCGGTGCCGGGGGACCGGCGGCTGGTGGTGATCCTGTTGCGCGGCGGCATGGACGGGCTGGGCGTTGTTGCTCCGGTGGGTGACTCAGGATTCGCGGCGCTGCGGGGCGCGCCGGAGGGGCTGATCGGGCTGGACGGGATGTGGGCGATGCATCGGGGCATGGCGCCGCTGATGCCGCTGTGGGAGGCGGGGCAGATGAGCGTGGTGCACGCGGTGTCCACCCCCTACCGCGACAAACGCAGCCATTTCGACGGGCAGGATCTGCTGGAGGCCGGGGTGGCGGGCGTCGAGGTGGGCGCGGCGCGGGATGGCTGGCTGAACCGGCTGGTAGGGCTGATGCCCGGCGCCACGGCACAGACGGTGCAGGCGCTGGGGAACGATCCGCTGGCGATTGCCTCGGGCGTGCAGCCGGTGACGCGGTGGTCGCCGGAGGTGGACTTGGCGCTGTCGCCGCAGGCGATCCGGCTGGCGCAGCTGGTCATGGCGGATGATCCGGCGATGAGCGCCGCGTTGGCGGAGGCCTATGCGCTGGCGGGGGACGATGGTGACGGGATCATGATGGATGGCGGGGCGGAGGCCGCCATGGGCGAGATGATGTCGGACATGCAGGCGCAGAAGGGGCGCGGCGCGGTGGAGAGGATGGCGGAGTTTGCCGGGAAGAAGCTGCGCAAGGAGGCCTCTGTCGCCTGTTTCAGCATCAACGGATGGGATTCGCACGCGGCGCAGGACCGGGTGCTGGACCGCGCGCTGGAACAGCTGGCGGTGGCGGTGCTGACGCTTCGGCGGCATCTGGGCGAAGGCGGCTGGGACCGGACGGTCGTGGCGGCGGTGACGGAATTCGGGCGCACCGCGCGGCTGAACGGCAATCGCGGCACGGATCACGGCACCGGGGGTGCGATGCTGCTGATGGGCGGCGCGGTGAAGGGCAGGCGGGTCATCACGGACTGGCCGGGTCTGTCCGAGGCGGACCTTTATGACCGGCGCGACCTGATGCCGACGCGGGACATCCGCGCGCATCTGGGCTGGGTGATCCGGGGGCTGTTCGGCACGGCGGCGGGCGACGTTGAGCGGGTGGTCTTTCCGGGGCTCGACCTTGGGGCCGATCCGGGGCTGCTGCTGTAGGTGCCCTTCCCCCTGCCCTGCACAGCCTGACGCGGCGCAGGGCGATGGGACCGCGAGGGAGGCCCGTGCTACATCGCCAGACGGTCGGCGAGGCGGTCTTGCACCAGTGCCGCAACGCGGGCGAGGCTGGATTGCGTCGGGCGGCCATGGCGGCGCGCGTCGGCGAGATCCTCGGCGGCGGATTGCAGCGCGCCGTCCCCGGCGCTGCGGGCGACCCCGGCGAGGAACTGCGTCACGTAGCGCAGCGAGCGTTCGTTGTCGCGGTCGTCCAGAACGTCGGCCGCATGGGCCATGTCATCACGATAGGCCAGCGGATCGGGCAGGATCGGATCGTCCACCACGAGGCGCGGTCCGGTGGGCTGACGCTCGGGCGGGAGGGCGGCGAGGATGGTGTTCTGGAAGGTGGTTACCGACGACACGGGCTTGGCCAGGAAACCGTCTGCCCCGGCAGCGAGGGCGATTTCCTCGGCAAAGCTGTCGCCGGAGGTGCCGATCACCACGTCGACGCGCGGGCAGGCGACGGTCAGCTCCGATATCAGTTCCGCCCCCGAGCCATCCGGCAGGCCGAGGTCGACGATCACCACCGAGGGGCGGTAGACCTGAAGATGGCGGCGCGCCGATTTCAGGCAGTCGGCGCGCCGGATGCGGGCGCCGGAGCGCAGGCAGAGCAGGCGCATGGCGTCACAGGAATATCGGCTGTCCTCGACGACGAGAATCGTCAGGCCGAGCAGTGGCCGGGTCGAGGTGGGCCGCAGGTGTGCGGCAAGGTGGTTGGTGTCCATTTGGTCCCTCCAGGTGCGAGTCGTGGACAGTTTGCCGCGCGCTGGGTGAACAACCCGTTAAGGATGATATTTCGCTAAGTTAACCACCCTTTAAGCGAAATGAGCGGGGGGATTCGCGTTGTCCGGGACGCTGTTAGCGCCGCGAAGGGCCGCTGTGTCGCGGGGGCGCGGGCTTGTCCCCGATGGGGGCAAAAGGCCATATAGCGGCAACAGGACAGAGGAGACTTGTCATGATCGGACGCCTGAACCACGTCGCCATCGCCGTGCCGGACCTTGAGGCCGCCAGCGCGCAGTACCGCAATGCCCTGGGTGCCAAGGTTGGCGCGCCGCAGGACGAGCCGGACCACGGGGTCACGGTGGTCTTCATCGAACTGCCGAACACCAAGATCGAACTGCTGTACCCGCTGGGCGACAACAGCCCGATCAAGGCGTTCCTGGAAAAGAACCCCTCGGGCGGGATGCACCACGTCTGCTACGAGGTGGACGACATCATCGCGGCGCGTGACCACCTGAAGGAAACCGGCGCGCGGGTGCTGGGCACGGGCGAGCCGAAGATCGGTGCGCATGGCAAGCCGGTGCTGTTCCTGCACCCGAAGGACTTCAACGGCTGCCTCGTGGAACTGGAGCAGGTCTGATGGGCATTTCCTCGGGCTTGGTGCTGTTCGCGGTGATCTGGTTCATGACGTTCCTCGTCGTGATCCCCTTCCGCATCCAGACGCAGGGCGACGCGGGGGATATCGTGCCGGGCACCCATGCGGGCAGCCCGGAGCGGCACGACCTGAAGCGCAAGGCCTGGATCACCACGGGGATCTCGGCGGTGCTGTGGGCGATCGTTGCGTCGATCATCATCTTCGAGGTCATCACGGTGCGCGATCTGGACAAGATTTTCGGCAACCGGATGGGGCCTGAGACGACCCAGAGCGAGTGACGAAGGGAGTCGGGGCAACAGCCCCGACCTATGCCTGCCGTCAGGTCTTGCCCGACAGGCGGTGGAAGATATGGGTGAAGGTGGCCGCGCCCAGAACCGGCACCAGCAGGTTGACCAGCGGAATGGTCAGCGGCAGCGCCATCAGGACGCCTCCGATCCAGATGGTCGCGATGTGACGTTTCCACAGACGGCGCGATTCGGCGCGACCGACGCGGCGCATGGCGGCGAGGATGAAGTATTCCCGGCCCAGCAGGAACCCGTTCAGTCCCCAGAAGATGAAGGGCGCGAGCGGCGCGAAGAGGATGTAGAGGATCAGCGCCACGAGGTTGGCCAGCGCCATCACGCCGAGGAAGCCGAGGCCGTCCTTGATCGCCTCTGACACGGGGACGGGTGTGGCTTGTCCAAGGTGGGGGTAGTGGCGGTCCTCGACGGCCTGCGCGACCTGATCGAGGAAAAGCCCGGTAACCGCCGAGGCCACCGGCACCATGAGGAAGATCGACAGCAGCGCCGTCACCGGCACCATGGCCCAGCTGAGCACGTTGTCGACCCATGTGATTTCGCCCACCCAGGGGATCGTCAGGCTGTCGCCCACCAGCCAGCCGGTGCCCCAGACGAGGAAGGCGGCAAAGGCGAAGAGCACGGCGAGGGTGATGCCGATGCCCTTGGCCAGCACGGCGCGGAACTTTGCGTCGT
The DNA here is from genome assembly GCF_049800975.1 of Sagittula sp. S175. Taxonomy (NCBI): domain Bacteria; kingdom Pseudomonadati; phylum Pseudomonadota; class Alphaproteobacteria; order Rhodobacterales; family Roseobacteraceae; genus Sagittula; species Sagittula sp. S175. The sequence goes on from NZ_JBNAGB010000007.1 coordinate 183,144, forward strand.
CGAGCTGGCCGATCGCCTTGAAGAATGCGTCGAGGATCATGCGTCGAGCCAAGTGGTGATCCGGGACAGGTCCGGGCGGGGGCGGTCCGGGGGGGCCGAGGTCTCGGTCCCGATGTGCATGAAGGCGGCGAGGGATTCGTTGTCGGCGAGGTGCAGCGCGTCGGTCAGGAACTGGCGGTCGTGCGAGGCCCAGCCCGAGAGCCAGTTGGCGCCCCAGCCCGAGGCCAGCGCGGCATTCAGCAGCGCGAGGCAGACGGCCCCGGCGGAGTAGGTCTGTTCCAGCGGCGGCACCTTTTCGGACGGCTTTTGCACTTCGATCACCGCGACGCAGAGCGGGCTGTCGCGGAAGGCATTGGCCGCCTTGGCGATGGCCTCGATGTCCTTGCCGAGGCGCTGGCCGGTTTTCTCGACCTCGGTCGCCATGCGGTGCAGCGCGGCGCCTTCAAGGACGATGAAGCGCCAGGGTTCGAGCTTGCCATGGTCGGGCGAGCGGGCGGCGGCGGTCAGGAGGGTTTCCAGCGTGGCGCGGTCGGGCGCGGGGGCGGTCAGGGTCTTGGACGGGCGCGACCGGCGTGTCAGCAGGAAATCCATCGCGGCGGGGTTGGGGGTGGGCATGAGCGTGTCCTTTGGTTCCTTGGGACGTATCAAAGGGCTGGGGGCGCGGGATTCAAGCGGATTTCCACGGGGAAAGTTGCGCGGAGACGCACAGGGTGGTAGCGCGGCGACATGACGAAGGGTGCGTTTTCAGACCTCGCGGTGCCCGGTGCGCTGCTGACCTGCCGGGTGACGCCCAAGGCGTCGCGCAACGCGGTGGAGCGGGATGGCGAGGGGTTGCGGGTCTACGTGACCACGGTGCCGGAGGGCGGAAAGGCCAACGTGGCGGTGGTGAAACTGTTGTCGAAGGCGCTGGGGGTGCCGAAGTCGGCGCTGGTGCTGGTGCGGGGCGAGACCTCGCGCGACAAGGTGTTTCGCGTGGGCTGATCCGGGTTTGACCCGCGTTGGCGCCACCCTACCTGAACGTATAGGCATTTCTCGTTTATGTAGTGGAGACGCACATGGCCAAGGGTGGCAAAGGTAAGAGTGGCGGCGGCGATTCAGGTGGGGATACTGGCGGCACGACCACCCTGCGCGGCGGCAAGGGGTTCGACAGTGTGACGCTGTCCGGTTCGGTCTGGGATTACCGTTTCGTCGAGGGCGACCGGGGCGAGTGGCTGTTGATCGACGTGAACCCGGATGACGGGGACGATGGCACGCTGATCCTGAAGAACTGGGAAGAGGTGGTGCTGGATGACCGCACCGTGGACCTGATCTTTGATGGAGCGCCGGTCTATGGCGTGGTGCCGGAGGGGCTGGTCGTCACCTATGGTGACACGATTGATCTGCAGATTGAGGCCTGGGATGCCGATGACTGGGTGGGGATCGACGTGCGGTACTATCCTGAGACCACCATCGGATCGCTGCGGCGGACGGACAGTCAGGTCTACGACTACGGCGACACTGGGCAGCGGCGCATCGTGTCCTACACCTATGACACCACCTACATGACGGAATGGGAGGCCGGGGTCGCGCTGGCGGAGGGCGAGACCACGGAGCAGACGTGGATCATCAGCTTGGGTGGCAACGGCGGCGGCTATACCGAGGAACTGACCATCACCGTGGTGGGTGTGAACGATGCGCCGATGCTGGCCAACGAGTGGCGGCGGGCCGAGGCGGTGGTAGGTATCACCCCTGGCGTCGTCGGACTGGCGGAGTTGGGCAGCGACCCGGACAGCGACGATGACGGCAGCACGCTGACCTATGTTCTGACGCAGGCCCCGGTGGACTGGGGCGTCGCGGTGGAGGGCACCGACATCGTGCTGCGCGGCGGCGCGGCGCAGGCGGCGCTGGACAGCGACGAATTCATGGAGTCCGAGGTCTGGGTGAAGGCCGTGGACCGCCATGGCGCGGAGAGCGGCGAGATCGACGTGGACCTGCGTATCTTTGGCGGTGGCGAGAAGGAGGCCGCCTACCTGACCGCGGCGGGCGATGTGGATTACGCCGCCATCGGGCTGACGCCGGGGGCCGGGCCGGTCTATGGCATCCTGAACGGGTTTACCGACGATCCGGCGCTGCTGGACCTCGTGACCGTTGCACCCGGCGCGAACCTGTTTCAGGTGAACGCGGCGCGAATGGCGAATTTCTTTTACGACCCGGATGCCTATGGCTGGCAAGGCGTCACGAATTACGACTCGCTGCCCATTGACCTGTGGCAGGGCGACGATTACCTGACGGGCGGCGACGACCGGGTGTTGATCTCTCTGGCAGATGCAGAGCTCACGACGCTGGAGGCGGTGGAGATCGTGACCGGCTGGGGCGACGACGTGGTTGTGGTCGATATGACGACGGCGGGAGTGGCCTATGCCAATGGCGTGGACATCTCCACCGGGCAAGGGTCGGACCAGGTGTTCGTGCGCATGGACGGCGGAACGGAAAACCTGTGGCGCGGCAGCATCTTTACCGGCACCGGGCATGACGTGGTTGACATCCGCATCACCGATTCCGATCCGGGGAATTACCATGGATACCAGAGCTTTGGCGGCAGCGTGTCTCTGGGCACCGGCGACGATGTGCTGAACATTGAGGTGAGCGGGCAGAATGTCTCGGCCAGTTTCTTTCAGCCGCTGACAAAGATCGACGCAGGGGCAGGCAATGACGTGCTGCGAATTTCCAACGCCGACACCACGCTGAACGGCGACAACCCGTTCTTTTCCGGCGGGTTCGACGGCGAGATACTCCTTGGCAATGGCGATGATCTGCTGATCCTGAACCTGAGCCGCGCGACGACGCGGGAGGTGGAATTGACGATTGCATCGGATTTCGCGGTTGTGGACCCGACGGCGGAACACATTTACGGATCGCCCGGTCATGACGTGCTGGTGCTGGAGCACCTGACGGCAGCGGATGATTTCGAATTCAAAGTCTCGGAATACGGCCGAGTCACCTTGGTGGATGGGATGCAGACCATGTATATCGGTGCATTTGAAGAGATCATCCTGGGCGACGGAAGCAGCCTGTACGACCTTATGTAAAGAGGTCACTCGCCGCGGCGGTAGACCCCTTCGGGCTGGTTCACGGCGGCGACGAGGTCCTGCATCTGCGAGATGGAGAGGGTCACGGTCATCTCGCGGTCGGTGCGGGGGTCGTATTGCACCACGGTCACGCAGTCCTCGAACGAGGTGATGACCACGTCCTCCTGGAGGTGGCTGGTGCCCTCGTCGACGAGGGTGACGACGGTGGCGTCAAAGTCGTGCTCGATGCTGAACATGGGCTGAGCCTAGCGCGGCTGCGGGGCGGAGGAAACAGGAAACGGCGGGCTGTCGCCGTTGTGTCGCGGCGGGGTGGCGCAACGGCTGTGCGACGCCTATGTTGAACGCACCACTCGTCTTTTCCGGACTGACATATGCGCCGATTCGCCCCGCTGGCCGTGATGGCCTCCCTGCTGCTGTCTGCCTGCGCCACGGGGCCTGTGCCCATGCCGGTGCCCTCGCCCATCTCTGGCAGTGCCACGGCGGCGCAACTTCGCGCCAACACGGCAGCGCGGCAGTTCGTGGCCGTGGTGGACACGGTCGAACCCGTCGCCGAGCAGGTCTGCCGCGAGAAGACGCGCGGCATGAACTGTGATTTCCAGATCGTCGTGGACGACCGGCCGGACCAGCCGCCGAACGCCTTTCAGACGGTGGACAATTTTGGCCGCCCGATTCTCGCGTTCAACCTGGGGATGATAAACTCGGTTCAGAACGCCGACGAGCTGGCCTTTGTCATGGGGCATGAGGCGGCGCATCACATCAGTGACCACCTGTCCAAGACGCGCGAAAGTGCGACCGTCGGGGCTGTGGTCTTTGCCGGGATCGCCGCGATCAGCGGGGCGGAAGCGCAGGCCATCAAGAGCGCCGAGGAGCTGGGTGCCGCCGTGGGTGCGCGCACCTACTCGAAGGATTTCGAATTGCAGGCCGACCAGTTGGGCACGATCATCGCGCATCGCGCCGGCTATGACCCGGTGAAGGGGGCGGCCTTCTTTGCCCGCATCCCTGATCCGGGCAACCGTTTCCTTGGCTCTCACCCGCCCAACGCGGCGCGGCTGGACATCGTGCGCAAGACCGCGGCCAGCCTGCCGCAGTAAGGCGCACACGTTCCCGTTGACCTGAGTCAAGGCGCGCCGCGTCAGAACCCCTATCCTCGATCCTGAGTGACAGGAGCCCGAGGATAGGAGGACGCGCGATGCAAAGCCCCAGTACCTTGAAGAAACACGCCGCCCTGGTCGACCATATGGCGACCGCGCAGGGCGTGGACCTCGAAGAACAGATCATGCGCGGCCGCATGACCGTGACCGAGTTGGAAGACGCGGTGCTGCGCTGCACCGCCTGCACCAATCCCGACGATTGCCAGCATTGGCTGGCCAATCCGGCCAATGAGGGCGCGGCTGCGCCGGACTATTGCCGCAACGCCGAGATGTTCTCGGACCTCGGGGGCAAGGGCGATGGCTGACGGCACGGGCCGCCCCCCGGTGCTGGGGGCCGAGAACGAACATTACTGGCTGGTGCAACGCATGGCGAAGGCCACCGGCGTCGACCTCGTGCAGGCGATGGACGATGGCGTCCTGACGCAGAAAGACTGGGCGGGAATCGTCACGCGCTGCCGCACCTGCCAATGGACAGAGGGCTGCGATCGCTGGCTGAACGCGCCCACCGAAGACATCCGCGACCTGCCGGACACCTGCCTCAACAGCACGCGGCTGGCGCGGATAAGGACAAAACTTGAGGAGTAGAGCCATGGCGCATGTGTTGGGAGACCCCGCCCGCCATTTCTTCATGACACGCGGCGTGGCGCGCGTGATGGGTTTGAGCCTGTCGGAGGCGATGAACGCGGGCGAACTGGACCCGCGCCGCTACGCCGACATGGTGACGCGCTGCCGGGGCTGCGCGCTGGTCGAGGCCTGCCAGGAGTGGCTGTCATCGCGCGTCAGCGGCAGCGCCACGCCGCCGCCGGGCTGCTGCAATGCGGCCGAGCTGTCCCGCCTGAAGGGGATGCATTAGGGGCGCTTGCGGGTCAGCGTCATGAATATCCCGCCGGGCACGGGTCTGAACCCCAGCCCGGCATAGAACCGCCCTGCATCCCGGGTGCCAAGGGTCCAGGCCCGGACCTCTTGCAGGTCGGGGTGGTTGAAGAGGCCTTCGACGAGGGCGCGTCCGATCCCCCTGCCCCGATGCCCTTTGAAGACCACCACATCCTTGAGATAGGCGCTGGTGATCCCGTCCGAGACCGCGCGGGCAAAGCCGACCTGCGTGGCGCCGTCGAAGGCCGCAAGGCAGGCGGACCGGAGAAAGGCCCGCCGGAGATCGTCCTCGGACAGGTCGGTGCCCCAGTGCTCTTGCCGGATCGCGGCGAATGTGGCGGGCAGGTCCATCCGGGACAGGTCGTGGATCAGATCCAAGGTCATGACTTGGATATGGGGGCTGAAACGGGCATCTGCAAAGCAAAAGGCGGCCCCGGTAGAGCCGCCTTTGAACCGTCTTTCGATCGAAATCAGTGGGCGCGCAGGTTCTTGGCCGATTCCTTGATCGCGTCGTACTGGCCCGAGGGGCGGAAGCGCCACAGGTAATCGGGCATGACGGCTTCGGGCGCGGTGGGGCGGATGCCGAGGTCGGACAGGTCCTTGTGGTCACCGGAGACGATGTTGTCGTGCTGCAGCTGCGTTACCTGATCGCGGGTGATCTGCGCCGGGACGAGGCCCAGCGAGAGGACCTCGACCACGCGCATGATCGAGGCCATCGGACCCGCCACGGCGAACGGAATGTTGGCCAGCAGGCGGCGGCGGTGGATCACGCCGAGCATGTCCTGCATCAGGTCGCGGAAGCTCTTGGTCTCGGGTCCGCCGAGTTCATAGATGCCGGAGGCCTCGCCCTTGACGCCCATGCAGGCGGCGCGGGCGACGTCGTCGACATAGACCGGCTGGAATTTCGTGTCCGCGCCGACCATCGGCAGCACCGGGGTGAAGCGGGTCATGGTGGCGAAGCGGTTGAAGAATTCGTCCTCCATCCCGAAGATCACCGAGGGGCGCAGGATCATGGCGTTCGGCATATGCTCGAGCACGCCCTGTTCGCCCTTGCCCTTCGAGGCGGCGTAGCCCGACTCGGCCTCTGCATCCGCGCCGATGGCGGAGAGGTGGACCATGGTGGCCACGCCCTGTTCGGCGGCGATGCGGGCGATTCGGGTCGCGCCCTCGGCCTGCACGGCGTCGAAGTTGTTCTTGCCACCGGCATCGAAGGTGCCGACGCAGTTCACGACCGCATCCGCGCCCTGCATCGCGAGGCGGACCGAGTCGTCGTCGCGGATGTTGCAGAACACCGGTTCGACCTGGCCCACGACGCCGTAGGGTTTGACGAAAAGCGCCTCGTTCGGGCGACGCACGGCGACGCGCACGCGCCAGCCGTCCTTGGCCATGCGACGGGCGATGTAGCGGCCGACGAACCCGGAACCGCCGTAGATGGTGACGAGCTTGGACATGCGCCTCTCCTTTGCACCTTTGGTAGTGGTTTAGGCCCATGTCGCGTCCGGGGCAAGGTGCCCGTTTGACGCGATTTTCAGGGTGGTTTTCAGGGTATTCAAAAGATTTTCGCGGGGGACGATTTTTCTGGAAAAATCGCGTTGACAGTCCGCGCGGCTGACCGTAGACACCGCTCCACCAACTCCAGTGCCCAGATGGCGGAATTGGTAGACGCGCTGGTTTCAGGTACCAGTGGCCTAACGGTCGTGGAGGTTCGAGTCCTCTTCTGGGCACCATTCGTCAACCCTGAAAACCAAGTATACTTGGTTTTCAGGGGTTTTCGACGAAGATCCTCCGAAAACTGCCCCACAATCCGCCCCACACGTGGGCCGCAGGACAGCCTGTTGCTTCACATGCTGCGAGCAGCGCGAGCGAGGTCGTGCAGCCGCGCAGCATACCAGCGAAGCCCTGCATCAACCTGGAGACGGCGACCAGAATCGACCGGAAGCGGGTGACAATCCTCGCCCTGCAGCGAGAGCAGAGTGTCCGTGGCCTCCTCGAGTACCATGGCGAGCTCTGGCGCTGTTTCCGAGGGCGAGAAACAGGCTTCGATCGCGCGACGGAAAGCAGGACCGTCGGTGCACGGGAATCGACGGAGTAGGTCGTCGAGGCCGGATCCGTGCCGATCGAGGAAGCTCCGCGTCATTCGGTGCGCTGTCCATTGAGGAACGCCGGTATCCGAGTTGATGTGGATGAATTGCTGATTGCCCATTCAGGACCTCCTGGGCGCCGACTGGCGACACAATGTCGCCGAGACTATCGGGGCCAAATTCAAGACCGCCGCGCAGGAGGACGCGGCGGTTTGACCGATGGCGAAGTGAAATCGCCGCCGATCCTATTCGACATGCACGGATGTTCCGGTCCGCATAAAGCATGCCGATTTCTGTTTGAAGCAGGCCGTGGCTTGCGAAGCTGGTCTCACCCCCGAGACCAGCTGCGAAAACCGCCGCGCTACTCTTGTTATGCTACTCCGAGACGCCCAAATCGCGGAAGTATTGCACTGCGGCGAGCTTTTCATGCGACGTGAGCTCGGCGGCGAAAACCACGATCCCAGGAGATGTCCATTTCGCGCCTACGGTGTCCGCGAAGTAGCCCAAGGAGCTCAGAGCTTCGACAGCTGTCCGGATGACAGACGCTTCATCGAAGGGGTGCTCGATTTCGGCGACACTCACTTCCATGGCGATGCCCATGTCCTCGAAGAACTTCGCCGCGGCGACGAGAGTGTAGCCCGTCAAGCCGAAATGCTTGTGTCCACACCAAGCCCTCGCTCGGCCAAGATCGCGCGATAAATTCGCACGCATCAACGTTAGTCGTGGATCCCATGTCATCGGTGTCTCCCATATCGCCGCGTCGCACCAAGAGGGCGCGGAGATATGGGGGCATCCGGTGATCCTGTCCCCTGCATTATCGCTTCTTCCGGACATCACATTCAAGACTGCGGAGTGGGAGAGGTCCAGGAGAGGTCCCCTCTCCTCGGCTGGCGCGGGGAGCGCGAACAGGAGGGGTGCCGGCCGGCGGGAGGAGTGTGGAACGACCTCCCGAGAGGCCGCCCGCCGCGCGGGCGCCCCGCCGGAGGCGCGGGGTTCCGGGGCAGCGCCCCGGGCGAACGAAGGAGCTGAGAGCAAGGAGCCGAAGGCGCTGCGCTCAGCTCTATAGTGAGTAAAGAGCTGAGCGCATCCGCAGGATGGGCTCGTCTGGTGGCTCCTGAGCATCTTCGTCGTGAAATTTCGGACGGCCCGTGTCGGGGCGTAAATAGTCCTCATGGAGAAGGCGAAAAACCTCATCGTGCTGCGCTTCAAGCGGGTGAGCACATACGGTCTCGGCGGGATCGAAGCCCATGGCAAGCGCTTGGGCGAGACCCCGCATGTCGACCCTTCCCGAACGGGCCTAAACTATTTTCCGGTCGGTCACGCCGATCTCCGCGAGATCGCGAACGCCCGGATCGTCGATATCCAGAAACGCAATATCGCCCTCAAGCGCGAGTCGCTGAAGCGGCGCCGCAGGAAGACCCAGCGCGAGGACCTCGACGCGGCGGCGAAAGCGGCGGGTGACGATCCGAGGGCGCTCGCCGAGATCATCGGGGAGGCATGGGACCCGAAGAACGAGATGCCTTGGACGGAATGCATCCTATCCGCGTCTCACGAATGGTTCCTCGACGAAGACGGCGATCAGGACCCGGCGCGGGTCGCCGAGTTCGATGCCTTCGCTGTCGGATACCTTCAGCAGGAATTCGGAAACGAGCTGATCTACGCGCGGATCGACGCTGATGAGAAGACGCGGCATTTGTCCGCCGTGATCGCGCCGGAGGCACGTGAAAAGCGGACGAACCGATACATACTCAGCCATGCGCAACACCATCTTTTCGGCCAGATGGAGGTGATCACCGTCGCCGGGGACGACGGCCGCGAGGAGCAGTGGCCGAGGCGGAGCTACGAGCTTTTTCAAGATCGCATCGCGGATTACGCGAAGGCGCAGGGTCTCGACCTAAAGCGCGGGGAACGCCGGGCGGCGAAAGAGCGCAAGAAGCGCATGGCAGGCAAAGAGGTCATGAAGGTCCGAAACGTCTCACCGGCTCGCGGACGGGAGCTGGCGGAGGTGCTGGTCGGTGAAGGAGAAGCCTGTCGGAAGAAAAGGCAGTCCGAACTCGACACCGCCCGAACCCGCATTCAGCGCCACGAGTCAATGGTGGAGGCGGAATTGGACGCCAAGATCGCTGCCGTCGAGACTGGGCTCGACATGCTCGAGGCGGGAGAAATCACCTACCGCCCGGCAAGTGAGGTCAAAGACGAAGGCATCAGCATGACCGACCGGAATGCCGGCAAGGCAAAGGTGGAGAGGTACCGCGCGATCCTCGAGCCCGGGCAGAAGTGGCTCCTTGGCATCGCGCGCCGCTTCTTCACTTTTCAACAGAACATGGACACCCGGACCAAGGAAGTGCAGCTCGAGGCGGCCGAGCAGCGACGCCGGGCGCGGGTACTGGCGGACGAAGAGAACCGTGTCGCGGTGCGTCTTCGGCCAACGATCCGCAAGATCATAGATGACATCACCCGGGGCGCCATGAGATCCCGCGCTGCGCACTACACGGAGGATGATTTCCCTGGCGCACTCTCTGTCGATTCCGACGACCCGAAGCTCATCGAAAAGCACATGGCCGAATGTGATCGAATGAAGAATGCAGAGATAAGAGCTGCGTGGCACGCAACGGCCGATGCGAGCGTGCTGTGCGACGAGAGCCCGAGACTTCAACGGGCCTACATGAACGGCTGCGGGTTGCTGGTTGCGGTGGCGGAAGCTCGCGGCCTTGACCTGAACTCGGGGATACACGAGCCCGGCCAAGCCAGAGATCCGACGAAGGCCCATCTGCATGTTGATTCGGTCCCGGAACCAATCCGGGTCAAATGGAAAACCCGGATCCGCCAGCGGGTCCGGGCTTGATGAAGATGATACCTGAAGGCAGCATTGTCAGCACGATTGCGCTCGATGGCCCCGGAGTTGGAAGCGCGAACCTACTCGGCAGCGATATCATTCGATCCGGCATCGCTCGTGGTATCGAAGGTTTCTTCGCCAAACATGTCCAGCTGATGTGTCTCGCTGCACGAGACGACTCCGCCCGTTGATGCAGCAACTACCTTTTCCAAGTCGTTCAGAGATTCTTCGGAGGTCTCCTCGTGAACGTCCTTGAACGGCCGGAAACTGAAGGTCAGCCGCTCGGCGAGACGACCCTCGAGCCGGGCTATCTCCATCCTCGCTGCTATCAGGTTCTCTTTCACCTCTGCGAGCTCGGACTCTGCCTTCTCGGCGCGGATGATTGCGGCCTCGAGATCCGCCTCGACTACCAGCATGTCGCTATCACGCTCCTCATCGAGAACCTTTCGCTTCTCCAACTCGGTCGCATAGTGCGCTTTGATTGCGGCGACCGGTTCATCGGCCTTTTTCCAAATTAGGCTCCACATCTTCTCGTTCATCTCGATCACTTCATCAGGCATGGGCGGTACCGCTGACATCGTTGCGGCATGCGCCTCGGCTTCCTCACGGTATTCCTTGACGATCGCCTGGACGTCCGACATCGACGCGCCTTGACCATTGTCTTGAAGGTGTTTCAGCACGGTCTGGTTCTTTACCGCGCCGGTCCCTTCGACTTCGCGGATCGCTGCGAGGATGCGTTTGCGGACAGCGGCGCTGGGGGTTCGTTTGGCCATGTTGGCTCCTCTTGGTAAAGGTAACCGCCGGTAATACCGATACCGAGCGATACCACCCGGGGGGTGGTGCAGAGGAAATGGTTCCGATCTCAGTGAGGAAAAAACCATAAACGAAAAAAGGCGGCCTTGAACCCTTTGCATTTCGTGTTGCACACGGGACTAAGGGCTCCGAGCCCAAATAACCGCGCTGGTCGTAGGAAGCTTCGCAGTCGCAGCATGCGCGCGCCTGTCGTAGGCGGCCCACAGCGGTCATTCAAACTCTGCTTGTCGAATGGCCGGAAAGGTCGAAGTTGAAGGGTTCCCGGGCAACGTCAGGAATGGTCCTCGTGGGGCATTGGATTTCGATGCCTAAGTGTTTGAGATATAGTGGCAATCTGTCTGGACGTTGAGTAGATCAGAGAGGGCGTCAATCTTTAGTTTTTCAGAAACTCCAATTTTGAATGTGGCTGATTGCGAGAAAAAAATGTCAACATGATTCAACGGATGGCGCCTACCGTCCTCTCTATCAGGGTCGTGATCGAAACGTATATACCCGTCGTCCGTGTTCACCAGTTCGCTAAGCGCCGCCCAAAGTGTGTCCGGATCATCGGAAATACCCATGATGTCATCTGCGAAACCAAGAACTTCGCTGTTTGTGAAGGAGGCGGTCGTCGAAAGGGCGGCGATAATTTCAGAGCTTAGCTTGCTGCTGAGATCTATTCCAGAGCGAAGAGTGCAGGAGTAAAATCCATCAACATTATTGACGGAGAATGGCAGGGCTGTCGAAAACATCTTCCCCTGATTTTCAACAAAAACCCGATGCATTTTGTCCGTGCAAACGAGCATTCTCCCACGAACCTGATCCGGCTTTGGCTTTACGAAGGATAAGATCGTCTTCGCCACCCGCATCCAGAACAATATGATATTATTCCTCTCCCGAAAGACCGTCACAAGGTTAGCAGCTTGGTATTGGTCCAGATCAAAGGGCTCGATTTTCATCGCCCCTCCTTTTTCAGCATTTTCTTATAGTTGAAGTCTGCAATTTCTGCTATTTCATGTCGGTCAAAGTCTTCACCGGCGGTGGCTCTTACGACTCTACGAAGCTCTTGTCTGAAAATCGGAAGAACGCCAAGCTCATTAAATATATCTTCGCAAAAGTCGTAAAAGGATGTGCGGACATTGTCCTGAGTAATGGTAGTCATTATTTCGGCTCGCTCTTCTTCAGAAGGCGCCTGCGCCTCGATGCACCCCGAAGCGTTGATCGTTTTCAAGCCTTGCCTGATTAAGCCCATCATCGCCTCATCCTGTTTTCGGGAAACAATCAAATACGATCTTAGGAAAGAGCGCGTCAGCGTCATGTAAAGTGAGTTCCTGTACGCCAGTCCCCTCGATAGATTGCTTGTAACGCAAATCACGAAGGGGAACTCGAGTCCCTTTACGTTGTTTCGGTTGCTTATAAATAGTCTTCCAGGAATCTTCCGTTTGCTTTCAACCGCCTTATTCACAACCCAGCCTGTTTCCCGCGGAATGACCTGAGCAAGAGTATCTTGAAGGTTGAAAACCTGATTTCCACTATCCACTAAGATGATACCTATATCATCCGGAGTGATTGTGGGGTTCTCATCGGATATGGACTTGATCGCATCAAGAACAAGACCTGCTACTTGTTCATTGCCCAGAGTTTCGCCCTCAATGATTGATACCGACGGTACGTCTGCAGCTGATATGTCCTCAAAACGACGAAGCGGTTCGCGCTTCAAGCGATAAAAGCTCTTGTCAGGGCTCGTCTCTACAATATAACCGCAAGTCTGCCACTCGTCGTCATCAAGCCAACGGAGTTTTTTATTTTCGAATAAACCCATTCCGAGAGAGTGGGCAAACATGAGAGCTCTTGGGTCGGTTCGGTAGCACTTACTCAACAGAAAATCTGGAGATATGCTGGGTTTTATTTTTGCGTCAAAAATGCTTTGGAATATGTCGCCTGCAACAATGACGTACTCTTTCGCAACAAGCGTGCAAAGGTCGAGGAATGACTGAGGAAAATCCTGGCTCTCATCTATGAGAATGTAGTCAAATGCGCAATCCAAGCCATCACCTTTTGCCTCAATCATCTCAAAAGCTTTTTTACAGGCGCCATCAAAAGATTCTTGCCCGAAGGTGTAAAACGGAATGTCAAAGTGATGGCAAATGTATCTGTATGTGCCAGAGTTTGGGTCGTTGCGAGATCCCCAAGCATGCATGCACCACAACCTTGAATCCCACTCGATCTGCTGCTCCACCTTCATAAAGTTGAAAAATTCTGGAATTCTTCTACGCAAACTATCTGCGAGAATTCTGTTGTGGCATGTCAGCAATATCCGCGAACTTGGGTTTCGGACATATATATCCTTGAGTTTATGAAGCAGAAGTTCTGTTTTTCCGGTGCCGGAAAGCCCCTGTATGTGAATTGCCTTTTTGTTTATGGATTTGTAGATAAATCGAGTTTGGTCCGCGTCGAAAAGTTGAATTTTCTGCTTAACCTTATCGAGAAGGTTGTCTGGCACTTCGGCTGTAGCTCTTTCAATGTCGTTAATGCTCCCGGTTACCAAAGATATGATCAGCTCAGAGAGTCTCCGCTTCCCAGGATCTTCGATGCGGCTGTCTTGAATGTAACTGTCGACATCATAATGGGCGCCGGCGCAAACTGTAAAGATTAGGTCTTTGCGCCATTTTCGTGGTCTACCAATCGCACCCTTGTACTCATACTTGTCCGAAATTGATCCCACGTCTTCCAAGAAATCTTCAACGAAGTCGTCAAAGTCTTCTTTATCTTCTGAGAAGCTGATGAGGCAGATTTTTCGACCGGGCGACATAATAACTGCGCAATTTTCATAATCGTAATCGTACCGGTCATCGCCAAGAGGCTGACTCACTACATATATCTGAGTTTTTTTGACTTGAGGCCCATGTTTCAAGCTCATCGTAAAAAGTCTGGTTTGATTCGCTTTTTTCAGCTTGAAGGAAAAAGAAGCTGCTCGTCATTGTCCCCTCGCGACATTTTGGATAGCGTGTTTGGAGCCGTTAACCTGCTCGTCGCCTTGGCTGAGACTGAGAGATTAACTACGTTTTTGCAAGTCCTCTTCCCAGAATGAGGTTTCGGCATAGGGTTGTGAAAGACTTGCCGCGACATCACCTCTACGCTGCTCCATTCGACCCTTTGTTGACACTGGTGTGTTCACCGAGAGCAGCGGCGCTGCCGTTCATAGTTAGCGCAGCGAAAGCCCGCAAACCGCCCTCGGAGGTTAGTCGGATGCTGGACGGGGCATGAATGTCGTGGAAGGGCTGTCTCTACCATTTCAGGCGCGGTTTGCAGATGGCGGACCTTTTGCTTCATCTGAGGGACGCTACCGCCGCTCGGCGCTTGCGTTCCATCTCATCGACTGCAGCTTGCAGCTCCGGCGAAATCGGATTCTCTGGTCCCGGCTGTGGGAGGTCGGCCAAGAACCGCCAGCGGCGATCAAGTGCAGCAAGTGATACTTCATCGGTATATCCGCGCCGTGTTTGTCGAAAGAGTAGGCTTTTCAACTCGTCCGACACGGGCTTACCCTCGCGCATCCTCTTCGCGGTCCAAAGTGTGACATCGACAAGCTCGAGCCCAGCACTTTCGTCGCCAGGTTTGTATTCAGGTGGAATCTCCGGGAGCGTTGAGTAATCGAACTCGGGCATGCCTGGGCCGAGGCTGGACTTATGGCCGCGCAACTTCTGGTAAATTTCGGCCAACTCCCCTTGCGCTTTATTAAACTCAGTCTGACGGTCGACAGTGATCCTATGCACTTTCTGGCCCATGGCCGTTGACTCCCTGCCGATTCCGTAAAGGACCGATTGGAAGCCGACCAGATTGGGGGAGATCTGTAACGAGGTATCGTAGTTGCCAACGCCGTAACTGATCTCGTCGGGATATGCACCTGCCCAGCGGATGGCACCGTCGATGAGTTCCCGCGAGCGGGCATCAGGCAGCCTGTTGATGTTGGCGAGTAGCCGCCTATGGACATCCTGAAGCATCTTGGCACAACGTGCAGTGTTTTTCTCCAGTCTTGCCTTCCACGCAGCTTTGGCGATGTCCTCATCGAATAGGTGCGCTACTTTGAAGAGCAAGGGGTAACGCAACGGAGTCCAATAATGATTCCACGCGACGGCGTCATTCAAGCCTGCATCGAAGACTTGGTCGAAGTAGCTAATGATTGCATGATCTTTCTTATCGACCGTAAAGATCGAAAACCGAAGATCGTTCTTCTTGCTAAATTTCTCGAGCCGTTCAGCAATTGTCGTCAGCTTTGCGACGCCAAGTTCATTGGCGTGAATTCGCTTCACTCCAAGCTCTTTTCTAAGCGTCCGTACCAGCGGAGCGGAAATTACGTCCAGATTGGCGCGGGCTCCGAGAACCCCATAATAGAGCAGCGGCTGGGCAGGGTCGAATAGATGTAGCCCTGTATTTCCGCTTTCATCAACATAATAATACATGATTTTTCCCGGCGACCTGAACAGATTATGTGCCACCGTATATCTCGCGGTCAATGCCCCGACAGCCAAGTTCGCCTTCTGAGCTCTGTGTAGATCACCTACGGCTCAGCGGGATGATCCTGGCGGAATGTCCGCTTCGGCGTTGAGGCAAGAGGGCTTTCGCGCCTGCAGCGAACTTCCGGTGTCCGCCCTTCTTGCGAGACGCGCGGGCGGGCGCAGCGAACACTGAGCAGGTGCGGCGAACGGAAGAACAGTCCGCCAGGCCGGCCTCAGGCGCGGAGGCCTCCCGAAGATTTCTTCGGGAAGCTTTGTCGGATATAGCGCCAGGCCCACAAGGGGCTTGGCCACGAGTTGCACCACGAAATGCAAAGGACTGGGGCTTGGAGACCGCCTTTCTCGGGCTGCCAACTCGAGGGCGGAATGAGAGCAATGGAGCGCACTTCAAGACCGGCCTGCCCCAGCGAGGTTCTTCCGCAGGTTCGCCTCCACCTTCGTCGGGTTCTCTCCTGGGATTGCATAGCACCGAAAGTCTTTACCATCGATCTCGACTATCTCATCGGGCGAAACCCGAAATACGCGAGCGCCAAGCGACCAGAATCGAATCTTCTCAGGGAACCATGTCGTCCCCTTGTGGCGAAAACGCAGGCGTAGACGTTGGTACTCCACACCCTGTCGTACCAATTCGAGTCCAACGAAGGCCGTCGTGTTCTCCATTGCAACTACCTGCTTCAAGGCGGGCATTAATTTCGGCCGATGCACACTCCATCGCTCTGTGAGCGGCAATTCGAATTCTGGGATAGGGTGTTTCCTGAGGTTGCGGAGCCTACAGTAAAGTTCCAGCGACATGGGTGTTCTGCATGCCCGAACATTTTCGACGTCGAGAAGCGCGAAATTTGCACCAAGCCAACGCGTGGACATCATCGCGTGCACTGACCCGCAGAATTGCCAGTGAATTTGTCTGTTAAGGTCCGACAGGGTGATCTCTTCGAAGAGACCGCGACCGGCAGTCTCAGCGATCAAGGTCTTCACGGAGCGCGCGTTGTTGGCGCCAACTGGTCCTACCAGCGAACGGAGCTCGGCACAGAACGCCCACGTTTTGGCCTGTTCCGGATGCTGGAGGTAAAGGTCGTCGGAGCGCCACAGGTCGGCGCGATCCTGCATATAAATCATGCCGATCAGGAGCCGCATCGTTGTGATGCTGAGGCCCGCGGCAAGGATTTGTTCCAAGAGATCGAAGGTGATGCTGACTTGTCTATTCTGTGTGGTCATGGTGCCTCTCTGGTCAAGTGTGATCAGGAAGTGGATCGACCGCTGGCTTCGAGGAAATCGATGGTTGCAATTTTCTCGTGGCACCCATCAACACACACGCACCGCCCTGCATTTTTGCCGTTCGACCTGCTTTCTAACAGATTGTCCCTGACTTTATGTGGCACCCCCCTGTGAAAAAAACCTGTGCAATCGTCCAACCTCAAGAGACAAAAGGGGTTTCTCTCAATAGGCAATTAGGCACATAGGCAGAGATCCACTATACCTATTCAGAGCCATTGCATTGGGCGGAGCTGGACAAGATCGAGCGCTATTGCCGATAGTCTGAAAATTTCCCGAACATGCATCAGTCGCTGGCCGACCTTTCCCTCTTGGACGATCGCTATGGTGACCGTCGGATTTTGCCAAAACGGCGAGGGCATAGATGATTACCGGTGAACTGAAGTCGAGGGTCGACGCGATGTTGACGGGCGGCCTGTCGAACCCGCAGACAGTCATGGAACTGTTGACACTCCTGCTCTTTCTCAAGGGCCTCGACGACGCGCAGAGCCGAGGAGGAGATGGGATCGACCGGCGTACCGGCAAAATCCCATCTCCGAACCGCCTGTTCGGCGGCTGATTGCCGGACCCGCAAGGGTCCTGACCAGGAGATGGAACCACACCGCAATGTGCGGAAACCCTAACTGTCATGCCTCCATCTTTATGTAACGCTCGTAGTCATCCTCCTGGCTCCGAAGCGCTTGAAGCTCCCGTTCCAGATGCTTAGCGATGGGGACGAATTTGCGGCCGTCCTCGGGACGGGCGCGCAGGATTTCCAGGATGCGCTTGTATGCGCCTTCCAGCCTTTCCGGGTTCATGAAACGATCCTTCCTCTTTCCTGAGGAAGAGGTCGGATCGTTTCGAAATGGACGGAAAAGCTTACCCGACGCGATATCCAAGCGCCTCAAGTTCGGCCTCGATGAGTTTCCTGACCTCCGCTTGTGGGCGCGGTTGCCATGTGTCTGTGGGGAAAGCGACCAGCTCGGAATAGAGCGCGCGAAGCTTGAGTTCAGGCCCGTCACCGTAGACCGGGCGTCCGCGGAGCTTGCCGACAGAATGGCCGAGGAGGAATGCCCGTTCCTCGTTCGTCATGCCTGCAGCCCGAGCGCGTTCCTCCCAGGTGTGTCTGGTGCCGCCGAAGGTATAAGGCCTTCCACCTTCGGGATGCGCCGGGAAGAGCCCGTGATCTTTCATGAATTTGTTGATATCGCCGGAGAAGCTGCCTTTCGCCCGATACCGGGTGAAACCGTTGGGATGGCGACGCATAGCATCCAACGCAGCGCCCAGCAGTGGCACCAGTCTGATGGATGCAAGATTCTTAATGTCCCGGGCGTGTTCTCCCTCCTCGACATACCTGATCCGGAGGTGCGGAATAGGGTGATCGAGAATGATGTCACCGGGGGGCAAGTGAACGATTTCCGTCTGCCGGCCGCCGGTCTCGGAGATGACAATCGCGATATCGATACGTTCGTCGGTCTCGATCCCTGCTGTCAACTTGCCGCTGGCAAGGTCTCTGACCCAGCCCACGGGCAACGCTGGCTTACCGCCCTGGTTGGAAGACTTGTCCTTCTTTGGACGCGGCTCGATCTTGAAGCCTGCGACCGGGTTGAAGGTCTGGCTCGGAAGCGTCCCTGCGAGTTTATGAAACTCGGCAATCATCTGCCGTAGGTAGCGAAGGCGCTTGATTGCCTGGTCATCGGAAATACTCCCGGAATCCACCCTCGCCTGCCAGTGATTATAGTATCGCCGCGCGTCGTCCTCGGTGATCTCATGCACGTTCTTGTTCGAAATGACTTCGGCGAATATGCGAGCGGCATGCTTGTAACGATTACGCCACTGGCGCTTCTGGTCCTTGTGTTTCCCCTTCAACTTGTGTTGCGCGCGCTCCTCCATAACCTTCGGCATATCGATGATCTTGATGTGGGGGACATCGCAAACACCGAGTGCTGCAGGTATCGCCGGTGAGTCCACCGGGACGGCGGCGAGTTTCTCGATCCTCGCGACGAGGCCCTCGAGAGGTCCGGCCAGAAGGCCCTGGATCGGCACGTAGGGTAGCTCGAGGTCGTCGAGCAAAGACACCGCAGCTTCGAAAGCCTCGACAGAGAGCCCTTGGTCTGCCTGCAGCAGGCGAGCCTTCCAGATTTTTCGAAGCGCTTTCTTTTTCAGAAGGGCAAGAGCCCTTGCCTCTTTCAGATCGCGGGTCTTCAGGGACTGGTTTATCTCAGTCCGCGACTCCACGGCGCGGAACTCCGCGGGGACTCGCCAGCGGAGATAGTAGACGTTGCCACGGGGCTCGACCCCGTCGATGCATTTCGGTACGCTCATAGAACAGGTGCTCCACAGGTTGCCACACAACGGAGCCGCGGGGCTTCCTCGGTCTTCCGACCCGCTCAGGCTCCAAGTATCGAAAAAGTGGGAGCTTTTTCAGGGCGGCGGAAATCGCGTCTCCGCCGCCGATAATTCTCTTCTGGGCACCATGAAAAGCCCGCAAGGTTTTGGCCTTGCGGGCTTTTTTGCGTCTTGGGCTCAGGTCCGCGGATCAACGGGTCAGCTTGGCCCGCAGGCTGCGCCAGAGCGAGGTCAGCGCGAGGCGGGCAGTGAATTCGGAGCGCAGGAGCGCGACCAGTTGGGTTTCCGTCAGGCGGGCAAGGCGGTGGACGGAGCGGTCCCAGTCGGCAGGGTCGTAGGTGGCGATGCGGGTGTTGGCCTGAAAGCCCAGCCGGTAGTTGCGCGACAGGCGGCGGTGGCAGCTGCGTTCGTAGCGGTGGAGTGGTTTGGGCGAACCCGTGGCGAGGGTTTCCCCCAGCGCCTTTCCCAGCGTCTGGCCAAGGTCCATGCAGATGCGAATCCCCTCGCCAACCGTGGGCGTGGCGAAATTGGCCGAATCGCCGGTGCGGATGACGGTGCCGTAGACGAGGCGGCGGTCATAGGGCACCGAGGGCAGCGTACCTGCGTTGACCTCCAGCGGTGGGCCGTCGAGGGTCAGGCCAAGGCGCCGGACCGCGTCGGAGGCGAGGAAGCGTTCCAGCATGTCGCGCGGCGAGGCGTCGGTGTCCGGGTGGATCACCCCGATGCCGACGCGCAGGCGGTTGTCCCGCGTCGGGAACACCCAGCCGTAGCCCGAGGGCGCGTCGCGTCCGACAAACAGAATGCCGCGGTGCGGGTCGTTGGCGCCGATGGGGTATTCGTGTTCGATCCCGACCCCGGTGCGGGCGGGCTTTGGCGCGAGGCCGAGGGAGGCCAGTACAGCACAGTGAACGCCGGAGGCATCGACGAGGTAGCGCGCACTTATGCGGCGGACGGGCGAGGTGCGGGAGCGGACATCGGCCTGCCAGAACTCGCCTGCGCGTGTGGCAGAGATGTATTTTGTGCCCAGAAGCAGGGTGCGGGCCTTGTGGTCGGATTGCGCGGCGATCCAGCGGTACAAGCCGGTGACGTCGAGGATGACGGGCTTCTCGGCGGTCATGGTGAACCGCGCCTGCGCGGTGTCGGCGTGGATCTCGACGGTGTCGATGCGCTGGTAGAGGCTTTCGGGGATACCCAGCCGCCGGACGTCGGACAGCCAGCAGCCACCGGAGGTGCGCACGGGGCGGCCGATCTCGCGGTCCTGATGGAGGATCACGCAGCGGACGTGGTCCGGCAGCGCGGCAGCCACCGACAGGCCCGCCGGGCCCCCGCCGACGATCAGCACGTCACAGGTGATGGTTTCGGACATGGCGACTCCCTTCGGTGTGGATACCTGCGGAGCCGAAGCGCGGCCAACGAAAAACGCGCCCTGCCGGGGCAGGACGCGTTCTCCGTGAGTGGCCCGTTCCGAAAACGGAACAGGGTGGTGGTTCAGTCGGACAGGGAGCCTTCTTCGTCGCGGCGGGCGTGCATCCCGGCCTTGACCCGTGCGCCGATGATCAGCGGCAGGATGAAGCCGATGATGGCGATGGCCCAAAGCGTGATCGCCAGCGGGCTGTCGATCAGGGTCCACCAGTTGCCGTTGTCGATGGTGATGGCGCGGCGCAGGTTGTTCTCCATCGCGTTGCCCAGCAGCGTGCCGAGAATGATCGGCACCAGCGGGACGTCGAACTTGCGCAGCACCCAGCCCATGACACCGAAGGCGATCATGACCATCAGGTCGAAGGACGAGCCGGAGATGCCGTAAATCCCGACGAAGGACACCATCGCCACGATCGGCATCAGGATGCGCGAGGGGATCATCAGCACGCGGGTGAACAGGCCGACCATCGGGATGTTCATCAGCAGCAGCATGACGTTGGCGATGAAGAGCGCCGCGATCAGGCCCCAGACCACGTCCGGGTTCTGCGTGAACAGCAGCGGGCCGGGGGTGATGTTGAGGCTCAGCAGCACGGCCAGCAGCACGGCGGTCGTCCCCGATCCCGGCACGCCCAGCGCCAGCATCGGCACCAGCGCGCCCCCGGCGGCGGCGTTGTTGCCTGCCTCGGGTGCGGCCACGCCGCGCGGGTCACCGGTGCCAAAGGTGCCGTCCTTGTCGACCAGACGCTTTTCCATCGAGTAGGCGAGGAACGACCCCAGCGAGGCCCCTGCCCCGGGCAGCACGCCCGCGATGAAGCCCACGAAGGAGGTCCGCAGCATGGTCGGCGTCGAGCCCTTTATCATGCTCATCGGCGCGGTCAGGCGGTTGACCTTCAGCTTTGACCCGTCGGCGTTTCCGCCGTGGCGGTTCTCGAGGAAGATGAAAACTTCGGACAGGGCGAAGAGGCCCACGATGGCGACGAGGAAGTCGAGGCCGTCATAGAGGTGCACCTCACCGAAGGTGAAGCGCGGCACGCCGGTCTGGGTGTCCACCCCGATCATGGCAAGGCCAAGGCCCAGCATGGCGGCAAAGGCGGATTTCGCCTGGTTGGTGGAGGACACGCCGCCCAGCGTCATGAAGGCCAGCGCGAAGAGCGCGAAGTATTCCGCCGGACCGAAGAGCAGCGCGATCTTCACCAGCTGCGGCGCGAGGAAAATCAGGCCCCAGGTCGCAAGAAACGCACCCACGAAGGAGGCGATGCCCGAGAGCGCCAGTGCCTCGCCGGCCTGACCGGCCTTGGCCATCGGATGCCCGTCGAGCACGGTCATCATGGCCGGTTCGTCTCCGGGAATGCCCAGCAGGATGGAACTGATGCGCCCGCCGTACATGGCGCCGTAGTAGACCGAGGTCAGCAGGATCAGCGCGGGCGTCGCGCCGAGGCCCATGGTGAAGGCCAGCGGGATCAGGATGGCCACGCCGTTCGACGGGCCAAGGCCCGGCAACGCGCCCATGATGGTGCCGAGGAAGCAGCCCAGCAGTGCCAGCAACAGGTTCTGCCAGGTCAGCGCGATGGCGAAACCGTCGGCGAGGTTTGCGAAAGTGTCCATGGATCAGAACCCCCACGGTCCGCGGGCGAGGCTGAGGCCCAGCACGAGATGGAAAATGACGTAGATACCGACCGAGGTGCCGACGCCGACAAGCGCCGCCTCGATGGGCCCGGACCCCAGCCGCCATGCGAGGTAGGCGGCGGCAAAGGCTGTCGCCACGACGAAACCCGCCACCGGCAGCAGTTGTGCGTAGAGGATCATCACGACCACGGATGCGCCGATCTCGACCAGGCGGGCGAAGGGCGGCCATTCCGGTTCGGCGTCGGGGCGCAGCGCGATCACGGCAGAGGAAATGCCAAGGATGGCGGCGATGATGAGGGGGAAGGCCTTGGGACCTACGGCATCGGAGAGAAAGGATTCCTCGATGGCCAGCGCGGAAATCGCGAAGCCGATGGCGAGGAGAATGCCGAAGACCCCGAAAATGCGATCACTCATGGGGATCTCCAGTTCGGGACGTCTTGTGGATTGGATAAAGATCGGGCGCCGCCATGCGAGGATAGCGGCGCCCGGACAGGGTGACGACGGGAGGAGAGGCCGTCACCCGTAACAAGCGCGGTGGGCGCGCTTACTTGATGATGCCGATTTCCTTGGAGATCGCTTCGATCTGAGCAACCGAGTCGGCCACGAAGGACTGGAACGCCTCGCCCTGCAGGTCCAGCGGTGCAAGGCCGTTGGCGGCCATGACTTCTTTCCACTCGTCCGATGCGTAGAGCGTGCCGATCTTCTCGACCCATGCGTTGTAGGCTTCGTCGCTCATGCCGCCCGGTGCGTAGAAGCCGCGCCAGTTGGCGCCGATGGCGTCGACGCCCTGCTCCTTGGCGGTCGGGAAGTCGGCGAATTCGCCGGACAGACGCTCGGGCGCGAGGACGGCGATGACCTTGATGTCACCGGAGTCGACGAAGCCCTTGGCTTCGGAGATGTCACCGGTGAAGGCCTGAACGGAACCGGCCAGCAGCTGGGTCACGGCCTCGCCGCCACCGTCGAAGGCGATGTATTTCACGGCGCGCACGTCATCGATGCCATAGGCGTTGGCGGCGATCAGGACCTTCAGGTGGTCCCAGCCACCGACGGCGGAACCGCCCGCGACGGACACGGAGGTCGGGTCGTTCTTGATCTGGTCGAGCAGCTCGGGGAGCGTGTTGACGGCGCTGTCCTTGGACACCGCGATCACGCCGTAGTCTGCGCCGACCGACGCCAGCCAGCGGACCTGGTCCATGGTGTTGCCCGGATAGGCGCCCTGCGCCAGACGAGTTGCGGTCGCGGAAGACGCGGCGACGATCAGGTCGTTGCTGTCATTGCGCTTGTTCACGACTTCGGCGAAGGCCACGCCACCGCCGCCACCGGCGAGGTTGACGACCTGCATGGTCTTGTCGATGAGGCCCTGGTCCTGCATGGACTTGCCCACCTGGCGGCAGGTGAAGTCCCAGCCGCCGCCCGGGTTGGCGGGGGCGATGCACTCGGGGTTTTCCTGAGCGGATGCAGCGACGGCGGTCATGCCAAGCACGGCGGCCGCGATCATGGTGCGGGTGGTTTTGAACATTTCGTGTTCCTCCTCTTGGACAGGCGGGTATGTCCCGCCATGGATTGCCCGCCTCTATCCGACTGCGCTTTGCAGCCTCCCTTGTGGCGGGTTAGGAAGAGGGCATAGCGAAGAAACCTGTCACGAACCTGTCAGGTCGCTGACAGCCATCCTTTTGCGCCGCCGCGCGGGTGAAAGGCGGCTCACCACCCGATGGAGACGCGCGATGCGGGTACTGATGATCGAGGACGCGGTGGATCTGGCCGAGGGCGTGGTGGCCCGGCTGGCCCGGTCCGGCGTGGTCTGCGATCACGCGACGACCATCGAGGACGCCCGCGATTTCCGCGCCGTGCAGAAATACGACGCGCTGATTTTGGACATCAACCTGCCGGATGGGTCCGGCCTGTCGCTGCTGCGCGAGATCCGCGCGGGCGGGGACCGCACCCCGGTGTTGATGCTGACGGCGCTGGTTTCGGTGGATGACCGCGTGTCGGCGCTGGATCTGGGGGCGGATGACTACCTTGGCAAACCCTTCGACCAGCGCGAGCTGGAGGCGCGGCTGCGTGCATTGGTGCGCCGCGAGGCGGATCAGAAGGGCGAAAGGGTCGCGCTGGGGCCGTTGAGTTATGCCCCGGCGGAGCAGGCGGCGTTCCTCGACGGGGCGCGGCTGGACCTGACCCGGCGCGAGGCGGCGCTGCTGGACGTGCTGATGCGCCATCCCGGCCAGTTCCTGACGAAACAGCGGCTGTATGACTCGCTCTTCGGCTTTGACGACGCCGACGTGGGCGTTAACGCCATCGAGCTGTATGTGGCGCGCCTGCGCAAGAAACTGGCGGGCAGCCCGGTGTCCATCACTACGCAACGCGGCGTGGGCTACCGGATCGGACTGGATGGCTGAGGCGCCCTCCCTCGCCGCCCGCGTCCTGCGCGGGATGCTGTTGATCCTGCTGGCGGGCGGGTTGCTGGTGGCGGCCTCCACATGGATCAACGGGCGGGCGGCGGCGCGGCAGTCCTATGACCGGCTGCTGCTGGGGGCGGCCAATGATATCGCCGAATCCATCCGCGTGCTGGACGGGCAGCCGGTGGTGGATCTGCCGGTGTCGGCCTTCGAACTGCTGGCGCAGGCCCCCGATGACCGGATTCACTACGCCGTGCGCGGGCCGGGCGGGCAGTTGCTGACCGGGATGGGCGCATCGGTCGAGCCGGATGCGCCCACGCGCGGGACGGTCTATTTCGATGCGGCGATGCAGGGCGAGGCGGCGCGCTTTGTCCGGGTGACGCGGCTGTTCGCGGAGCGGGAGTTTTCAGGCGAGGTGTCGGTGGTGGTCGGCCAGACCCTGCGCGCGCGGCAGACCATGGCGGTGGGGCTGATGCTGGACGCACTGGCGCCCATGGCCCTCGCGGGGCTGGCGTTGCTGGGGATGGCGTGGCTGGTGACACGCTCGGCGGTGCGTCCGCTCGAGGCGCTGTCCGGTGGCCTGTCCGCCCGCGATCCCTATGATCTGACGCCCATGCCGACCGAGGGCCTGCCGCGTGAACTGCGGGTCATGGTGGCGTCGGTCAATCACTTCATGGGACGGCTGGACCGGCAGGTGAACGCCATGCGCAACCTGATTTCGGACACGGCGCACCAGCTGCGAACGCCCGTGGCCGCGATCCGGGTGCAGGCCGAGGGCTTGCAGGAAGAGGCCAGCCCGCGCGGGCTGGAACGGTTGTTGGGGCGGACGCGCTCGCTGGGCGTGCTGCTGGACCAGTTGCTGAGCCGGGCACTTGTGACCCATCGCGCCGATTCCGCCCCGCGTGTCGCACTGGACCTGCGCGAGGTGGCGCTGGATATCGTGGATGCCCGCGATCACGAGCTGCTGGCGCCGGGTGTCGAAGTGCGGCTGGAGATCGGAGAAGACCCGGTGATGGTCCACGCCGAGGAATTCAGCGTCGGCGAAGCGGCCAAGAACCTGCTCTCCAACGCTCTGAAGCACGGCGTGCCACCAGTCGCCATCGGGGTCGATACACGCGGCGCGGAGGCCTGGCTTTGGGTGCAGGACAGCGGTCCCGGCCCCGACGCGGCGATTGCCGCGCGGCTGGGCGAGCGGTTCGCGCGGTCCACCGCCTCGCGCGAGGACAGCGCCGGGCTGGGGCTGAGCATCGTGCGCGACGTGGCCGCCGCCTATGGTGGCCGGATGGAGATGGAGCGCCTGGGCTGCGGGTTCCGTATGGCGCTGGTGTTGCCTGAGGTTCTGCCGGAGGTGTCGCAATGAGGTGGCTGGCGGGTTTGCTGGTCTGGGCGGGCATGGCCGCCATGGCCACCGCGCAGGAGGACGCGGCGCGTTTCGGCACCGGCGGGACCGAGATGCTGGTCCGCTCCACCACCGACATCGCCATCATCGCGCCCGTCATCGACCGCTTTACCGCGCAGAACCCTGACCTGACGGTGGTTTACGAACAGTGGGGGTCGAACGCGTTGTTCGCCAACAGCCGCGCGGCCTGCGAGGGGGAATGGGCCTCGGCGGACGTGGTGTGGTCGTCTGCGGTTCAACAGATGGTGGCGCTGGTGAATGTGGCCTGCGCCTCGCCCTACCAGTCGGCGCGCACCGCCGCCCTGCCCGCCACCCGACGCTGGCGCGACGAACTGTGGGGCATCACCGAGGAACCCGCCGTCATCATCTACAACAAGCAGGCGCTGGAGGCCGCCGACGTCCCGCGTTCGCGCTTTGCGCTGCTGGACATGATGCGGTCGGAGCCGGATCGGTTGCGCGGGCGGATCGCGACCTATGATATCGAGGCGTCGGGGCTGGGGTATCTTTTCGCCTTTTCCGACAGTCTGGAGGCCACGACCTTTGGTGCCATGCTCGAAGGGTTCAGTCGTGTGGATGCCGTGGCGACCTGCTGTTCCGCCGAGATCATCCGTGGCGTCGCCGAGGCGCGCTACCTGATCGCCTACAACGTACTGGGGTCCTATGTCGCCGCCGAGATGGATCCGGCGGTGGGCGTCATCCTGCCCGAGGATTACACGCTGATCCTGTCGCGCAGCCTGATGATCCCGCGCGATGCGGCGCAGAAGGACGCTGCCGGGCGGCTGCTGGAATTCCTGCTGGGACCAGAGGCACAGGGGATGCTGGCCGACATCGGTCTGGTGATGCGGGATGGGCCGGAGGAAACCGGGCTGCTGCCCAGCGCGCGGCGCACGGTGCCGCTGTCTCCGACGCAGTTGGTGGCGCTGGATGCGCACCGCCGCGCCCAGTTGATCGCGCTTTATGCCGATGCGTTCCGGGTGGACGGGGAATAGGAACGACAAAAGGGGCCGCGAGGAGGCGGCCCCCAGGTCAGGCGCGGACCGGGGAGGAGGTCGGCCCTTGCCTGTTCGCTGGACGGTGGGTCAGGCCCTGTCAGGTTTGGCTGACATCGTCATGGAAGCGTCTCAGCCTTGGCTGACGCCTTGCATGAAACCGTCGAACTCTTCGTCCTTGATCGGGACGGTGTATTCCGCCGCCGGGTAGCCGCCGTTGTCCACGTCGGCCTTGTAGTCCTTGAACGCCTGAATGCGCGCGTCCTGAAGTTCCTTCATCTTGGCGCCAAGGTCTGCGTAGACCTTGCCGTGACGCGGCTTGTGGTTCTTGCCGTAGCCGCAGACGTCCTCGGTAAAGAGGTACTGCGCGTCGGCGTATTTACCCGCGCCCATGCCCAGCATCAGCAGGCTGGAGTTCTCGGTCAGGTACTTGGCGACGCGATCCGGCACGACCTCGAGCTCGGCGCCGAAGACGCCGATCTTTTCCAGCATCTGGGTGTGCTTCCACAGCGCAAGTGCCTCGTCGGCGGTCTTGCCCACGGCGCGCCAGCCGGTCCAGGTGATGTAGGAGGGGATCAGGCCGATGTGGCCGACCACGGCGAGGTGGTTGTCGCACAGGACTTTCTGGATGTCATAGGAGGCGGAGCAGTAATAGGCGTCGCCGCCCAGCGCGGCGTAGTGGAAGGCCGCGCGCAGGTAGTCCTCGGCGGTGGCCAGAGGACGCCCGTTGAACGCGCCCCAGCCGCCGTAGGGCAGACCGACCTGGACGAAGCAATCGCCAGCGGCCTCGCGCATTTCGGCGTCGAACACACGGCCCTCGATGGACAGCATGTGGATGCCCGCGGCACTGGCGGCGGCGGCTTCGTCCGGGGTCGAGACGTAGAGCATGGAGATCTTGTCTCCATTCTTCTTCATCTAGCGCAGGTCGTTCACATGCGGGCGGTTGTGGTACATGGACATGGGCGTTTCCTCAGATGTCGACGTAGACGCGGCCGTCTTCGACCTTCACCGGGTAGGTGCAGAGGTTCTCGCAGGCCGGGGGTGTTTCCACCTCTCCCGTGGCGCAATCGAAGATCGACGAGTGTTTCGGGCATTCGATGGTGGCCTCGACCACCAGCCCGTCGGCAAGGTGCACCTCTTCGTGGGTGCAGATGCCATCGGCGCAGAAATAGTTGTCCTCGTGGTCGCGGACGATGATGAAGGTGCGGTCACCGGCGTCGAAACGGATGACGTCCTCTGCGTCGACGTCGTCGATGCCACATGCGTTGGTCCAGGCCATGGGTATCCTCCCTTGGAAGGTCTTAAAGTGAGATGGAACGGTTCTCGCGCGCCGACTGGCGGGCCGCGTCGAGAATGCGAAGGGTCTGAACGCCGGATTCAGCGGGCACGGGGGGCGGGGTGCCGTCGCGGACAGCTTGCGCGAAGGCGGCGTAGTAGTCGTGGTAGCGGCCCTGCTCGGACGGGATCTTTTGCGCGCCGGCGGCGGTGCGCAGGGTGCCCCAGTGGGTTTCCGGCTCAAAGCCCCAGTGGGCCGGATCGTCGACGGGGCGCTGCCCGGCAAAGATCGCCTGCGCCTGCACATCCGTCGAATGGGAGACGTAAGAGCCAAGGTCGCCATAGGCGCGGAATTCGCGCTGGTTGAAGTGGTTCAGCTTGGACGCCGAGATATGCGAGTGCGCGCCGCTTTCGTGCCGCAGCGTGATGGAGAAGCTCGCATCGGTGCGCCCCGAGGCCAGATCGACGTGATCCAGCTGCGCATCCACGGTCGTGACAGGACCCAGCAGGTAGACCATCTGGTCGACAAGGTGAGAGCCGAGGTCGCGCAGCAGACCGCCCTCCGGCCCGGCCTCCAGCGTGGCGGGATCGTCGAAATCCATGCGCGAATGCACGCGCCAGATTTCCCCAAGCCGCCCGTCCTGAATGACCTTGCGCAGGGTCTGCATGTCGCTGTCATAACGGCGGTTCTGGTAGACACCCAGCGTCACGCCCTTTTGCACGGCAGCGTCGCGCAGGTCGCGGGCGCCATTGGCATCGGGGGCAAAGGGTTTGTCCGCGATGACGTGCAGGCCTGCCTCGATGGCCTCCAGCACCAGCTTTCGCCGGGTCTGCGGCGGGGTGGTGATGGTGACCGCGTCGACCTTTCCCGACGCGATCATGTCGGTCAGCGAGGCATAGATCGGCTGATCGGGGAGATCCTTGTTCACCTTCTGCACGGTCTTCGCGGCACGCGCGACGACACCCGCCAGCTCACAGCCTTCTGCCGCCTGAATGAAGGGGGCGTGAAAGTGCTGCCCCCCGGTGCCATAGCCGACCACGCCGATCCTGAGCATGTCTCAGATCTCCTGCGGTTTGAAATCCGCCGCGGCGGCGGGCATGACGTTCTGCAGAAGGGTGACGGATTTCTCCAGCCCTTCGAGGGAGTTGAGCAGAACGTCCTCGTGTTCGATCGACAGCCAGCCGTCGTAGCCGCCCATCTTCAGGCGGTAGCAGAACTGCCGCCACCATTCCTCGCCATGGCCGAAGCCGAGCGTGATGTAGGACCAGCTGCGCGCCGGGATGTCCATGAGCGAGCCGTTTTCCAGCAGCGAGGTGGTGGCCTGCTTGGGCGCGTTCAGGAAGGTGTCCTTGGCGTGGACGTGGTAGACGGCCTCGCCCAGCGCCTCGGCGGCGATGAGGGGGTCGGCCCCCATCCAGAACAGGTGCGACGGGTCGAGGTTCGCGCCGATGACGGGGCCGACGGCCTCGCGCAGTTTGAACAGCGAGGGCACGTTGTAGACGCACTGGTTGCCGTGTAGTTCGAGAGCGATCTGCTCGACGCCGTTTTCCTTGGCCAGCGCGACGATCTCGGTCCAGAAGGGGATGAGTTTCTCTTCCCACTGGTACTTGAGCATGGTCTGGGTTTCCGGCGGCCAGCTGCTGACAACCCAGTTGGGCATCACGTCTTTGGCAGAGCCTGCGGGCAGGCCCGACATGGTGCAGACCTTCTTGATCCCCATTTCACCGGCGACGCGGATGGTGTCGCGCAAGTCGTTGCCCTGCTTGGGGTCGGTGGGGTGCAGCGGGTTGCCGTTGGCGTTGAGGCTGATGATCTCGAGCCCGTGGTCGGCCAGTTTCGCGGCATAGGCCTTTTGCGCGCCCGGCTTGCCCAGCATATCGGCCAGCTTGAAGTGCGGCGCGGTGGACCAGCCACAGGTGTTGATCTCCAGCCCCTGCACGCCCATGCGCTGCGCGTTCTTCAGAACGTCGTCAAAGGACATGCCGCCGAGGCTGTCGGTTACGAAACCCAACTTCATGCATCGGCTCCTTTGTGAGCCGAATAGAACTCCGGCTTGGTCGTCAGGGTGATGGGTTCGGCATTGCCGGAAGCGAGCGCCTTCACGCCGGTTTCGGCGATGACGGAGGCGGCGTAGCCATCCCACGAAGACGAGGCGCGTTCAGGATAGTCGCCGCCCTTGACCCACTTGAGGAAGGCCTTGTTCTGCTGGCGGTAGGCCTCGGCGTAGCGGTCGCGCCAGTCCGGGTCGTGGCCCATGGATTTGGTCGCGTCCTTGTCCAGTCGGGTGTAGCTGACGTGGTTGGTCCCGATGGAGCCGGTCTCGCCTACCAGCTCGGCCTTCACGTCATAGCCATAGGCGGCGTTGTTGTTGACCTCGACCGTCACCACCTGGTTGTCGGCGGTGGTCAGGACCATGACGACCGGGGCGACCTTGTCGTCGGACCGCTTGGGCTGGGTCGCCGTGATG
Organism: Sagittula sp. S175; assembly: GCF_049800975.1. NCBI lineage: Bacteria > Pseudomonadati > Pseudomonadota > Alphaproteobacteria > Rhodobacterales > Roseobacteraceae > Sagittula > Sagittula sp. S175. The sequence continues at coordinate 213,631 of NZ_JBNAGB010000007.1, forward strand.
GTCAGGATCTCGGTCGAGAGCAGGTAGCGCATGATGTCGAATTCATGCGGGGCCGAGTTGGTGATCGCCATGGCCCCGGTGAAATCCGCGGCGGGCGTCGAGCCATTGCGGTGCCAGTTGTGCAGCATCAGCGCGCGGCCGATCTTGCCCTCGTGCAGCGCGGCGCGCATCTGCAGGTAGGCAGGGTCGTAGCGGCGCATGAAGCCCAGCATGATATGCTTCTCGCCAGAGGCTTCCTCGGCCTGCATGACCTCGAGGCACTGGGCCGAGGACTGCGACAGGGGCTTTTCGCACATGACCTTTTTCCCGGCCTTGATGCAGGCCATCGACAACGGCGCGTGGGTGAAGTCGGGCGAGGCGATGATGACCGCGTCCACGTCGTCGCGGGCGATGACGGCCTCGGGGTCGGTGGCGGACTGCGCGCCGTAGAGGTCGGCGATCTTGGCGGCGCGGGCGGCGTCCATGTCGCAGACCACCTGCAGCACCGCGCCGGGAAGGTCCTCGGCCACGATGCGGGCATGGTCGGCGCCCATGATGCCTGCGCCGATGACGGCAATACGAATTGTCATGTCTGTCTCTCTGCAAAGGTTGCTGCGTGGCAACCGTGGAGTGCGGTCCGCGATCTGGGAAGCCCCGCGCGGCGATTTTCTCTCAAAGCCCTCAGTGGGCGGGCTGCGGCACGTGTCCGTCGTGGGTTTCCATGTAGCCCTCGATGGAGGCCTCGAGGTCGGCCATGGATTCACCCCCGGCCATGAGGTCGGCGATTTCTTCGCGCGATTTCTGGCCCTTGCGGAAGTCGGCGGCGATGGCGCCCCGGATCAGAACCGCAAAGTGGTCGCCCACGGCCATGGCGTGCATGACCTGGTGGGTGATGAAGATCACCGCCAGCCCGCGCCGCTTGGCCTCGTTCACGATGCGCAGGACGTGAGCGGCCTGCTTGACGCCGAGCGCCGCGGTCGGTTCGTCGAGGATCAGCACGCGCGCGCCGAAGTGTACCGCGCGGGCGATGGCCAGCGACTGACGCTCGCCGCCGGACAGGCCGCCGACCAGACGGTCGCCGTCGGTGATCCGGGTGATGCCGAAGTTCTGCACGGCCTCCACGGCGATCCTGTTCGCCGTTTCACGGTCGAAACGCTTGAACGGCCCCCAGCCCTTCGTCGGTTCCTGCCCGACGAAGAAGTTCCGCCCGACGGACATCAGCGGGTAGGTGCCGCCGAACTGGTGCACGGTGGCGATGCCTGCGCCTTGGGCCTCGCGCGGGTTGGAGAAGCTGACTGGCGTGCCGTCCATCAGCATCTCGCCGCGGGTGGGGGCGTGGACGCCCGAGAGGGTCTTGATGAGGGTGGACTTGCCCGCACCGTTGTCGCCCAGCAGGCAGAGAACCTCGCCCGCGTGGACCTTCAGCGAGATTTCGTGGAGCACGTCGATGGGGCCAAAGCTCTTGTCGACGCTGCGCATTTCAAGGACGGGTGCGGTCATCTCACTTCCCCTTCTTCGTGGTCGACAGGGAGGTGGCGAGGTTGCGGAAGGTGTCGTTCATCAACACGGCCACCAGCAGCAGGACGCCGATGAACAGCATGTTCAGGTCCTTGTCGAAGGTGGTGAAGTTGATGCCCTGGAACACGATGCCGAAGGTCAGCGTGCCGAAGACGGTGCCGGTCACGGTGCCGAAACCCCCAGTCAGCAGCACGCCCCCCACCACGACGCAGATGATCGTGTTGAAGATCATGCCGAATTGCGTGGTGGTCGAGGCTGTGTTGGCGAGGACCGCTTCGGTCATGCCCACCAGCGCGGCGGCCATGGCTGACAGCATGAACAGCGCGATCTTCAGCCGTTCGGTCGGGATACCGGCGTTGCGGGCCGAGACCTGATCGCCGCCCATGGCGAAGATCCAGTTGCCCCATGGGCTGACGTGCAGGATGTAGAAGCAGGCGATGGCAAAGATGATCCACAGGAAGAACGAGCTTTGCAGGCTGCGGAAGATGGTGAATTCGTCGGGCTTCTCGCCGAACACCAGCGAGTGATAGTCGCCGAGGATGAATTCCGACACGACACCGGCGTCCGGCAGGCTGTGCTGGGTGGTGCCCGCGATCTGCTTGGACAGGTAGGCGTTGAGGCCCGCGATCACGAAGAGCGTCGCGAGGGTCACGATCAGCGACGGCACCTGCGTGCGGGTCACGAGCATCCCGTTGATGTAGCCGATGGCGGCGGCAACGGCCAGCGACAGGGCAAAGCCCGCCCAGATGTTGAAGCCGAAGGTCTCGACCGAGAGGGCCAGCACGATGCCGCCCGCCGGGATCACGGCACCGATGGAGATGTCGAGTTCACCCGCGATCATCAGGAAGCCGATGGGGATGGCAATGATGCCGACCTTCGACGCGAAGTTCAGCCAGGTGGAGGAGCCGAGCGCGGTGAGGAAGTTCTTGTCCCAGCCGAACCAGCTGAAGAACAGGAAGATCAGGATGAAGCCCGCTGCCGCGCCCGCCTCGGGGCGGCGAAAGAGGCTGAGAAGGGAGAAGCCGGAGCCTGCGGATTTCTCCGCCGGTTGGCTGGTGGTGGTGTCGGTCATGTCGGTCGCCCCCGGGAGAGAAGGGTGGATGCCCCCGGGACGGACCCGGGGGCGGGAGAGGTCAGCGTGCGCCCAGCGCCGCGCCTGCCTTGACGGCTTCGACGTTGTCCGCGTCGATGATCGACGGGCCGGTCAGAACCGGGTTGGTCGAGATGTTGGTGCCGAACTTCAGGTGGGCGAACAACATGGAGGTCGCGAGGAAGCCCTGCAGGTAGGGCTGCTGGTCGATCGCCATGGTCTGGGTGCCTGCCGAGATGCGGTCCAGCGAGGCGGGCGAGAAGTCGAAGGCGGAAACCATGATGTTCGCGCCGGTCTGCTCGACCGCGTTGGCACCGGCCGCCGCGCCGAAGTCGGCGCAGGAAACCATTGCGTCAATCGACGAGTCACCGATGAACTCGGCCTTCAGCGCCTCGGCGGTGCCGGTCACGTCGCCGTCGAGGTTCGCCGGGGTGTTCAGTACGGTGACCTTTGCACCGGCTTCGGCTGCGCCGTCGGTCACGCCTTTGCAGCGCTGTTCGAGGTTGATCGCACCGGGGACCTGGATGTGGCAGAGGATGTGCTTGGCACCCTTTTCCGCGAGGTACTTGCCGCCGCCGAAGCCTGCTTCGTACTCGTCCGAGCCGAAGTAGTTCAGCGCGCCGATGTCACCCATGACGGGCAGACCGGAATTGTACTGCATGATCTTGATGCCAGCCTCGCGCGCGGCCTGAAGCGCGGGGATCTGCGCGTCCGGAACCCAGACGGGGATCGCGATGCCGTCGACGCCCTGTGCGACGGCCTGGTTGATGAGCGTCACCAAGTCGGGGCCGAAGTTCTCGTAGTTCTGGGTGCGCAGGTACTGCACGGTGCCGCCGTTGGCTTCGACCATGGCGGTGGCGTCGTCCACGCCCTTCTTGATCTTGTCCATGAAGGCGTCTTCGACGGAGCCCGCGATGACGGCGATGTCCTGCGCAACGGCGCCGGTGGCCAGCAGGGCTGCAACGGAAGCCGCGGCGATGGTCTTGATGATGGTCATGTCGATTTCCTCCTCTGAAAACCCGCGCTTGCGCGGATCGACATGGTGCGGCCCGAAGGCCCGGGAACAGGTTCGCCGGGCCGTGGCGCGCGGGTTACACACCTCGGGTCCTGCGGTCCTGCAGTGGTTTGCGATTTGGCTGTCCGGGCCGGTCTTCCGCCCGCTTGCGCGGCTCCTCGGGAAGGGATCGGCTGCTCCTCCAACTCTGCGACATGTTATCCCGATTGCGGCACTGTGTGGGAAGCGGACTCGCGAGATATTTTTGATTTGATACGCATCATTTTAGTGTGGTTCGTGCAGCACTTTGCACGCGCATAATGGGTTTTCGTTGCATCTTCGCCGCCAATCCATATTGATTGCAAAACCATCAAAACGGACACGCCATGACTGACCCCACCCATTGGAAAGGCCCAACCATCCCCGAGATCGCGGCGCTGGCCGGGGTCGGCACGGCCTCGGTCGACCGGGTGCTGAACAACCGGCCCGGGGTGAAGGAGAAAACCCGCCAGACGGTCATGGCCGCCTACGACAAGCTGACGCTGGAACGGGCGGCGCGGCAGACGCTGGACCTGCGGCTGTTCTGCGAGTCGGGGGTCAGTTTCAACGACGCGATGATGCGCGCGGCGGAGCAGGTGAACCGCACCGTCGCGGGCGTGCTGCTGACGCCGCACATGGTGCCGACGAGCGAGATGAACCCCACCACCTTTGCCCGCCAGATCGAACAGGAGGGCGCTGCGGCGGATGGAGTGCTGCTGGTGGCGCGGGAACATCCGGCGATCAACCGCGCGGCGCGCAAGCTGGGCGGAATGGGCGTGCCGGTGGTCTGCCTGACGACTGACCTGCCCTCGGCCCGGCGCGCGGCCTACGTGGGCAACGACCAATACGCCGCCGGAAGTGTCGCCGCGCAGCTCATCGGGCAAATCCTTGGCGGAACCCGCAGCCGCATCCTGCTGATGATGAGCGAGACCTTCCGCTGCCAGCAGGAACGCGAGATGGGTTTTCGCCGGGTGCTGCGCGCCGAGTTCCCGCATCTGCGGATCGAGGAGCGCGTCATCTCGGACGACCGGCCCGAAACCACGCTGCAACAGCTGCGCACGCATTTCGATGCCAACGGTCTGCCCGATGCGGTCTACAACGTGGCGGGGGCCAACCGGGGCGTCGCCATGGCGCTGAACGAGTTCGCCGGAAGGGACACGATTTTCGTCGGGCATGAGCTGACTCCCCATTCGCGCGCGCTGCTGGAGCAGGGCGTGATGGACTACGTGATCTCGCATGATTTTGCGGGGGAACTGGGACAGGCGGCGCAGTGGTTCCTGCAACGGGCCGAGGGTGCGAGTTCCGACCCGCAGCCCTCGTCCATTCTGGTACACACGCGTTACAACTGCGACCTCTGAGCGGTCACTCGGCCGGGGTTGCCTTGGCGTTGGCGCGGGCCTTCTTGGCCTTGAACCGGGCCTTCATGCGCTCGTCGGATTCCTTGGTGCCGTCGTGCCATGTGCCGAACAGCTTATCGAGGGGGACAAGGCCGTCACCGCCGTAGTTCACCTCGAAATACTTGTGGTGCAGGTAGTGCAGGTAGCTGTGGCTTTCGATGGCGTGGTTTTCGGTGGTTTCCAGCAGCTCGAACCCGATGTGGCCGTTGATTGCCCCAAAGCCCACCTGGTGCAGCGTGAAATACGCGCAGACCGGGTTGGACGGGATCAGCAGGTGCAGCCAGGCCTCTGCCATGTAGGGGAAACCTTCGCCCGGGTGCATCGACAGCGACGAGTAGGGCGACGGGTTGATCGAGTTGTGGTGCACCGAGTGGATGTACTTGTACAGCGGACCCCAGTGGATCGCACGGTGCAGGAAGAAGAAGTAGGTTTCGTGCACGGCGGGCCAGATCAGGACGATGAAGGACAGCCACAGCCAATGGGTCGTCCACGGCAGCCAGACCGCCCAGCTGTTGGCGTAGGCCCAAAGCATCACGATCTCGACCACGGTCCAGAGCGGCACGGTGACAAAGACCGAGCGGATGAAGTTGTCGATGTTCTGGGATTTGAACCAGAACACGTCCGAGGGATGCTCGGAGGGGAATTTAGGGTTGTACTTGAACCGGTTGCCCTGCCGACGCTTCACGTACCAGACGAATTCGAACAGGCCGAAGAAGGCGATGATGCCCACGGCGTTCAGCGCGTAGAGGTAGAAGTAATTGCCGAAAGACAGGGTTTGCAGGCTGTCCCACGAGGGGATCAGTACCAGCACCCACAAGAGCGCCGTGGCCATGTGGAAGGCGTTCCACGGCCAGAAATAGGATGGCAGCCAGGCTAGGACCTTCTTCAGGTCAAAGGGGCGATGCCAGATCGGGGCGACCTGGACCGGACGGCTGGGCGTCCAGTTGCCGCGCTTGTCGCGGGTGCCGTATTGCATGTCGTCCATCGACGCCTCCCAAACTCGTCGCGCCGGTTTCCATACATCTGCGGACGGCTTCTTCTTGACGAGATGGCACGGATCAAATCAAGTTCGGCAAAATCAGGAGGACAAAATCGCTTCATTTCAGTCCAAAATGCACTGAAGAAATGAACCGTTTTGAATGGACATGCCGGGCAGACGACCAACGATTCCCGACCTTGCCGAGGCGGCGGGCGTATCCATTTCAACCGTGAATCGCGTCATCAATGACGCGAGAAAGGTGCGCGCACCGACCCGCCAGCGCGTGCTGCGTGCCGCGCAGGAGATCGGGTTCTATGGCCTTGGTTCCATTGAACATTCCATACGGAACGAAGCCGAGATCCATCGGCTCGGCGTGTTGCTTTTGCAAAAGCGGCGGCCGTTCTACGCCGACCTCGGGCGCGCACTGGAGCAGGCTGCGCAGGTACATCTGGACGGTCGGATCGAACTGACGCTGGAATACCTCGAGGATCTGACGCCCAACGTCGTGGCCGAGCGGCTGAATGTCCTTGGCACGAAATGCGATTCGGTGGCCCTGGTGGCCGCGGAGCACCCGCTGGTGTCGGAAGCCATCGATGCGGTGCTGGCGGACGGGGTTCCCGTGGTGGGGCTCATCACGCCGCTGACCGCACGCGGGCCGGTGGGATTCGTCGGGCTGGATTACTACAAGGTCGGACGCACCGCCGCATGGGCCATCGACCGGATGTGCCCCACGCCCGGAGAGATCGGTATTCTGGTCGGCAACCATCGCTATCGCAATCAGGACCAGAACGAGAGCGGCTTTCGCAGCTATTTCCGAGAGCACCCGCGCGGTTTCACCCTGCTGGAGCCGAAACTGACCTTCGAGAACAGCGCCGCCGCCCGCGAAATGACGGAGCAGATGCTGGCAGAGCACCCAGACATCCGGGCGCTCTTCGTCTCTGGCGGGGGCATCACCGGCACGATTTCAGCCCTGCGAGACGCGGCCCGGCCCGAAGGATTCGTGGCCATCGGTTACGAGCTGATGGACGTGACCCGCGCCGCCCTGATCGACGGTACGCTGGACCTCGTGATCTCGCACCCCATTCAGGCGTTGGCGCAACAGACATTGGACACGCTGATCCGGGCAAAGCGGGCCGGACCGGCAGCAGGTGCCCAGAACGTCACGCTGAATTTCGAGATCTACACGCCCGAAAACCTGTAGGGTCAGCCCTTCAGGAACGCATTTCGGTCCACGAGGAAACGGTCCGACAACGGCAGGCTGGCGGCCCCCAGCGCGCGGGCGTCTGGGCCGATGGTGCCTGGACGGACCTCAGGGATTTCGATGCCGGGGAGGCTGATTTCCTCGAGACGGACGCGGGTGCGGCGCACCAGTTCGGCACGCACATCGGCGGGCACCCAGCCGTCGATCATCACCGCCTCGAAGTCGATCATGCAGGCCGCCGAGAAGGTCGCATAGGCGAGACCGTCCACCGCTTCCTGCATCCAGGGCTCGAGGATCGCGCGGTCGATGGGCCAGCTTTGGGTCGTGTCCCAGATGGCCTCGGGGGCGATGCCCGCATCGGTGACGCGCTGCTCCAGCGTGATGAGCGAGGCGACATCGACCAGTTGGCGGACCTTGTTGCCGTCGATGCCGATGGGCAGAGAGCCAAGCGCGGCGGCGTTGCCGGTGCGCCCCGTGTAGAGGGTGTTGTCCAGCACCATGCCGCCGCCGACGAAGAAGCCGATGAAGAAATAGAGGAAATCGCGCGGGCGGTTCTGATCCCCGAACACCAGTTCCGCACCGCAGGCGGCGGAGGCGTCGTTGCGCAGATAGACGGGAAACTCCCAGGCGTCGGCGATTTCGGAGGCGATGTCGCGCGTCTTCCAGTCCTGCATGTCCTCGGGATTCACGCCCAGCGGCCTGGCCCAGTCATGCAGGCGAAAGGGGATGGCGATGCCAAGACCCGCCACGCGGGCGCGCTGCGCGGGGGCGAGTTTGGCCAACAGTTCGGCAATCGACTCGTTGGCGAATTGCACGACGCTGTCCGGCGTGGGGTAACGGTGGGTGCGGTAGACCCTGCCTTCGACCTTGCCATGAAAGTCGGTGAGGATCAGGTCGAGGCTTCGGCGCCCGACCTTCAGTCCCAGAAAAAATGCGCCATCCTGAGCAAGGCTCATGGGCACAGAGGGCTGGCCGACCTTGCCGCGCACGGGCTCTCCCTTTCGCAAAAGTCCGTCGGCCTCGAGGCCGCGCATGATGACGGAGACGGTTTGCGCCGACAGGCCGGTCATGCGCGCGATTTCGGCCTTGGCCAGCGGTCCCATTTGCCGGACCAGCGTCAGGACAAGACGTTCATTGTGGGCGCGCACACCCGACTGGTTCGTCCCGCGCGCCCCTTCGAGCACGAGCGATGTTTCGCTTTCTGCCTGCCCCTGTCCGTTCTTCATGATCTGGCCGTCCCTTGACCGTTTCGCTGCGCGAGCACAGTGCTAACGCTGCGGCGCAGAAGGATTTTTCGGCCCTTCACGCATCTTGTTCGCCCCGAACAGTTGGCCAGATGCGGGCAGGCTGTCAATAATAAATGCACATGATTTATTTATTGTTGACAGCCCCGGCCCGAATCTGTTCTTTTCTTTAACGAGGGGCCGCCATGCGTGGTTCTTGGGCAAAAAGCGTCGCGCAGATCGCCCCGCGACTCACTGGGAGGATACCATGAAAAAGCTTCTGACGGGCACTGCTGTTGCCCTGGCCACCGCTGCCTTTGCATCCGCCGCAGCCGCCGAAAGCCACGGCTCGGTCAGCGCCTGCCTGATCACCAAGACCGACACCAACCCGTTCTTCGTCAAGATGAAGGAAGGCGCGACCGCCAAGGCCGAAGAGCTGGGCATCGAGCTGAAGACCTTTGCCGGCAAGGTGGACGGCGACCACGAGACTCAGGTTCAGGCCATCGAGACCTGCATCGCAGACGGTGCAAAGGGCATCCTGCTGACCGCATCCGACACCTCGTCCATCGTTCCGGCGGTGAAGCAGGCGCGTGACGCGGGCCTCGTCGTGATCGCGCTGGACACGCCGCTGGATCCGATCGACGCCGCCGACGCGACCTTTGCCACCGACAACTTCCTCGCCGGTGAGCTGATCGGCAAGTGGGCCGCCGCCAAGCTGGGCGACGAGGCCGCCAACGCCAAGATCGCCATGCTGGACCTCGCCGTCAGCCAGCCCACCGTGGGCGTGCTGCGCGATCAGGGCTTCCTGCAGGGCTTTGGCATCGACCTCGGCGATCCGAACAAGTGGGGCGACGAAACCGATCCGCGCATCGTCGGCAACGACGTGACCGCAGGCAACGAAGAAGGTGGCCGCAAGGCGATGGAAAACCTTCTTGCCAAGGACCCGATGATCAACGTCGTCTACACCATCAACGAGCCTGCCGCTGCCGGTGCCTATGAGGCGCTGAAGGCCATCGGCCGTGAGAATGACGTGCTGATCGTGTCCGTCGACGGCGGCTGCCCGGGCGTGAAGAACGTGGCGGACGGCGTCATCGGCGCGACGTCGCAGCAGTACCCGCTGCTGATGGCATCCAAGGGCATCGAGGCCATCGCAGCCTGGGCCAAGGATGGCACCAAGCCCGCACCGACCGAAGGGAAGGACTTCTTCGACACGGGTGTTTCGCTGGTCACCGACCAACCGGCCGAGGGCGTCGAGTCGATCGACGTTGCCGAAGGCACCGACCGCTGCTGGGGCTGATCCCCGCCTGATACCGGAAGGGGCGCATGCCGCCCCTTCCCCTTTTTTCATGGACGCGCGCCGCACCGTCGCCCTAGGCTGAAGCGAGAGCGCGCACCAAGACGCACCCACCATACCGGGAGGAACCCCAATGTCCGAGACTGCCTCGAAAGGGCAGGACTTCGAGTCGTCGTTGTCGAAAGCCACCAGTTCGGTCGCTGAATTCGAACGGCGCAAAGGTCTTGTTCCACGAATCCAGGGCGCGCTGCATTCGACGCCCGCGCTGGTTCCACTGATCGTGCTCGTGCTGTCGATCATCATTTTCGGCGCGCTTCTCGGGTCCAAGTTCTTTTCGCCCTTCGCGCTGACGCTGATCCTGCAGCAGGTGCAGATCGTCGGCATCGTTGCGGTGGCGCAATCGCTGGTGATCCTGACGGCGGGCATCGACCTGTCGGTCGGCGCGATCATGGTGTTGTCGTCGGTCGTGATGGGGCAGTTCACCTTTCGCTACGGCATCCCTGCCCCGATGTCGATTGCCGCGGGTCTGGCGGTCGGCACGGCCATCGGTGCGCTGAACGGCTGGCTGGTGGCCAAGGTCAAGCTGCCGCCCTTCATCGTGACGCTGGGCATGTGGCAGATCGTTCTGGCGACCAACTTCCTGTATTCCGCAAACGAGACGATCCGCAGTCAGGACATCGAGGCCGAGGCCCCGCTGCTTCAGTTCTTTGGATCCGTCATCACGGTGGGCAGCGCACGGCTGACCTATGGCGCGGTCTTCATGTTGCTGCTGTTCATCATCGTGGCCTACATCCTGAACCAGACTGCCTGGGGACGCCATGTCTATGCCGTGGGCGACGACAAGGAAGCCGCCGAGCTGTCGGGGATCAAGGCCAACAAGGTGCTGATTTCCGTCTATGCCGCCTCGGGGCTGATCTGCGCCTTTGCCGGCTGGGCCCTGATTGGCCGGATCGGGTCGGTGTCTCCGACGTCGGGCCAGCTGGCCAATATTGAATCGATCACCGCTGTCGTGATCGGGGGTATCTCGCTGTTCGGCGGGCGCGGTGCGGTCATGGGGTCGCTGTTCGGCGCGCTGATCGTGGGGGTGTTCACCTTGGGGCTGCGCCTGCTGGGCGCGGATGCGCAATGGACCTACCTGCTGATCGGCGTGCTCATCATCGGCGCCGTGGCCGTGGACCAGTGGATACGAAAGGCATCGGCATGAGCATTCAACCTGTTGTGGAAGGCCGCAATATCGTCAAGCGATACGGCCATGTCACCGCCATCGACCACGCCGATTTCGACCTGTTTCCGGGCGAAGTGCTGGCCGTGATCGGCGACAACGGCGCGGGAAAGTCCTCCATCGTGAAGGCGATCTGCGGCGCGGTGCAGCCGGACGAGGGGTCGATCAAGATCGAGGGCAAGCCGGTGCATTTCTCCTCGCCGCTGGATGCCCGCGACATGGGGATCGAGATCGTCTATCAGCAACTGGCCCTGTCGCCCGCGCTGTCCATCGCGGACAACATGTTCGCCGGGCGCGAATTGCGCAAACCGGGGTTCATGGGGTCGGTGTTCCGACAGCTGGACAAGAAGCGGATGGAGGATTTCGCCCGCGAGAAGCTGACGGAGCTGGGCCTGATGACGGTGCAGTCGATCAACCAGGCGGTGGAGACGCTGTCCGGTGGTCAGCGGCAGGGCGTTGCGGTGGCCCGCGCTGCGGCCTTTGCCAAGAAGTTCATCATCATGGACGAACCCACCGCCGCGCTGGGGGTGAAGGAAAGCCGCCGCGTGCTGGAGCTGATCCAGGACGTGCGGGCCAAGGGCATCCCGATCATCCTGATCTCGCACAACATGCCGCATGTCTTCGAGGTGGCGGACCGGGTGCATATCCATCGCCTGGGCAAGCGTCACGCGGTGGTGGACCCGAGGAGCATCACCATGTCCGACGCCGTGGCGATCATGACCGGCGCGATGGAGCCGCCGCCGGTGGAAGAACAGCAACTTACGCCGAAGGTGGCGTGACATGGCTGGCCCGGAGCGATCCGGGCCTTTGCCTTTTGGACAGAGCGCCCAATATTGTGGCACATCGACCACCATTCCGGGCATTTGCCTGTGTATTCGGCAGAATACTTGCCTCAAACGCAGGCGTAGCGCAGATGTTAGCGGTATCATCGTGGCCGTCTGACTTGTCGCCGCATCGTGCTAGTGTTGAATGAAGCGACGACCACCCACGCCGAGGGCTTCCCCATGAAAGACGATATCCTGCGCCACCTTCGCTACGGGCTGGGGAAGGACGCCGCGCATTCCTCGATCTACGACTGGCGCATGGCGCTGTCGAACGCGCTGCGGGACCGGATGGTGGATCACTGGATTCCGTCGACGCAGGCCGCCTATAACGACAAGGCCAAGCGCGTGTATTACCTGTCGATGGAATTCCTCATCGGGCGGCTGGTGGAGGACATGGCCTGCAACCTCGGGCTGGTCGAGGAAGCGCGCGCGGCGCTGGCCGAGCTGGGGCAGGACTACGACCTGATCGTTAAGGACGAGCCGGACGCGGCGCTGGGCAACGGCGGTCTGGGCCGGTTGGCGGCATGCTTCATGGACTCGCTGGCGACGCTGGGCATTCCGGCGATGGGCTATGGCATCCGCTACGAGCACGGTCTGTTCGAGCAGGATTTCGTCGAGGGCCAGCAGGTCGAGCGCCCCGAGACATGGCTGCAACAGGACCACGTCTGGGAATTCGAGCGCCCCGAGGTACAGTATCCGATCCGCTTTGGCGGGCATGTCGAGCACCATGACGGCAAGGCGCATTGGCACGCGGGCGAAACCGTGATCGCCACGGCCTTTGACACGCCGATCATTGGCTGGAAGGGCCGTTGGGGCAACACGCTGCGCCTGTGGGCGGCGCAGCCGGTGAAGGTCTTTGACCTCGCGTCGTTCAACCGTGGGGATTACCTTGCTGCCTCGCGGTCCGAGGCGCTGGCGCGCACGATCTGCCGCGTGCTGTACCCCGATGACACCACGGAGACCGGCAAGGAACTGCGTCTGAAGCAGGAGTATTTCTTTACCGCCGCGTCGATTCAGGACCTGATCCGGCGCTTCTTGTCGGACCATGGAGACATCCGCAGCCTGCCCGACGCCGCCGCGATCCAGCTGAATGACACCCACCCGGCCATCGCCGGGCCGGAACTGATCCGCGTGCTGGTGGACGACCACGGGCTGCATTTTGACGAGGCGGTGGCGCTGGCCCGCAAGTGTCTTGGCTACACCAACCACACCTTGTTGCCTGAGGCTCTGGAACGCTGGCCCGAGTGGCTGTTTGGTCGTGTCCTGCCGCGCCATCTGGAGATCATCCGCCAGATCGAGGGCGAGCATCAGCGGCGTTTCCCGGATTCCCCGCGCATCCTGGACCATGGCAACGTGCAGATGGGCGAACTCGCCTTCATCATGGCGCACAAGGTCAATGGCGTCTCGGCACTGCATACCGAACTGGTGAAAAAGACCGTCTTTGCCGACCTGCACCGCCTGCACCCGCAGCGCATCATCAACCAGACCAACGGCATCACGCAGCGCCGCTGGCTGCACACCTGCAACCCGGCGCTGTCGGGTCTGATCACCGAGACCATCGGCGAGGGCTGGATCACCGATCTGGACCAGTTGACGCGGCTGAAGGGACGGTCCGGCGACGCGGCCTTCAAGCAGGCGTTCATGGCGGCAAAGCGCGTGAACAAGGAGCGCCTGTCGAACTGGATCGGCGCGACCATGGGCATCGAGGTCAACCCCGACGCCATGTTCGACGTGCAGATCAAGCGCATCCACGAGTACAAGCGCCAGCTGATGAACGTGCTGGAAACCATCGCGCTGTGGATGGACATGAAGGCGCATCCGAACGTCGACTGGACGCCTCGGGTGAAGATCTTCGGCGGCAAGGCCGCGCCGGGGTATCACACCGCGAAGGAGATCATCCGCCTTATCAACGACGTGGCGCAGGTCATCAACAACGACCCGGCGACGAAGGACCTGCTGAAGGTCGTCTATCCGCCCAACTACAACGTCACCATGGCGGAAATCCTCATCCCCGCCGCCGACCTGTCGGAGCAGATTTCCACGGCGGGCAAGGAGGCCAGCGGCACCGGCAACATGAAGTTCGCCCTCAACGGCGCGCTGACCATCGGCACGCTGGACGGTGCGAACGTCGAAATCCGCGATCATGTCGGGTATGAGAACTTCTTCCTCTTTGGCCTGACCGCCGAGCAGGTGATGGAGCGCCGCCAGCACCACGGCTATGCCCGCGCCGCCATCAACGCCTCGCCCCGCCTGCAAGAGGTGCTGCGCCTGATCTTCGAAGGCCGGTTCTGCCCGCAGGACCCGGGGCGCTATCACGGGCTTGTCGGAATGCTGTATGACAGCGATTATTTCCTCGTGACATGCGACTTCGACACCTACTTCGACACCCAGCGCCGCGCCGACGAGGCGTTCAAGCATCCGCGCAACTGGGCGGCCATGGCGCTGACGAACACGGCGTCGATGGGCTTCTTCTCGTCCGACCGGACGATCCGGGGATATGCGTCCGATATTTGGGGCGTGTCCTCGCACCTCGACGCCGCGGAGGCGGCCGAATGACCTTGATCGACGACCAAGACCTGTCCCGCCTCCTTGCGGGGCAGCATCACGACCCGTTTTCCGTGCTGGGCCTGCACGAGGTGGGCGGCACTCTGGTGGCCCGCGTGTTCCGGCCCGGCGTGGCGACGGTGGAACTGATCGACCGCAAGACCGGGCGCAAGGTCGCCGGGTTGGAGCGGGTGCGCGAGGGGGTCTTTGCCGGGGCGATCCCGCGCCGCAAGAAGTGGTTTCCCTACCAGTTGCGCATGAGTGAGGGCGAAGCCGAGTGGATCGAGGAAGACCCTTATGGCTTTGGCCCGGTGCTGGGCGAGATCGACGAATACCTGCTGGGTGAAGGCACCCATGGCCAGCTTTGGAAGGCGCTCGGCGCGCATGTGATGGATCATGGCGGTGTGCAGGGCACGCATTTCGCCGTCTGGGCCCCGAACGCGCGGCGCGTGTCCGTGGTGGGGGATTTCAACGGCTGGGACGGGCGGCGGCACGTGATGCGGCGGCGGGGCGCGACCGGGGTGCACGAGATCTTCCTGCCCGGCATCGGCGAGGGCGTGGCCTATAAGTACGAGGTCGTGGACCCGCATGGCGCGGTCCAGCCGCTGAAGGCGGACCCGGTGGGCTTTGGCGCGGAACTGCCGCCAAAGACGGCGTCCGTCGTGCGGCGGCTGGACCAGTACCAGTGGAACGACGCAGGCTGGATCGCCCGGCGCGGCGCGGCGCATCGCATCGACGCCCCGATGTCCATCTACGAGGTACACCTGGAAAGCTGGCGGCGCGTGCCGGAGGACGGCAACCGCCCCCTGACCTACCGCGAGCTGGCGGACACGCTGGTGCCTTATGCAAAAGACTTGGGCTTTACCCATATCGAGCTGACGCCGATCTCCGAATATCCCTTTGGCGGATCATGGGGGTATCAGCCCATCGGGATGTACGCGCCGACCAGCCGCTTTGGCACCCCGGATGATTTCCGTCACCTGATCGACGCCGCGCATCAGGCGGGATTGGGCGTGCTGATCGACTGGGTGCCGGGGCATTTCCCGACCGACCCGCACGGGCTGGGGCGCTTTGACGGAACGGCGCTGTACGAACACGCCGACCCGAAGGAAGGCTATCACCCCGACTGGAACACGCTCGTCTACAACTACGGCCGCGCCGAGGTGCTGAACTACCTCGTGGCGAACGCGAAATTCTGGCTGGAGGAATACCGCCTCGACGGGCTGCGCGTGGATGCGGTGGCCTCCATGCTCTACCGCGATTATTCGCGCAAGGACGGCGAGTGGGTGCCCAACATCCACGGCGGGCGCGAGAACCTCGAGGCCATCGCTTTCATGCGGGCGATGAACGAACAGGTCTACGCCGCGCAGCCGGACGTGATGACCGTGGCCGAGGAATCGACCGCCTTTCCGGGGGTCAGCGCGCCCACCGACGCGGGCGGGCTGGGCTTTGGCTACAAGTGGAACATGGGGTGGATGAACGACACCCTGCGCTACATGGCCGAGGACCCGATCAACCGGAAATACCACCACGACAAGATGACCTTCGGGCTGCACTACGCCTTCACCGAGAATTTCATCCTGCCGATCAGCCACGACGAAGTGGTGCACGGCAAGGGCAGCATGATCCGCAAGATGCCGGGCGACGACTGGCAGAAGTTCGCGAACCTGCGGGCCTACTACGGCTTCATGTGGACGCATCCGGGGCGCAAGCTGTTGTTCATGGGCTGCGAATTCGCGCAATGGGCCGAATGGAACCACGAGGCTTCGCTGGACTGGCACCTGCTGGACTACGACACCCACCGGGGCGTCCAGAGCCTGATCCGCGACCTGAACCACCTCTACCGCGAGACACCTGCGCTGCATCAATGCTGCTCGGAGCCGGAGGGGTTCAAATGGGTCGATGGCGGCAATGCGAACGACTCGATCTTTGTCTGGACCCGCCATGCAAAAGATGCGGAACCCGCACTGGTGGTTGCGAATTTCACACCCGTGACACGTCACGGCTACAGGATCGGCGTGCCGCAGGCAGGCCATTGGGATGAACGCCTGAACACCGATGCGCCCGTCTACGGCGGCAGCGGTCAGGGCAACCACGGCGGACGCACCGCCGACGAGGTTCCGGCCCACGGGCTGGACCATTCGATCGAGATCACCGTGCCGCCCTTGGCCTGCGTGGTCTTCACACGCTCTGGAGGGTGAGCCGGAGCACGACCCAGAAGGGGGGAGAGATGGACTACGACCGTTTCACATTGGCACAGCAGACCATGGCCTTTGTCCTGGCCGGGGGGCGCGGTAGTCGTCTGAAAGAGATGACCGACGTGCGCGCCAAACCTGCGGTCTACTTCGGCGGCAAGACGCGGATCATCGACTTTGCCATGTCGAACGCGGTGAATTCCGGCATCCGGCGCATTGGCGTTGCGACGCAGTACAAGGCGCACAGCCTGATCCGCCACCTGCAACGCGGCTGGTCCTTCTTCCGGGCCGAGCGCAACGAGGGGCTGGATATCCTGCCCGCCAGCCAGATGCTGGACGAGGAGAACTGGTACAAGGGCACCGCCGACGCGGTGACGCAGAACATCTCGATCATCCGGGGGTACGGGCCGAAATACATCCTGATCCTCGCGGGCGATCACATCTACAAGCAGGATTATTCCTACATGCTGGAGCAGCATGTGAAGACCGGGGCCAAGGTCACTGTGGGCTGCATCGAAGTGCCCAAGGCCGAGGCGACGGGCTTTGGCGTGATGGCGGTGGACGAGACCGACAAGATCACCGATTTCGTCGAAAAGCCCGCCGATCCGCCAACCATGCCGGGGGATGACACCCGCTCGCTGGCGTCCATGGGGATCTACGTGTTCGAGGCGGAGTATCTTTACGAGATCCTCGAACGCGACCGGCCCGACGATGCCTCGGAACACGACTTCGGCAAGGACATCATCCCGGCCATCGTCAAGCAGGGCGGTGCCTATGCGCATCCTTTCAGCCGTTCCTGCGTGAAGTCGGGTCTGGAGTCGGAGCCCTACTGGCGCGACGTCGGCACGCTGGACGCCTATTGGCAGGCGAATATCGACCTGACGGATTTCGCGCCCGCGCTGGACATCTACGCGACGGACTGGCCGATCTGGACCTATTCCGAACTGACTCCCCCGGCCAAGTTCATCCACAACGAGGAAGGCCGCCGCGGGCAGGCCGTGTCCTCGATGATCTCGGGCGGCTGCATCATCTCGGGTTCGTCGCTGTATCGCTGCCTGCTGTTCACCGGGGTCAAGACGCATTCCTATTCGCAACTCGAAGGAGTCGTGGCCCTGCCCGGCTGCGAGGTCGGGCGGCGTGCCTGGATCAAGAACGCCATCCTTGACCGCGGCGTGAAGGTGCCGCCGGGGCTGATCGTGGGCGAGGACCCGAAGCTGGACGCCAAACGCTTTCGCCGCACGGACAGCGGTATCTGCCTGATTACCCAGAAGATGATTGATGCCCTCTGACAAGACGCCTTTGGAGCCCGGCGGCTGGGTGCTTTGGGAGGACGACCGCGACGAGGTCGTCCTCGACATCGACCCACACGTCGGGTTCGCCTACCTGAACCGAGGCGGTCAGATGATCTCTTCGGTTTGGCTGTTCAACCTTGGCGGGCCACAGCCCGACCCCGACGACATGGACGCCCTGCCCGGTATGCCGGATGAATTCCTGATCCCCACCGCGCGCCCGCCGCGCGTGCTGGAGGACATCGAGGTCACGCATGAGTTTCGCCGCTGGACGATCCGCTGGGGCGAATCCCGCGCGGTGCTGATGCCCAATGCGACGCCGGGCTATCACTCGGACGTCACCTCCTTTACCCCCTTTGCCCGCCCGATCGAGGAATTGCCGCTATGAACGTGCTGATGGTCACCTCGGAATGTGCGCCTTTCGTCAAGACTGGCGGGCTGGCGGATGTGGTGGGAGCGCTGCCCGGGGCGCTGGGGCCTATGGGGGTGGATGCGCGGGTGATGCTGCCCTGTTACCCGGCACTGTTTCCCCTGCTGCCCAAGGGCGAGGAAGTGGCGACCTTTGGCGATCTGCCCGGCGGGCCGGGGCGGCTGGTGCAGGTCGAGGCGGAAGGGATCACCCTGTTGCTGCTCGACGCGCCGCAGCTGTTCGACCGTGCTGGCAAGCCCTACAATGGGCCGGACGGCCACGACTGGCCGGACAATGACAAGCGCTTTGCCTCGCTGGCGCAGGCCGCCGCGCGCATCTGTTTCGACGGTCTGCCCGGGTGGAAGCCGGACGTGCTGCACGCTCATGACTGGCAGGCGGCGCTTGCCCCGGTCTACCTGAAACAGACCGGGCGCACGGTGCCGAAAACCGTGGTGACCATTCACAACATCGCCTTTCAGGGGCGGTTCGGCGCGCACGCCCTCGGGCCGCTGGGCCTGCGGGCCGACTGGTTCCACGCGGACGGGCTGGAATACTGGGGCGACGTGTCCTTCCTGAAGGCAGGGCTGGTCTATGCCGATCACGTCACCACCGTGTCGCCCACCTATGCGCGCGAGATCCTGACGCCGCAGTTCGGCATGGGGCTGGAGGGCGTGCTTCAGGCGCGGACCGAAACGCTGACCGGCATCCTGAACGGCATCGACACGGGTATCTGGGACCCGGCGACGGATGGCGCATTGCCCGCGCCCTATGACGCCAAGACCCTGAAACTGAAGGCGCGGAACAAGGCCGCTCTGGCGGAACGGCTGGGGCTGGACACGGCGCATGACGGGCCGATGTTCTGCGTGATCTCGCGCCTGACCGAACAGAAGGGGCTGGATGCGCTGGCCGAAGCCATCCCGCATCTGGTGGCGCGCGGCGGGCAACTGGCGGTGCTGGGCACCGGGGAACCCGCGTTGGAGGCACTGTTCCAGAAGGCCGCAACGGACAACCCTGGCAAGGTCGGCACCTACATCGGCTATGACGAGGGGTTTAGCCACCTCGTGCAGGGCGGCGCGGATGCCATCCTGATCCCCTCGCGCTTTGAACCCTGCGGGCTGACGCAGCTGTACGGGCTGCGCTACGGCACGTTGCCGGTGGTGGCGCGGACCGGAGGGCTGGCGGACACCGTGATCGACGCCAACGCGGCGGCCATCGCTGCGAAATGTGCCACCGGATTCGTCTTTGACGAGGTTTCCGCCGCAGGAATAGGCGCCGCGCTTGATCGTGTGTTCGAGGCATGGGAAAATCGGCAACTCTGGCAGCAGATGGTGCGTTCAGCGATGCGGCACCCGGTCGGATGGGAGGACTCGGCCAGTGCCTATGTCACCCTTTACGAGAGCCTCATCCAATGACCGAACGATACGAGACGAAACCCGGCCGCCCCAACCGGCTGGGTGCCAACTGGGATGGCGAGGGCACGAACTTCGCGCTGTTCTCGGACCATGCGCACAAGGTCACGCTGTGCCTCTTCGACGAGGGCGGCAAAGAGACCCAGCGCATCGACCTGCCGGAACGTTCCGGCGCGATCTGGCATGGCTACGTGCCGGGCCTCGCGCCGGGGCAACTGTACGGCTACCGCGTCGACGGCCCTTATGCGCCGGACCGGGGCCATCGCTTCAACCCCAACAAGCTGCTGCTCGACCCCTATACGCGGGAATTCCACGGCACCTTCCAGCATGAAGCCGCCTGTTTCGGCTATGTCTGGGGCGAGGATGACCAGTCCTACGACGAACGCGACTCCGCGCCCTTCGTGCCGAAGTCCGTGGTCAGCCACCCCGACACGTTGCCGCTGGACGCCAAGACCCTGAACCGCGACTGGGAGGACACGATCCTTTACGAGGCGCATGTGAAGGGCACCACCATCCGTCATCCCATGATCGCCGAGGAAAAGCGCGGCACCTATGACGCCATGGCCTCGGACGCGATGCTGGAGCATCTGACCAACATCGGCGTCACGGCGGTGGAACTGCTGCCCGTGCAGGCCTTCAAGTCCGAGGGCGCGTTGTTGGACCGTGGCCTGACGAACTACTGGGGCTACAACACCATCGGGTTCTTTGTCCCCGAGCCGAAGTACCTTGGCCCCTCCGGCGTGCGCGGCTTTCGTGCGATGGTGGACCGCTTCCACGCGGCGGGGATCGAGGTGATCCTCGACGTGGTCTACAACCACTCTGCCGAGGGCGACCAGAACGGGCCGACCTTGTGTTTCCGGGGGATCGACAACGCGTCCTACTACCGTCTGCTGGACGGCCAGCCGCGCTATTACGTCAACGATACCGGCTGCGGGAACACGATGAACGTGGCGCATCCCTTTGTGACCCGGCTGATCCTCGATTCCATGCGGTATTGGGTGCAGGCCTTTGGCGTGGACGGGTTCCGCTTTGACCTTGCGACGACGCTGGCGCGCGAACCGTCGGGGTTCGACCGGCACGGCGGCTTCCTCGACGCGCTGCGGCAGGACCCGGTGCTGGCGAACGTCAAACTGATCGCCGAGCCGTGGGACATCGGGCCGGGCGGCTACCGCCTTGGCCAGTTCCCGCCCGAGTTCGCCGAGTGGAACGACCGCTCCCGCGACACCTTCCGGCGGTTCTGGCGCGGCGATGCCAAGGCGGCGCAGGATCTGGGCGGCGCGCTTCTGGGGGCGGCGGACCTGTTCGACACGCGGGGACGGCGGGCGTGGTCCTCGGTCAATTTCACCGCTGCGCATGACGGCTTCACCACCGCCGACGTGGTGGCCTACGAGCAGCGCCACAACGAGGCCAATGGCGAGAACAACCGCGACGGCCACAACGACAACCACTCCGACAACTTCGGGGTCGAAGGGCCGACCGACGACGAGGGCATCAACACTGCCCGCCGCCGCCGCATCCGCAACCTGCTGGCGACCGTGCTGCTGAGTCAGGGCACGCCGATGATCCTCGCCGGGGACGAGGGGGCGAATACGCAAGACGGCAACAACAACGCCTACTGTCAGGACAACGAAACCGCCTGGCTGGATTGGGAGGCGATGGACGGCAACCTGATCGCCTTTACCGCGTCTGTGGCGGCCTTCCGCCATGCACATCCGACACTGCGCCAGTCGCGGTTTTTGCACGGGGCCGACCGGAGCGATGGCAAGAAGGACGTGGAATGGCGCGGCTTTGACGGGTCGGAACTGAACTGGCGCGACCCGGGCCTGTCGTCCCTGTGTCTGTTGATGCGAGGCAATGCCGAGGCGCCCACGGGCGATGCGTCGATGGACACGATCCTGCTGGCCTTCAACCGCGAGGATGCAGATCTGGAACTGCACCTGCCCGACATCAGCCCACGCAAATGGGTGCGCGGCGTCGATACCTCGCAGGCAAAGCAAGAGGACACGCCCATCGACACCGATGTGGTCACGGTGCCGTGGTGCTCGCTGTCGGCCTTCGTCGCGGTGGAGCCGGAATGACCGAAGCCCTGCGCGCGCTCGCCACCGCCCATGGCATCCACGCCGGGTTCCACGACCTTGGCGGCACCTACCGCGAGGCCTTGCCGGAGACGCTGCGCGCGCTGTTGCGGGCGATGGATGTTGCGGCGGGGACCGAGGCCGAGGCGACAGAGGCACTGGCCGACCTGCGCGCGGGGCAGATGGCGCGCCACCTGCCGCTGGAGGAGGTGCTGACCGAGGGCACGCCCCTCACCCTGCCCCCGCCCGCCACCACTTGGACGGTGGTGGACGAAGCCGGGGAAATCGCCGCCGAGGGCAAGGGCGGTATCGCGCTGCCCGCCCTGCCCCTTGGCTACTACACGTTGCACGCGACCGGTGACGGCTGGCAGGAAGACTGCTTCCTGCTGGTCCGCCCCGCCCATGGCGCGCCCGCCGTCGAGGACCTGACCGGCAGGCCGAAAGGCTGGGGCGTGGTCGGCGCGCTCTATGGTTTCCGGTCCGAGACCAACGGCGGTCTGGGCAGCTTTGCCGACCTGTCGGAGGCCGCCACAGCGCTGGCCCGCACCGGCGCGCAGTTCCTTGGCATCAACCCGATCCACGCTATCGGCTGGACGGCGGTGGACCTGCTGTCGCCCTATTCCCCCACCCATCGCGGGTTCCTCAACACCGACCACATCGCCCTGCCCGGTCTAGGCCCGACGCCGCCCGACGACCTGATCGACTACCGCGCCTTTCGCACGAGGCACCGCGCCGCGCTGGAGGCGCGGTTCGCGCAGACCGACGACGGCGCGCCCATCGTCGCCGACCTGCCGGGGCTCGACGATTTCGCCACCTACGAAGCGCTGTCCGAACGCTACGGTGACGACTTCCGCACATGGCCCGCCGACCTGCGCCAGCCGGGGGCCAAGGCCACCCATGCCGCAGGCCCCCGCACCCGCCTGCACGCCTGGGCGCAGGCCGAGGCCGAACGGCAACTGGACCGCGCCGCGCAGACCGCGCGCGATGCCATGGGGCTGGGGCTGTACCTAGACCTCGCCGTGGGTCCGCGCCCCGGCGGGGCCGAGCCGTGGATGAACCCCGATACCATCGCGCGCGGCGTCTCGATCGGCGCGCCGCCCGACCATCTGAACCCCGAGGGCCAAAGCTGGAACCTCGCCGCCCACGCACCGCGACGGCTGGCGGCAGCGCGATACAGGCCGCTCCGGCAGATGCTGTCCTACCTGATGAAACGCGCGGGAATCCTGCGCATCGACCATGCGCTGGGCCTGACCCGCAGCTTCTGGCAGCCCGACGACGGCAGCCCCGGCGGCTACATCACGCAGCCCTTCGCCTCGCTGCTGGCTGTCATCGCCATCGAGGCACGGCGCGCGGGCTGCATCGTCATCGGCGAGGACCTCGGGCTGGTGCCTGCGGGCTTCCGCGAGGCGATGAACGGCGCGGGCCTCTTGTCCTACGCCGTCTGGCAATACGAGACCCACGACGACGGCACCCTCTTGCCGCCCGAGGACCTGCGCCCCTTTGCCCTGTCGTGTTTCGGCACCCATGACACGCCGACCATCACCGGGTTCTGGCATGGCACGGACATCGCGTGGTGGCACGCCATGGGCTGGCAGTCGCGGGCGAAAACCCAGCGGCGGCTGGAGGCCCGCGCCGACCAGCGCCACGGGTTGCGCGGTCTGTGCGGGATCGCGCCAGACGCGCGCCCCGCGCAGGTCACGGCGGCCATCCACCGGCGGCTGGCGGATGCGCCCTCGCGGCTGACGGCGCTGCAACTGGACGACCTCGCCGGACAGGTCGAGGCGCAGAACCTGCCCGGAACCATCACCGAACACCCGAACTGGCGGCGTCGCCTGCCGATCAGCGTCTCTGCTCTGGCAGAGGCGCCCGCGCTGCGCGATACTCTGCCCAAGGGCGCCTGACGCGGGCGCCAGACTGAAAGGACGATTGAGACCATGGATGTTGTGACCAAGCCCATTACCCCCTTCGACGGCCAGAAACCCGGCACCTCGGGCCTGCGCAAGAAGACCCGCGTGTTCATGCAGCCGGGTTATCTCGAGGCCTTCGTGCAGGCGACCTTCAACGCGATTGGCGGGGTCGCGGGCAAGACGCTCGTGGTGGGCGGCGACGGGCGGTACTTCAACGCCGAGGCCATTCAGACCATCCTGCGCATGGCGGCTGCGGGCGGCGCGGCGCGTGCTATCGTCGGGCAGAACGGGTTGCTCTCGACGCCTGCCGCGTCAAACTTGATCCGGCAGCGCGGCGCGGACGGCGGGCTAATTCTGTCGGCCAGCCACAACCCGGGCGGGATCGACGAGGATTTCGGCCTGAAATACAACATCTCGAACGGCGGCCCCGCCCCCGAAAGCGTGACGACGGCGATCTTTGACCAGACGAAAACGCTTTCCGAATACAAGACGCTGGCGGCTGCCGACCTCGACTTGTCGGCCTTGGGCGAAAGCGGCCTTGGCACCATGGTGGTCGAGATCGTCGACCCGGTGACGGATTACGCGGCACTGATGGAAACGCTCTTTGACTTCGGCGCGATCCGCGACCTGTTGGCGGGCGGTTTCACCGTGAAGTTCGACGCCATGCATGCGGTGACGGGGCCCTACGCCAAGGCGATCCTCGAAGGCACCCTTGGCGCGCCCGAAGGCACCGTGCTGAACGGCACCCCCTCGGTGGATTTCGGCAAGGGCCACCCGGACCCGAACCCGATCTGGGCGAAACCGCTGGTGGACATGGTCATGTCTGAGGATGGGCCGGACTTCGCCGCGGCCTCGGATGGGGACGGCGACCGCAACATGATCCTGGGCCGCGGCGTCTACGTCACGCCGTCCGACTCGCTGGCGGTGCTGGCGGCCAACGCTCACCTTGCCCCGGGCTATGCACGCGGGCTGGCAGGCGTGGCGCGGTCCATGCCGACCTCGCGCGCCTCTGACCGCGTCGCGGCGAAACTTGGAATCGGGTCCTACGAGACCCCCACAGGTTGGAAGTTCTTTGGCAACCTGCTGGACGCGGGCAAGGCGACGCTGTGTGGCGAGGAAAGCGCCGGGACGGGGTCGGACCATGTTCGGGAAAAGGACGGTCTGTGGGCGGTGCTGCTGTGGCTGAACATCCTCGCGGTCCGCAAAGCGTCCGTGGCCGACATCCTGCTCGACCACTGGCAGACCTACGGACGCGACTACTACTCGCGCCACGATTACGAGGCGGTGGATACGGGCATTGCCAACGCCATCATGGATGACCTCAAGGCCATGACCGAACTGCCCGCAGGCATCGAGAAGATCGACAGCTTCGCCTACACTGATCCGGTGGACGGCTCGGTTTCGGAAAACCAGGGGATGCGCATATTCTTTGCCGATGGCGCCCGCGCCGTGCTGCGCCTGTCCGGCACCGGCACCGAGGGCGCGACGATCCGGGTCTATCTGGAACGCTACGTGGGTCCCGATGGTTCGCTGACCGAAGACACCCAGGCGGCGCTCGCGCCATTGGTTCAGGCAGTTGAAAACCTGACCGGCCTGAAGGCCCGCACCGGCCGCGCCGCGCCGGATGTGATGACCTGAGCCAGCGGGAGCCAGCCCCCGCACCCCCGGAGATATTTGCACCAAGAAGAAACACAAGCGCGCGCCCCTGTTTCTTCTTGGTCCAAGTACCTCCGGGGGTGAATTCTCCGCAGGAGAAGAGGGGGCAGCGCCCCCTCCCCCTGTTCCCCTCTCGCGAATCCGCTTGCGTTTTGCGGAACGCTCCCCTATATCGCCCTCAACAGCGAGGTTCCGGCAACGGTGCCCACCGATACGACGAGCGGGCCGCTGGCCCGCTTTTTTGTTTTACGCGCCCGAAAGGCACATGAATGAACCAGATGATCGCCAAGACCGGCATGGACAAGCGGATCGCCGAGATCATAACGCCTGTCATCGAGGACATGGGCTTCGAGGTCGTGCGCATCCGCCTGCAAAGCGGCGAGACTCCGCTGCTGCAGATCATGGCGGAACGCCCCGAGGGCGGCATCCACGTAGACGAATGCGCCGAGATCTCGACCGCCGTGTCCGCCGTGCTGGACGTCGAAGACCCGATTTCGGACGCCTATACGCTGGAAGTCGGCTCCCCCGGCATTGACCGTCCGCTGACGCGTCTCAAGGATTTCGACACCTACGAAGGCTATGAAGCCAAGCTGGAGACCGCCGATCTGATCGATGGTCGCAAGCGATTCCGTGGTATCCTCGCCGGAACCGAGGGCGACGAGGTGCTCATCAACATCGAGGATCACACCGCCGAAGACGGCACCGTGACCATCGGCCTGAACTTCGACTGGCTGGCGGATGCCAAGCTGGTCATGACCGACGAATTGGTCCGCGAAATGCTCAAGGCCCGCAAGAAGGCCGAGGCCGAGGGCAAGCTGGACGAAGACAAGTTTGACGACATCGAGGCCGAAGGGCCCGAGGAGGAGTAAGAGATGGCAATCACCTCAGCCAACCAGCTCGAGCTGCTACAAACGGCCGAAGCCGTCGCGCGCGAGAAGATGATCGACCCCGGTCTGGTCGTCGAAGCGATGGAGGAATCCCTCGCCCGCGCGGCGAAGTCGCGTTACGGCGCCGAGATGGACATCCGCGTCTCGATCGACCGCCGGACGGGTCGCGCGACCTTTACCCGGGTCCGCACCGTGGTCGAAGACGACATGGTCGAGAACTACCAGGCCGAGATGACCGTCAAGCAGGCCAAGCAATACATGGCCGACCCCCAGATCGGTGACACCTTCGTCGAGGAAGTGCCCCCCGTCGAGCTGGGCCGGATCGCGGCCCAGTCGGCCAAGCAGGTCATCCTGCAGAAGGTTCGCGAAGCCGAGCGGGATCGCCAGTACGACGAGTTCAAGGACCGCGCAGGCACCATCATCAACGGTCAGGTAAAGCGCGAGGAATACGGCAACGTCATCGTCGACGTGGGCCGTGGCGAAGCCATCCTGCGCCGCAACGAGAAGATCGGCCGCGAATCCTATCGCCCCGGCGACCGCATCCGCTGTTACATCAAGGATGTCCGCCGCGAGACCCGCGGCCCGCAGATCTTCCTGTCGCGTACCGCGCCGGAATTCATGGCCGAGCTGTTCAAGATGGAAGTGCCGGAAATCTACGACGGCGTCATCGAGATCAAGGCCGTGGCCCGTGACCCCGGTTCGCGTGCGAAGATCGCCGTGATCTCCTATGACAACGGCATCGACCCGGTCGGCGCCTGCGTCGGTATGCGCGGCTCGCGCGTTCAGGCGGTGGTGAACGAGCTTCAGGGCGAGAAGATCGACATCATCCCGTGGAACGAGGACGTGCCGACCTTCCTCGTCAACGCGCTTCAGCCTGCCGAAGTGTCGAAGGTGGTTCTGGACGAAGAAGCCGAGCGCATCGAAGTGGTTGTGCCTGACGAGCAGCTCTCGCTGGCGATTGGTCGTCGCGGTCAGAACGTGCGTCTGGCCTCTCAGCTGACCGGCCTCGACATCGACATCATGACCGAGGAAGAAGAATCCAAGCGCCGCCAGAAGGAATTCGAAGAGCGCACCCGCCTGTTCATGGACACGCTGGATCTGGACGAATTCTTTGCTCAGCTGCTGGTTTCTGAAGGTTTCACCAACCTCGAAGAAGTAGCCTACGTCGAACTGGACGAATTGCTCGTCATCGACGGCGTGGACGAAGGTACGGCCGAGGAACTGCAGACCCGCGCCCGCGAGCACCTGGAAGAGCAGGCCCGCAAAGCCGAAGCCCGCGCCCGCGAACTGGGGGCCGACGACAGCCTGTTCGGATTCGAAGGGCTGACACCGCAGATGATCGAGGCCCTGGCCGAGGATGGCGTGAAGACCCTCGAGGACTTTGCCACCTGCGCCGACTGGGAACTGGCCGGTGGCTGGACCACCGTGGACGGCCAGCGCCAGAAGGATGATGGCCTGCTGGAGAAGTTCGGCGTCGATCTCGACGAGGCGCAGAACATGGTGATGACCGCACGCGTCCTGCTGGGTTGGGTCGACCCGACCGAGATGACCGCCGAGGAAGAAGACGGCGATGACATCGCCGAAGAGGCAGAGGAATAAGAGATTGACCCGAGGGGGACGCGACACCAACCGCGAAGACGGTCCTGAACGGAAGTGCATCGCCACCGGCGAGGTGCAGCCGAAGCATGGCCTCATCCGCTTTGTCGCGGGCCCCGAAGGGCGTATCGTGCCCGATCTGGCTGGAAAACTGCCGGGTCGTGGCCTATATGTCTCTGCTGACCGGGCTGCGATCGACAAGGCGGCAAAGAAGAACCTCTTTGCCCGTGCCGCGAAACAGCCCGTCCAGGTCCCCGAGGGCCTGTCGGATCTTCTGGAACAGATGTTGGCGAAGCGGGTCATCGACCTGATCTCGCTGGCGCGCAAGTCCGGCGAGGCAGTCGCCGGGTACGAAAAGGTGAAGGCCAAGCTCCAGATGGAGGAGGCCACGGTATTGATCCAGGCCGAGGACGGTTCGGGTCGGGGAAAGACGAAACTGAGCACGCCATACGGCGGGCGATACATTGGCTGGCTGACCGCGGACGAACTGGGCGCGGCCTTTGGCCGACAAACTGTCATACACGCCGCGCTTGGCTCTGGTGGACTCGTTCCACGTATTGTAGAGGAAGCCATGCGCTTGAAGGGACTCCGGGCATCGTCGCAACCGGCGACGGCGTCCGAGGATCACGGCGGCAAGGCCCGCCGGAAAGGATGAAGACGTTTTATGAGCGATAACGACGGCAAAAAGACCCTGGGTGTTCGTGGTGGTGGCGCTGGCCGTTCAGGCAGCGTGAAGCAGAGCTTCAGCCATGGACGCACCAAGAACGTCGTGGTGGAGACCAAGCGCAAGCGCGTCGTGGTGCCCAAGCCCGGTGCTGGCGCCGCGGCTGGTGCCACCGGCGGCAAGGGACCCATTGGCGGCTCGGGCGGCAAGCGCCCGGCAGGCATTTCCGACGCAGAGATGGAGCGCCGCCTGAAGGCCCTTCAGGCCGCCAAGGCGCGCGAAGTCGAAGAGGCTGCGCAGCGCGAGGCCGAGGAGAAGGCCCGCGCCGAAGAGCGTGACCGCCTCCGCGCCGAGAAGGAACAGAAAGAGCGCGAGCAGCGCGAAGCCGAGGAAGCGATCAAGCGCAAGGCCGAAGAGGAAGAGCGCAAGGAACGCGAGGCCCGCGAAGCCGAGGAAAAGAAGGCCAAGGCCGCCGCAGCAGCGGCTGCCCAGCCTGCACCCGAAGACGCGGCCCGCAAGGCGCGCGACGCCGGCAAGGCCGCCCCTGCTCCGCGCCGCGAGACGGTGGACAACGACGACCGTGGCCGTGGCCGTGGCCGCGACGATTCCGGTCGCCGATCGGGCAAGCTGACGCTGAACCAGGCGCTGTCCGGTGGCGAAGGTGGCCGTCAGAAGTCCATGGCCGCGATGAAGCGCAAGCAAGAGCGTGCGCGTCAGAAGGCGATGGGCGGTGCTCAGGCACGTGAAAAGGTCATCCGTGACGTTCAGTTGCCCGAGGCGATCACCGTCGCGGAACTGGCGAACCGCATGGCGGAGCGCGTGGCTGACGTGGTGAAGGCGCTGATGCAGATGGGCATCATGGCGACCCAGAACCAGACGATCGACGCTGACACTGCGGAACTGATCATCGAGGAATTCGGCCACAAGATGACCCGCGTCTCCGACGCGGACGTCGAGGACGTGATCCAGCAGGTCGAGGACAAGGAAGAAGACCTTCAGTCCCGTCCGCCGGTCATCACCATCATGGGCCACGTCGACCACGGCAAGACCTCGCTGCTGGACGCGATCCGCAACACCAGTGTGACCTCCGGCGAAGCTGGCGGGATCACCCAGCACATCGGCGCCTACCAGGTGACGACGAAGGATGGCCAGGTACTGTCGTTCCTCGACACTCCGGGCCACGCCGCCTTTACCTCTATGCGTTCGCGCGGGGCTCAGGTGACGGACATCGTGGTGCTGGTGGTTGCTGCGGATGACGCCGTGATGCCGCAGACTGTCGAGGCGATCAACCACGCCAAGGCCGCCGGTGTTCCGATGATCGTGGCGATCAACAAGATCGACAAGCATTCGGCCAACCCGACCAAGGTGCGCACCGACCTTCTGCAACACGAAGTGGTCGTGGAACAGATGTCCGGTGAAGTGCAGGACGTCGAGGTTTCGGCCCATACGGGTCAGGGTCTGGATCAGCTGCTCGAAGCCATTGCACTGCAAGCAGAAATTCTGGAACTGAAGGCAAACCCGAACCGCCCCGCCGTTGGCGCGGTGATCGAGGCGCAGCTGGACGTGGGCCGCGGTCCCGTGGCCACCGTTCTGGTTCAGAACGGCACGCTGCGTCAGGGCGATATCTTTGTCGTGGGCGAGCAGTACGGCAAGGTCCGTGCGCTCATCAACGACAAGGGCGAGCGCGTTGCCGAAGCTGGTCCGTCCGTGCCCGTCGAGGTGCTGGGCCTGAACGGCACGCCGGAAGCCGGGGACGTCCTGAACGTGACCGAGACCGACGCGCAGGCCCGTGAAATCGCTGAGTACCGCGCCCACGCGGCCAAGGAAAAGCGCGCGGCTGCAGGTGCGGCGACCACGCTGGACCAGCTGCTCCAGAAGGCCAAGGACGACGCGAATGTGTCGGAGCTGCCGATCCTGGTGAAAGCCGATGTGCAGGGCTCTGCGGAAGCGATCGTTCAGGCGATGGAGAAGATCGGCAACGACGAGGTGCGCGTCCGCGTGCTGCACTCGGGTGTCGGCGCCATCACCGAAACCGACGTGGGTCTGGCCGAAGCATCGGGCTGCCCGGTCATCGGCTTCAACGTCCGTGCCAACGCTCCGGCCCGCAACGCGGCCAACCAGAAGGGCGTCGAGATCCGTTACTACTCGGTGATCTACGACCTCGTGGATGACGTGAAGGCGGCGGCCTCGGGCCTGCTGTCCAACGAGATCCGCGAAAACTTCATCGGCTATGCCAACATCAAGGAGGTCTTCAAGGTCTCCAACGTGGGCAAGGTCGCTGGCTGCCTTGTCACCGAGGGTGTGGCGCGTCGTTCCGCAGGCGTCCGCCTGCTGCGCGACAACGTCGTGATCCACGAGGGCACCCTGAAGACGCTCAAGCGCTTCAAGGACGAGGTCTCCGAGGTCATCTCGGGTCAGGAATGTGGTATGGCGTTCGAGAACTACGACGACATCCGCCCCGGCGATGTCATCGAAATCTTCGAGCGCGAAGAGATCAAGCGCACGCTGGCCTGATCGCCTGAAACACATGAATTCAAAGGCCGCGATCCGAAAGGTTCGCGGCCTTTTTCCATGGGTTTTTCAGCGTTGAGAGCGCCGCAAAAACGAAAGGCCCCCGGATGAACCGGGGGCCTTTTCGCATGTGTCAGGCAGGGGCAGTGTGTCCCCTGAGCGGTCGCCCTCAGGCGGCCTTGGCCACCGGAGCAACGAGGTGCCCGGTGTAGACGCGGTCGCCGACGCGCACAGCCACGCGGCCATCCGGCAGCGTCTGTTCCAGCATCCCCTGGACCGAAATGTAGTTCCCGATGGTGATCGTTTTCAGCATGCCAATTCCTCCCCAGAGCAGCAGTTGACGCGAGCAGATATAAGCCTATCCGGAAAAAATTGCTACATTGCTAAGTCACAAAAACGCCATGATTGCGCAACAATGTTAGGCAGGCACCGCCGGAAGTGGCTAAATATTCCCCAAATGCTCCGATGACCGTGTCCGGACCATGGACAATTAACCGATTCAGAGCCAATCGCGAAGAATCGGAATCAGGGGGATATCCGCCGGTGGCATGGGGTAGTCCTTCAGATGCTGCGCCTTCACCCATTTCAGCGCCTGCCCCTCCTTCGACATCGGCGTCCCCGCCCACTTTCGACAGGCATAAAGCGGCATCAGCAGGTGGAAGTCGTCGTAGCTGTGCGAGGCAAAGGTCAGCGGCGCCAGGCAGCTGTTCCACGTTTCGATGCCCAGTTCCTCGTGCAGCTCGCGCACCAGTGCGGCCTCGGGGGTTTCACCGGGTTCGACCTTGCCACCGGGAAATTCCCACAGGCCCGCCATGGACTTGCCCTCGGGACGTTGGGCCAGCAGCACACGGCCATCGGTGTCGATCAGGGCGACAGCGGAGACGAGAATGATCTTTTTCAAGCGGAGACTCCGTCGGATAGTGAGGAGCGGGGCTCTGCCCGTCGCCATCGGGCTTGAACCAATGGCGCGCAATGGCGACCCCGGAGATATTTGGACCAGGAAGAAGCCAGGGGGCCGGTGCGTGCCCCCGGCGTGGGTCACGAGCGGTAGTCGGCGTTGATCGAGATATAGCCGTGGGTCAGATCGCAGGTCCAGACGGTTGCCTTGCCCTGCCCCAGGCCGATATCCACGTCGATGCTGATTTCCGGCTGCTTCATCACAGCGGCGCCCTGCTCTTCGCGGTAGTCGGGGCTGACCCAGCCCTTTTCCGCGACGAGGATGTCACCGAAGCGGATGGTCAGCGTGTCGCGGTCGGCGGCGGCACCCGATTTCCCGACGGCCATGACCACGCGGCCCCAGTTGGGGTCTTCGCCCGCGATGGCGGTCTTGATGAGGGGTGAGTTGGCGATGGACAGCGCGTGGGTGCGCGCATCGGCGTCGGAGGCCGCACCGGTAACGTTGACGGTCACGAACTTGGTCGCACCTTCGCCGTCCTTGACCACGAGGTGTGCGAGTTCGCGAAACACGTCATGTACGGCCGTGGCGAAATCGGCGTTGCCCTCGACGTTCAAGCCAGACGCACCCGTGGCACCCATCAGCAGCGTGTCCGAGGTCGAGGTGTCCGAATCCACGGTAATGCAGTTGAAGGTGCGGGCGTTGGCGTCAGAGACGATCTGTTGCAGAGCCGCGCGGCTGATCTGGGCGTCGGTGAAGACGTAGACCAGCATGGTGGCCATGTCGGGCGCGATCATGCCCGAGCCCTTGGCGATACCCGCGATCTTGACCTCCTTGCCGTCCACCGTGACGGTGCGCGACGCGCCCTTGGGGAAGGTATCTGTGGTCATGATGGCCTTGGCCGCGGCGGCAATTTCCATGCGGGAGAGGTTGCCCGTGACCTCGTCAAGCTTGGCGATGATGCGGTCATGCGGCAGCGGCTGGCCGATCACGCCGGTGGATGAGGTGAAGATGCGGTCCTCGGGCAGGCCCGTCGCTTCCGCGGCGGCCTTGCAGATCGCATCCACCGACATTTGCCCCGCAGAGCCGGTGAAGGCGTTGGAGTTGCCGGAGTTCACGAGGATCGCGGCGCCCTTGTCGGAGTCGCCACCGATCTTGGCCTGGCAGTCCAGCACCGGGGCCGAGCGCGTGGCGGAGCGGGTGAACACGCCTGCCATGACGGAGCCGGGGTCCAGCACCGCCAGCATGACGTCGGTGCGCTCCTTGTACTTGACCCCCGCTGCGGCGGTGGCAAAGCGGACGCCTTCGATCACCGGCAGCTCCGGGAAGGCGGCGGGCGCGAGGGGAGAAACGGGATAGGCCATGCTTATTCCTCCAGCAGTTCGGTACGCGACAGGATCGACGGATCGACATCGGTCTGCGGTGCGCGGGTGATCCTGGTTTTTTCCATCAGCCCGTCGATGTGCTGTTCAACTGCTTCCTGCTGAACGGTGCGCTCGATGTCGGCGCGCACGTCTGCCAGCAAGGGCGCTTCGGCAGAACGCGTGTTGTTCAGCTTGATGACATGCCAGCCGAACTGGGTCTGCACCGGGCCGACCACGTCGCCGGGGTTCATCCCCTCGACCGCCTTCTGGAACGGCTCTACCATCATGCCGTCGCCGAACCAGCCCAGCGAACCGCCGTTGGGGCCGGACGGACCGGTGGATTTTTCGCGCGCCGTCGCGGCGAAATCGGCACCGTTCTTCACGTCTTCAAGAACGGCCTGAGCCTCGGCCTCGGTGTCCAGCAGGATGTGAGAGGCGTTGTATTCCTTGCCCTTGTCCACATCGACGAAGTCGCGCTGGTAGATTTCCAGCACCTTCGCCTCGTTCACGGCACGGCGTGCGACAGAGGTGATCGCCACGGCGGCCATCAGGGAGCGCTGTTCATTGTCCATCGACAGGCGGACCAGTGCGGTTTCATGGGCGTCGCCGGACTGGGCGAGGACCTCTTGCTGGATGAGTTGTTCCAGCAGGCCATCCCAAAGCTGGTCGTCGGGGATCATCTGGTATTGCTCTGGCAGGCCTGCCTTCGCCACCATCATGTGACCAACCGTGATTTCCTTGCCGTTCACCGTCGCGACCACTTGGCCGAGGTTCCCAAGGCCGGCTGCGCCGTGACCGGTGTCCGCCGTGACCCCGTGATCGCCTGCCGGAGCAGCATGATCATCCGCTGCGCCGTGATCCGTTGCTGCCGCGCCGTGATCGGCGGCCGGAGCGGCACCGTGGTCCGCTGCCGGCGCTGCACCATGATCGGCGGCCGGTTCGCCGTGACCGGCGGTCTCGGCCGCCACGGGCAGGGCGAACGTCAGCGACAGCATCGCGGCACCCAGAAGTGTGGTTTTCGTCATACCGTCCTCCTCATCCGCCGACCCGGAGGCCCGGCGGCGTTGACACTTACCGGCCTCCCGCTTACATGCCGGATGGGCCTGCGTGGCCGGTCTCCTGGCCTGTCTATTGGCTCGGTGCGAGGCGGGCAAGCAGATGCCGCACACGAAACCGGGAAGGTAGCTCAGGAATGTTGGGAAAACTCGCGCGCAAGGTCTTTGGCACGCCGAACGACCGCAAGATCAAGGCGACGCGCCCGATCGTGGACAAGATCAACGCACTGGAGCCGGAATTCGAGAAACTCGACGATGCCGGTCTGGTGGCCAAGACCGCCGAGTTCCGCGAGCGTCTGGAGAAGGGTGAATCCCTCGACCACCTGCTGCCCGAGGCCTTTGCCAACTGCCGGGAAGGCGCCAAGCGGGCGCTGGGTCTGCGCGCCTTCGACGTGCAGCTGATGGGCGGGATCTTCCTGCATCAGGGCAACATCGCCGAGATGAAGACCGGTGAAGGCAAGACGCTGATGTCGACCTTTGCGGCCTATCTGAACGCGCTGACGGGCCGGGGCGTGCATATCGTCACCGTGAACGACTACCTCGCCAAGCGTGACGCCGAATGGATGGCCAAGGTCTACGGCGCGCTGGGTCTGACGACCGGCGTGATCTACCCGCAGCAGCCCGAGCAGGAAAAGAAGGCGGCGTATGAGTGTGACATCACCTATGCCACCAACAACGAGCTGGGTTTCGACTACCTGCGCGACAACATGAAGTCGGACATCCGGCAGATGCACCAGCGCGATCACTACTTTGCGATCGTCGACGAGGTGGACTCGATCCTGATCGACGAGGCGCGGACACCGCTCATCATCTCTGGCCCTGCCGACGACCGGTCGGATCTGTATGTCGCCATCGACAAGCTGATCCCCGAACTGAACGAGGATCACTACGAGGTCGACGAGAAGACCCGCAACGTGTCCTTTACCGACGAGGGCAACGAGTACCTCGAAGAGCACCTGCACGCCCGTGGCCTGCTGCCCGAGGGTCAGTCGCTGTACGACCCCGAGAGCACGACCGTCGTGCACCACGTCAACCAGGCGATCCGTGCACACAAGCTGTTCCTGAAGGACAAGGACTACATCGTCCGTGACGGCGAGGCGATGCTGATCGACGAATTCACCGGCCGCATGATGTCGGGGCGTCGTCTTTCGGACGGCCTGCACCAAGCCATCGAGGCCAAGGAAGGCCTGGAGATCAAGCCCGAGAACGTGACGCTGGCCTCGGTGACCTTCCAGAACTACTTCCGCCTGTATGAAAAGCTGGGTGGCATGACCGGTACGGCCTCCACCGAGGCCGACGAATTCATGGAGATCTACGGGCTGGGCGTGGTCGAGGTTCCGACCAACCGCCCCATCGCGCGAATCGACGAAGACGATCAGGTCTACCGTACAGCGCGCGAGAAATACGCCGCCATCGTCGAGGAGATCAAGCTGGCGCACGAACGGCAGCAGCCGGTTCTGCTGGGCACGACCTCCATCGAGAAGTCCGAGATGCTGAGCCAGATGCTGACGCAGGCGGGCGTGCCGCACAACGTCCTGAACGCGCGCCAGCACGAGAAAGAGGCGCAGATCGTCGCAGACGCAGGCCGTCTGGGCGCCGTGACCATCGCCACGAACATGGCGGGCCGCGGCACCGACATCAAGCTGGGCGGCAACGTCGAGTTCAAGATCATGGAAGCGATCGAGGCCAATCCCGACCGCCACCCCGACGACATCCGCGCCGAGATCGAAGAGGCGCACAAGGCGGACGAACAGGCAGTGAAGGATGCAGGTGGTCTGTTCGTGCTGGCCTCCGAACGCCACGAGAGCCGCCGGATCGACAACCAGTTGCGTGGCCGCGCCGGTCGTCAGGGCGACCCGGGCCGCTCGTCCTTCTTCCTGTCGCTCGAGGATGACCTGATGCGCATCTTCGGCTCCGACCGCCTGGACAAGGTGCTGTCGAGCCTCGGCATGAAGGAAGGCGAGGCCATCGTTCATCCTTGGGTGAACAAGTCGCTCGAACGCGCGCAGGCGAAGGTCGAGGGTCGCAACTTCGACATGCGCAAGCAGATCCTGAAGTTCGACGACGTGATGAATGACCAGCGCAAGATGATCTTTGCGCAGCGCCGCGAGATCATGGAATCGACCGACCAGTCCGAGATCATCGAGGACATGCGCGAGGACGTGATCGAGGACCTGGTGGACACCTTCTGCCCGCCGCGCAGCTACTCGGACCAGTGGGACCTTCAGGGCCTTTATGCCGCCTGCATCGAGAAACTGGGCATCGACGTTCCGGTCATGGCCTGGGGCGCCGAGGACGGCGTGGATCAGGACGTGGTCAAGGAACGCATCACCGAGGCGGCGGATGCCTTTATGGCCTCCAAGGAAGAGGCCTTTGGCCCTGACAACATGCGCTCGATCGAGAAGCAGGTGCTGTTGCAGACCATCGACAAGAAGTGGCGCGAGCACCTTCTGACACTGGAACACCTGCGCTCCGTGATCGGCTTCCGGTCCTACGCGCAGCGCGACCCGCTGAACGAGTACAAGAACGAGGCGTTCCAGCTGTTCCAGAACCTGTTGGAAGGCCTGCGCGAGACGGTGACGGAACAGCTGTCGCAGATCCGCCCGATGACCGAAGAAGAGCGTCAGCAGATGATGGCGGAACTGCGGGAACAGCAGCAGGCCATGCAGGCTGCGCTGCGCGCTCAGCAGGAAGCCGCAGCGCCGGTCCTTTCTGAAACCGCAGCGGATGGTTCCGCCCCCACCGAAGCTGCGGCTGCACCCGTCGAATACGCAAACGCCATCCCCGGCTTTGACGAAAACGACCGCAGCACCTGGGGCAATCCGGGCCGCAACGACCTGTGCCCCTGCGGCTCGGGCGAGAAGTTCAAACACTGCCACGGCAGCCTCGTCTGAGACGCTTTTTGAAGAAGACGGTGGAGTTTGTCCCAAACCGAGGCAAGTTTGTCCCGAGGTCTGTATTTAGGGGGCGCCGAAAGGCGCCCCTACTTTATTTAGTGCCTGCTGTTTAGGAAAATCTATTTCACATCCGAGCCAGTTCTGACCGCCCGCTCAGGCACGCCCCAGTCCACCGCCCCGCCTGAAAGACACCAAAGCACCGCTGGATGCTACTCTTGCGGCGATGTCCGTCTCCCCCTCGACCGCAGAGCCAGTCGATCCGCTCGCACGCGGAAGCGACTGGCGACAAGAAGAGCTTCGTCTGCCGCACATGATCGCGATCCATCGCGTCCGGCCAATCTCTGGCGGTCCGCCATCAGCATGTCGCCCGATCTCGGAGAATGTGCCTACGCCTCGAATATGGCGCGCCCAACACAAGAAGAGGGGCATCGGTCAACTTATCTCCGGACAGGGCACGACCCACACAGAGGGCGGAAAGCGGTCCTTCGCTGCGCTCCCAATCAGATTAGCCCAACCACTGGAAGCGGACGCTCAGAGTTACCCCAAATCGAAGCTTTTGATGCTCCGGGCTTTTAACGAGTTGGCAGATCCGAAATGGCATTTCCTCTTATAAATCAGGCACGAGCCGATGGCTGGCACCGGACATCATCTCATAATGTGGACCCTGTCCGTAGAATTCAAATACGCGACGGAAAACACTGCGAAGGCGTTCGCCCGCATCTGCATCAAAGTAGAATTCCTCTGCGCCAAGATAGCCATGTGATCCGTCGTTTAGAGAGCGTCGAAGTGCGCCAAAGGCAAAGGCGTCCGCTCCATCAAGGTTGTCGAGGCCTGACATCCAATCTCTGTTGCCGATAAACTTGAAGTAGTGTTCCAAAATGCGGCGCATCGCATTGCAGAGAGCCACCGGGACTGTCGCTGGATCATTCACCTCGTCCCAAAGCGCACGATAGGCTGTCATGATCGGAGTATTCGTCCCATGGCTCGTCACCGACGAAACTCCAGCGGGCTTTCGGAGGATCCAATGTTTTGGATCTGGGGCTTTACCCTTCCAATAGCTACTGATCTCGTGATGGAAATGTGCATTGTGTGTCAGGACAATGACTTGAGAGATCCGACCGCCCGGGGCACACGCGTCCTCGAACAGTTTTCGGACCATGGCTGCGACCGTATGCACTGCGGCGGCGTCTTGGCTTGTCATCGGGTCGTCGATCACCACGACACGTCCTAAATTTTTTTCCGCTTCGTCGTGGTCGCCCGCCAAATGGTGGTAAAGATATACGAAGGCAAGGAAAGAACGCTCACCTTCCGACAGCGTGTCGCCAGTCGGCGACCCATCGGAGCGATGAACGGCGTAGGTGCCATCACCCGATGTGGGGCGAAGGTGAAAGCCATTATGCC
Organism: Sagittula sp. S175; assembly: GCF_049800975.1. Lineage (NCBI taxonomy): Bacteria > Pseudomonadati > Pseudomonadota > Alphaproteobacteria > Rhodobacterales > Roseobacteraceae > Sagittula > Sagittula sp. S175. The sequence continues at coordinate 252,145 of NZ_JBNAGB010000007.1, forward strand.
CCTGTAGTCGCAGCAGCTCATTGATCGCGTCGGCGGTTGCCTCAATGCCTGTGATGCCGCGCCGAAGATCAGATATTTCTCCATTCAACTGTGCGACTTTAGCTTCGCGCTGCTCGATTGTATTGCTGAGACCCTCAACCTTTTTCAGAAGCGGCTCTCGGCGCGCATCGTGGCCTATGTATTCGGACCGCGTGTCTGCGAGGAAACGGCACCATACCTCCTCCTGCCACGCAGAGCGTTCTCGGGCGAAATTCTCGGATAGATTCGTTTGATGATCAGCCTTGGCGTTAGCCCCATGCATGAATGACAGGACCATCCCGAAAGCGTCATCATCCACTTCCAAATCGATTTCGGACGATGGAGCCGACAGCTTGCGATCAATGGCTTCGAGATTGCGACGGTGGAGTTCTATCCATGCGGAAAATGCCTTGTTGGCATCTGCATCCAAAAGCGGCGAACCAACCACCTCGGCGATCCATCCGTCAATAGCCTCGATATTTTTAGCATAAATGGCTCTGTCCCGACGGATCGCCTCAAGCCCGCTTTCATAGGTAGCGTCGAAAATCGCAGCGATGCGAGTCGAAAGGGAGTGGTCGACAGGTTGTTGGCAGAATGGACACCGGCCGGAAGACTGCCGCAAGAGGGGGAGGCCAGCCTTCACCCAGTCAGCACTTCCGAGTTCTGCGACCAATTCAGCGATTGGTTGGTCGCTCGCCGGCACAAGAGGTCTGCGTAGGCGCTCTTGGACGGTTTCTTCGGCCGACGGCCTGGGTGGTAAAGGCAGGCGCTCGGCTACCGCTGGCGGATTGCCTGCAAAGGTCTGCGCCTGCTCGAGAAGGTCGGCGAGAGACTTCGGTTCTTCGCCAGACCACCTTTCCGCACGGTCATAGTATTCGGTTGCAAAGCGGGCCTCGGCGTTCCAAGTGCCGACGAACGTCAGAGATTTGTGCGGCGTCCATACTTCCTTTCTCTTATTCCAGATTCTCTTACTAAAATCCGCATTTTCAGCTTTAAGTGCAGGTTCACCTTCAGGTCCCTGCAGGCGCACCTTTGCAGATTTCAACCTTTCATATTCATCATCTCGCTCGCCCTCCTTCTGCTCCACCTCCCGCGCCGCAACAGCGTCATCACCGAGAGTGTAGATGCCGGGCATCGCCCGTGATGGATGGCAGTTGCGGGCGATATAGTCTCGCCCAAAAACGATCACTTCCTTTGGCCCTGAAGCCCATCCCGTGGCGCACGATGGATATGACATCAAGTCTGCGAGCACCCGGCTGATGGTCGATTTACCCGAACCATTGGGTCCAAAGATGACGTTGCAAGGCCCAAGGTCGTCGAGCCGGATACCAGTATCGGAAAAAGAAGCTTCAGAACGAATTTCAACAAAAGTCAGCATCGTTAAATGGTCTTCCTCAAAATTTGCCAGCCCTCAACAAGACGTTCCGCTCTAAAGACAGGCGCGCTATGACTTTTCGGCGATATCGTCTCGAATTGTCGCCACCGAAGACTGATGCAAGAAAAAACACCTCATCCCGGAGGGGTCCCTCCAATTAGGCCGATTGGACCTGATTTCTTCGCCAACCGCGAAGCCGCACTTTATCTACCACTCCAAGTTAGCTTGCCGTACTTTATGCTGCAAGATGCGACGGGCGACCGGTTCGGGGAAGCTGTTCCGCAGCGTTGTTTAGGAGTGAGAGCGGCAGCTATGGGCCGAAAACTACTACGTTCTCCGCCCGGACCGAATAACCGCTGAGGGCCCGAGTTCGGCAGAGAAAGAACATTTAGTCAATGAAGAGCTCCTCCAAAGGCTCATTCGATGCCCTAGCCACTGCCCTTTGGAAGAAACCCTCAAAGTCCGAGTACCATTCGGGCACAACTCCAGAAAATTTTACTGCCGACAACAAGCGGTCGTTGGGGAACGGTAGATCAAGGTCAGCACTTCCACCTCGAGAGAATTTGAACAGGCTTTCCGCCAAGGCATGTAAAAGTGCCCAACGGTAGCACAAAGAAATGCGTGTGTATCCGTCAGCTCCTTGTTCGTGCGGCGTTTTGACAAGCGGACCAGATAGTTCCCAGTCTGTGCTAGCCAAGGCGACTTGGTAGCCACGCAGGATTGCTTGCAACCGTACCCGAACGGGCGCGGGACTGACTTTAATCATCGCTTTGATGCTCTGCACGTGTGTTGCTTCCAACGACATATCTTCGTTAGCGAGAGCTCTATAGATTTCTCCGTGCCCTACTAGATCCTGAATTCCCCTCCGGCTTATCTCGCATATGCGAGATAGAGCTAGCGGCATTGCCGCTCTTTCGGCTTCTAGTTCTGCAAGCTTTCGATCAGCTTCGATCTCATTCTGGTGCCGGATCTGTCTTAGTATGCCCGCATAGGCTATGGCCGCGGCGGCAATGGTAGCGGCAATCGTAACAAACGACACCGCTTCACTTTCAATTATCGCCCCCACCTGAGGATCAAGCAACCAACACAGCAACAGAGTAATAATTGTGCCGCTAGCGAGGCCGCCAGGGAAACCATCTCGCATGCACTGCCTCCCAACTTGCGCCAGTCTTATGAAAATAAACCCGATACCGCGCTTGGCAAATATTTTCTAGTTTGGAAAGTTTTTCGATGGAGTGGGGAGGCGATGAGTGCAACTCGGGAGGACATGATCCCAGAGTACTTCATCTGCCAAACAACGCCATTCACAATTTGTGCGTGGATGTCCGCTTTTGCGACTGAGCTGCGGCGTCTCGGCGGATCGTTGAAAGGCCGCTTTGGGCCGGAAGCGACGATGTCTTCAACCACGGCCGGGGTCCTAGTTGCCGCGCCGCCGCACGTCCGTTTGGAGCCCAAAGTCACGAATACAGCGCTGTGTTCCAATGTCGGCGATGCGCGTAAAGCGGACCCTGCCACTGAGAGAAGCGTCTGTCGCATACCTTTTTCGGACCAAGGCTTGGAAATCGTGAGCGACAACGCCCCGATCCGCTCCCCGTCAACCAACAGAAATATTCGATAGAGTGGATCTATTTCAGTATGGCATTTGTAATCGGGGCATCAGCGCGACGGGATCGGGCGACAGTGCTCTCACGTTATTGGGCTGTGACCGAAAATAACCCGCTGATCCTCTTAAAAATGACACAAAGCCATTGAAGCTGAACCAAATATTTAGCCGATAACATTGGGGACTTTTGTGCTTTCACTGTCAGTAATTGGATTTCAGGCAATGATCGCCGCATCTCTGGTCGTGGCGCGGATTTTGGGGGCCGCGTACAACAAGCCCGATTGGCTTTTCTGGGCCGCATTCGGCTGGACCGCCTTCACGTTTGCCTTTGTGTTCGCGTCCCCACTGATCCTCTTGCAACTCGTGGTGATTTGGGGCGTCACCGCATGGATCAGGCCGAAAGATGAAGATGAACCCCGTCCCACCAGCGAGCTGGAAACGCTGACCGCAGACGACGAGAACTGGCACCGATATTTCCAGCACCATTGCGAATCTCCGGCGGAAGTCGCCTTTCTCGACGCTATGGTCGAAGCTTTCAATCTCACGCCTCAAAAGGGCCGCTTGCGCGGCGGCGGGCTGACCTTGCAGATGCAGGTTTCAGTCATGAATTACCGCCTCGACTTCCTGATCGACGATGGCCTGATTGTCGAGGTTGATGGCGCACAATGGCACTCCTCGCCCGAAGCCATCGAGCGCGATGCCGAACGAGACAAAGCGCTTGCAGCGAAAGGATATGAAATCCTGCGCATTCCTGCAAAAGTCACGCTCTACAAGCCCCATGATGCCATTAAGCTGGTTCGCCAAACGCGCTCAGGCTGGTTGGTCCGCAAGGCGAAGATGCGCGCCAGCCGCGCGCAAAGGGCGGATGGAATGATCGCAAAACATAAGGCACAAACGAACAAGCCAAAATTCAGCATGTCCGGACTCGCGGCCTCCGTGGAAAATGGTCTCGAAAGCTTCACCGCTGGCATGGACAACATCAATGCGGAACTAAGGCAGTTCAATGAGCGTACGGAAAAATGGATTAAAGAAGATCGCAAGCGCGTCGCTCAGGAAGCTAATGAAAGAATGAGGCGCCTTCAAGAAGAATTGGATGCTGACCCCGAATTAGCAAAAATATACGAACAGATTTCGGCAGAGTTTGACGAAAAGCGCTGAAATACGCCAGAAACTCCACAATCGCTAGATATTTGACGTCTCGCTTATGTGGATTTTCCAGCTCGCGTTGCACATTCGGCGTTGATGACATCGCCCCCCAACAAGGCAGGGCAAAGCGGGTAGGATGCGGCCACTAGAATTCTCATTTTGAAAGTCCGCTTCGTCCGCATACCGGACATTGGCCTCTTGTCGCATGCTGCGCGCAGTCAGGAACGACCGGTTCAGGCACGCTGCGTCGCAGAGATAGCTGCCTTGGGAAATGTCTGTTAATGGGATGTACCGGCTGCTTCACCCAGCAGGTTAGGCTGTGCCTATTTCTGCCAGTTGGAGGAGTAGCATGGAAAAGAAAACATTCGATCAGCTGATGTCCATCGGGATCGACATCGGCAAGGATAGGTTCCACCTCGTCGGGTTTGACTGCGATGGCCAATTGGTGTTGCGCAAGCAGATCAAGCGATCGGCACTCGTCGCGACATTCGAGAAGTTGCCGCGATGCATCGTCGGGATGGAAGCCTGCCTGAGCGCTCATTTCGTCAGTCGAACCCTGCGTCAGCTTGGTTTTGAGCCGCGCATCATCCCCGCGATCTACGTGAAGCCTTTCATCAAGGGGCAGAAGAACGACTACAATGATGCCGAGGCGATCGCGGAGGCGGCGCTGCGCCCGAACCTGCCGATCGTGCCTGAGAAGAACCAGGACCAGCTCGACCTGCAAGCCCTGCATCGGGTGCGGTCCCGCTTGGTGTCGCGCCGGACCGCGACCATCAACCAGATCCGCGCCTTCCTGATTGAACAAGGGATCACGGTGCGCAAAGGGCTTCGGGCTTTGAAGAACTCCTTCGAGGTGATCCTCGAGGAACGCAAAGACGAGATCTCGCCGCGCATGCGGGCCATCCTGATTGGCCTGTATGGCGATTGGCTCTGGTTGGACGATCGGATCGAAACCGTTTCGAAGGAGATTGAACAGATCAGTCGGACCGAGGAGAATTGCGTCAACGTCATGACCATTCCCGGTATCGGACCAATGATCTCGACGGCCATGGTTGCGGCGATTGGCACGGGAGAGGCATTCGGGCGCGGACGGGATTTCGCCGCATGGATCGGCCTGGTTCCCAGACAATACAGCACCGGCGGACGAACGGTGCTCGGCCGCATTTCCAAACGCGGCAGTCGATACCTGAGGATGCTGTTCGTTCAGGCTGCCAAGGTCATCCTCATGCGGGCCAATCGATGGCAGGATTTCAGCTTTGGTGATTGGCTGATCCGGGCATCGGAAAGAATGAACAGGAACAAGCTGGCCGTGGCGCTGGCAAACAAACTGGCACGCATGGCCTGGAGCATCCTGAGACACAGAACCGCGTTTGACGCACCACGAGACGAGGTCGCTGTCGGCATCTGAGCCGAGACGGCCCAAAGGAGTTCGCGACAGATCGAAAGCATGGAACGGAACAATTACGCCCCCAGAATCTGACGGCCCATTCGGTCCTTGTGGACCTTTCCGCTAATTAGATCACGGCGCGTGCGTAACCCCAACAAGGCCACGACCCGCGTGTCGATCAACAGGCCG
>NZ_JBNAGB010000008.1:0-111472 GCF_049800975.1 Sagittula sp. S175
CGCCGGTCGCTTGCCGCAGGCAAGCGAAAAACCTCAGACGGGCGCTTGCCGCAGGCGGGCGACATACCTCGAACGGGTCACCTGCCGCAGGCAGGCGAATTCGGTCAGCGCTTTTTCTTGCCCTGGGACATGTTGCGCGCGGTTTCGGCGGCGGCGCGGAGTTCCTCGGCGATGTCGTCGGCTTCCTCGGGGTCGAAGTCCATCGGGATTTCCAGGTCGCCCGCAAAGATGAACAGCCGCACCATGCCTTGGTCGGTGGGGCCGATTTGCAGGTTGGCCTCGATGTCCTGTTCGTCGTTGATGCCCATGGCGATTGGTCCGATGCTTGCGGGGATATGGCCTGCAGGGGTATCCGGGGCGACAGGGTTTTGCAAGCGGAGGGCGGATGATCACGATCAGGCAGATGGCGCCGGGGGATCTGGACTGGCTTGTGGACCGCCATGCGCTGGACTACGCCCGCGACGAGGGGTTCGACGCCAGTTTCGGCGCCTTGGTGCGGGAGATTCTCGAAGGCTTCGCGGCGGGGCATGACCCGGCCTGCGAGCGGTCCTTCATCGCCTGAGAGGACGGGCAGCGGCTGGGGTCGGTGTTCTGCGTCAGGGGCGGCGCGCCGGAGGTGGCGAAGCTGCGGCTGTTCTTCCTGGTGCCCGAGGCGCGGGGCAAGGGGCTGGGCAGGCGGCTGTTGTCCGAGTGCACGGGATTCGCGCGGGCGGCGGGCTATCGGCGGATGGAGCTGTGGACGCACGAGAGCCACCGCGCCGCCTGCGCCCTGTACAAGGCGACCGGCTGGCAGCTGGTGCGCAGCGAACCGAAGGTCAGTTTCGGCGTGCCGGTGGTGGAGCAGGGCTGGGAGCTTGACTTGTTCCCGGCGGAGTGAAAAAATTCCGATGTAACGGCTTGCAATCCCGCGGCGCAGTTTGTAAATCGCCGCCAGTGCCGCCTTAGCTCAGTTGGTTAGAGCGCCTGATTGTGGATCAGGAGGTCCCCCGTTCGAGCCGGGGAGGTGGTACCACTCTCTTTCAGTATGATGTCTCGAAAGACTTTGTCGAGGGCCCCGGATGGGGCCTTTTGTGGTTTTCGCGGGTTTGTCCGGTGGCCGGTCAGGCGCCGAGGGTGCTGGCGATCTGGTAGGTCAGGAAGGCCGCGATGTAGGCCAGCGCGAACATGTAGGTGACGGCGACCCACATCCAGAGCGCGCGGCCGGTCTCGCGCCGGATGACGGCGAGGGTGGAGAGGCACTGTGGCGCAAAGACAAACCAGGCCAGCAGGGACAGGGCCGTGGCGAGGGGCCATTGGCTTGCGATGACCTGCGCCACGTCGGCGTCCGATTGCAGCGCGTAGACGGTGCCGAGGGCGGCCACGACGACTTCGCGCGCGGCCATGCCGGGGACGAGGGCGACGCTGATTTCCCAGGTGAAGCCAAGCGGCGCGACGAGCGGTTGGATCAGTTGGCCGATCCACGCGGCGGCGCTGTAGGCGATGGCCGGTTCCGTGGCATCGGCGGGCGGCAGCGGGAAGGTCGAGAGCAACCAGATCACCACCGTGGCCGCAAAGATGATCGTGCCCGCGCGGCGCAGGAAGGCCCAGGCGCGCTGCCAGAGGCCGAGCAGCAGGCCCTTGGGGCGCGGGAGCTTGTAGTCGGGAAGGTCGAGCATCAGGGGCGCCGCGATCTCGTGGCGGCGAAAGAGCATGCGGATGGTCCAGGCCACCGCCAGCCCGCCGAGGATGCCTGCGGCGTAGAGGCCGAACATGACCAGCCCCTGTAGCCCGATGCCGGGGGCAACCTGTCGCGCCGGGATGAAGGCGCCGATCAGCAAGGTATAGACCGGGATCCGCGCCGAGCAGGTCATCAGCGGCGCGATGAGGATCGTGGTCAGGCGGTCCTTGCGGTCGTCGATGACGCGCGCCGCCATGATGCCTGGAATCGCGCAGGCAAAGCTGGACAGCAGCGGGATGAAGGCGCGGCCGTGCAGGCCCGCGTGGCCCATGACGCGGTCCATCAGGAAGGCGGCGCGGGACATGTAGCCCAGATCCTCGAGCGCGAGGATGAAGGCGAACAGGATGACGATTTGCGGCAGGAAGATCACCACGCCGCCCACGCCCGCGATGACCCCGTCGACGAGGAAGCTTTGCAGCAGCCCGTCGGGCAGGGTCGCGGTGAGGGCGTTGGCGATGGCGTCGAACAGGGCGGTGATCGCGTCCATGATCGGCGCGGCCCCGGCAAAGACCGCCTGGAACATGGCGAAGAGGATCGCCAGCAGGATCACCGGGCCAAGCACCGGGTGCAGCACGAGGGCGTCGATGCGCGCGGTCCATGTGCGTGGCGGCGGCGGGATGTGCACGGCCTGGGCGATGATGCGGTCGGCCTCGCGCAGGGCGTCGCGCAGGTCGGCGGCGGAGGGGTGATCCCATTCGACCGGGCCACGCGGCGGGATGCCGGCGCTCAGCGTCTTGTCGAGCAGCGCCCAGAGGTCGGCCATCCCGGCCTTGCGCACGGCGGTGGAGGCGACGACGGGCAGGCCGATCCGGGCCGAGAGCGCCGCGAGATCGATGGTCACTCCCCGCGCGCGGGCGATGTCGATCATGTTAAGCACCAACACAACGGGCAGGCCGCAGCGCTTGACCTCTTGGGCGAGGCGCAGGCCGGGGCGCAGGTGCGTGGCGTCGGCCACCACCATCAGCAGGTCGGGCTGCGTGTCGGCGCGCGCGCCCAGGATGACGTCGCGGGTGACTTCTTCGTCCGGGCTGCGGGCGCGCAGGGAATGGGTGCCGGGCAGGTCGATGACGGTCAGGCGCTGGCCGGTGGGCGTGACGGCGGTGCCGATCTTGCGTTCGACGGTGACGCCGGAATAGTTGCCGACCCTTTGGTTTGCCCCGGTGAGCGCGTTGAACAGCGAGGTCTTGCCACAGTTCGGCGCGCCGACGAGAGCAACCGAGGGGGCCGGAGCCGCCTCGGGGCGTGGTGCGGTTGCGGGGTCGGTCATTCGACGAGCAGCACCGATGCGTCGCGGCGGCGCAGGGCCACGGTGGCGTGGCCGACGCGGACGGCCATGGGATCACGGCCAAAGGGGCCTTCGTGCAGGACCTCGACCTCGGCGCCCTCGATGAAGCCCATTTCCAGCAGGCGGCGTTCCATTTCCTCGGGGGCGAGGCGCGAACTGCCCGAGGTCGGCAGGATGCAGACGAGGCGACCGCGGAAGCCCTTGCGGGCCTGTCCCAGCGTGGTGGAGCGGTCGAGCGCGTCGAGGGTCTGCATGTTCATGGGTGGCCTTTCCTGCGGTGGGGGCCTGCGCCGGGGGCGCTGTCCTTGGCGGGTCGTTTCCGACTTTTTCACTCAGGTGATAGCGGTTTCATTGATCCAGATCAATTAGGTCAGGAATTCCATGCGTCGATTTTCGCCGGTGCATATGCCGGTGCGCCGGAGGGGGCGGAACATGCGCGGGCAGGGTGGGGCAGCGGTGGTTGATAGGTCGTTGAGGCCGGACGGTCGGGAGATACTTTAGCGATTGCTTGACTGTCTGGGAGAAACGGCGCAACACTTTAGTCAATGGTTGAGTATTCGGAACAGATGGACCGGGCGTTTCACGCGCTGGCGGATGCAACGCGGCGGGCGATGGTCGACAGGTTGTCGCGTGGGCCTGCCTCGGTCAGCGCGCTTGCGGAGCCGTTTGATATGAGCCTGTCGGCCATCCACCAGCATGTCAGCGTGCTGGAGGCGAGCGGGCTGGTGGTGACGGAAAAGCGCGGGCGGGTCCGGGAATGCCGCCTGTCGCGCGAGGCCGTGGCGCGGGTCGAAGGTTGGCTGCGGCAAAGACGCGAGCTGTGGGAAGACCGGTTCGACGCCCTGGGCGAGATGCTTGGAGAGACTTCGGGAGAGGACGGATGATGCTGTATCACGGGACGTTCACCCTTCGGCGGGTGTGGAAGGCCGCGCCGGAGGTGGTGTTCAACGCATGGGCCGACCCGGCGCTGAAGGCGCGTTGGTTCAAGGGGCCGGACGACTGGGACGAGCGCGAGCGGCGGGTGGATTTCCGCGAGGGCGGCGAGGATGTGCTGGAGGCGCGCTTTGCCAACGGGCGGCTGTCGCGTTTCGTGGCGCGCTATCACGCGATCGAGGCGCCGTCTCGGCTGGTCTATGTCTACGACCTGTGGTCGGACGGGGCGCATACCTCGGTGACGCTGGGGTCCTTGTCGTTGCTGCCGGAGGGCGCGGGCACGCGTGTCGCCTATACGGAGCAGATCGTGTTCCTTGACGGGCAGGACGGCACGGCGGGACGCGAACACGGCACGGCCCTGCAGTATGATGCGATCGAGCAGGTGTTCGGCTGGGAGCGGTTGGCGTGACTCTGGTCATTTACGGGCATCCGTTCTCCAGCCATTGCTGGAAGGTCTATATCGCGGCGCGGGAGCGGGGGTTAGACTGGGAGGACCGGACGGTCGATCCGACGCAGCCGGAGCATCAGGCGTTTTGCCGCGCGGCGGGGCCAGGGGCGCAGTTCCCGGCGTTGCTGCATGGCGAGGTGGTGCTGGTCGAAAGCGCGGTCATCATCGAGTACCTTGACGGTCTGGGCGAGGCGGCGCCCATGGTGCCTGCGGGGGCGGCTGCGCTGGAAGCGCGGCAGATGGATGCGCTGTTCGACGACTACCTGATGGCGCCGGTGGGGCGGCTGGTGCTGGACGCGCTGCGGCCCGAGGCGGAGCGTGATCCCGTTGGGATGGCGGCGATCCGCGAGAAGATACAGGCGGCCTATGTCTGGTTCGAGGACCGGATGGCGGGCCGGGACTGGGCGGCGGGGGCCTTTGGGATGGCCGATTGCGCGGCGGCTCCGGCGCTGTTCTACGCGCATTGGGTGGAGCCGATTCCGGAGGGCTGTCAGGCGCTGAGGGCCTATCGGCGGCGGTTGCTGGCGCGCCCGTCGGTGGCGGCGACGGTGGACGGCGGGCGGTTCTTCCGGCCGTATTTCCCGGTGAAGGGGCTGGCGGATCCCGACCTCGGGTGAGCGGCTGGAAATGGCCGACGCGGCGCGGGTTTGACGCGGATCATGGCGGGGCGGTGTCGGCGTCCCCATGTTCAGGGGGAAAGGAGGTGCGTCATGATCGAACTGATGACACCGAGGGGCGTGACGCCCATGGAGGTCCGCTTTGGCGGCAAGATCACCGATGACGACTACGAGGATGTGCTGGTGCCCGCCCTCGAGGCGGCCATCGAGGCGCATGAGCGGGTGCGCGTGCTGGTGATCCTGGAGGATTTCGAGGGTTACGAACTGGAGGCGCTGGTGGACGACGCACGCACCGGGCTGAAGCACTGGTCCGGGTTCGAGCGGGTCGCGCTGGTGAGCGGGTCGAAGCGGTTGAATATGGTGATCCGGGGGTTCTCGGTGCTGTATCCCTGCCCGGTGGCGATCTTTGCGCCCGGAGAAGAGGACGCGGCGCGGCGCTGGCTGCGGGAGTCGCTGGGGGCGATCCACCAGGAGGACCTGGGCGGCGGGGCCTTGCGGATCGGGTTGCTGGGCAAGCTGGACGCCGAGGCCTATGCCGGGGCGGCGGAGGGCATCGACGCCTTTGTCCGCGCGCATGACGGGTTCCGGCTGTTGCTGGACCTGCGGGAGTTCGACGGCTGGCAGGGGCTGGGCGCGCTGGCGCAGCATTTCCGGCTGGTGCGCGATCACAAGGGCGCGCTGGTGAAGGCGGCGATCGTCGGCGATGCCGGGTGGCAGAAGCTGGCGGTGCGCGTGGGCCGCGAGGTGCTGGGCGTCGAGGCGGAGTTCTTTGAGGCCGCGCGCATCGAGGCGGCGAAGGTCTGGCTGAAGGCGTGAGGGATTTGGCCCGGGCTGTGGCCCGGGGCGGCGTGCGAGCGGATGCGTGGCGGGTTTGCCGGGCGATGTGACGTTGCGGAAAGCGCGTCGCGGTTGCAGAAAGCGTGGCTTTGAGGTGACTTGTGTCGCCGCGTTGCCCGCGGTCACGGCGAAGTGACTCCCAAGTGAGCAGGGCGCGCGGGACGCTGGCAGCATCAGAAAGGACTGCCATGACACATCTGACTCGCCGGGGGGTGCTCTGCGGACTGGCCTCCATCGGCACCGCTGCCCTTGCCGCGCCGGCCTTTGCCCATCAGGTCACCCTGCCTGAACGCTTCAACCCGACCATCGTGAACACCGGGCGGACCGACTGGCTGCCCGGGGAAATCCATGTCGTGCCGGACGAATTCTATCTTTACCTGATGTACGAAGCCGGGGCCGCCTATCGCTATGGGGTCGGGGTCGGTCGCAAGGGGCTGTACGAGCCGGGCGTGTTCACCGTGGCCCGCAAGGCGGAGTGGCCATGGTGGCGGCCGACGCCCGCGATGATCCGGCGCGATCCCGGCCAGTACGCCAAGTACAAGGATGGCATGAAGGGCGGGCCGAACAACCCGCTGGGCGCGCGGGCGCTGTACCTTTACGACGACGCGGGGCGGGACACCTACCTGCGGATTCACGGCACCAACGCGCCTTCGACCATCGGCAGCGCAGTGTCGAACGGCTGTGCGCGACTCACCAACGAGCACGTCAAGGATCTGTACGAACGCGTGCCGGTGGGCACACGCGTCACGCTGCACCCCAAGGTCACGACCGCCTGAGACCGAGCAGGCAGGCGCGCGCTGCACGGGCCGTCTGGCGGGCCGTGTCGGGTGTCTTGTGGTCTGTGATGGGGGCAACGGTATGGCTCTATGTTTTCAAGGATGGCAGGCAGGCATCAGCGCATCGGATGCGATGATGGTGATCCGGAGGTGCTTCGGCGGCGAGGACGGGCGTCCGGGCGCATGGGGTGGCGGCGGGCGTTTCCCGGCGACGCATCCTCAGGCAGGGGCGTGGCGTTGCCAGTGCGTCCCGGCTGCGGCCTCCAATCGGTCCGTTTCGGCTAGGCGTCATCGGAATTGCTGCGTTGCGGCGGAACCCTTCGGGGGCGGGGCCGTTGGTCTGGGCAACGGCAGGAGATGCGCGGATGTTCCTTGAAATGATGACGGCGGCCAATCAGTGGCAGAGCGTGGTGCTGACGGGCGCGCGGATGATGGCTTCGGCGGGGGTGGTGATCCAGGTGCGGGTGGCGCAGATGGCCCTCGGCATCATGCGCCCGGTGGAGTTCAGCCGGATGGTGCTGGAGAAGCCTTCGGCCTTTGCGCGGTCGGGCGAGATGGCGATGCGGGCTTTGGCCGGGAACAAGGGCTATGCCGTGGCCATGGCGGAGGCGATGAAGCCCATCGAGGCCAAGGCCAGCGCCAATGCAAAACGGCTGACCCGCGCGGCGGGGCGGGGGAAGGCGTTGCGGCGGCGGTGAACCGAACGGGGGGCCATGGCGTTGGGAAGCGACCACGATACGGAGACTTCCCCATGCGTTTTTCCTTTCTTGCCCTGCCTTTGCTGGTGGCCGGACCGGCCTTGTCCCTGACCGCCGACGAGGTTTTGCAGGCCACCTATGACGGCGGCGCGCTGCCGGATGGCCAGTCGGGGCTGACCCTGACGGTGCAGGTGCTGCTGGATCGGGCTGGGGTCTCTCCGGGGGTGATCGACGGCTACAAGGGCGGCATGAGCGAGAGTGCCTTGCGCGGCTTCGAAGAGCAGGCGGGCTTGCCGGTGGACGGTATCATGGATGCCGAGGTCTGGGCCAAGCTGGCGCGCGACGGGGCGGCGCCGGTGCTGGCGGAGTATGTCGTCACGGCAGAGGATGTTTCGGGCCTGACGGAGAGCATTCCCGACAATGTGCGCGAGAAATCCGAGATGGCGGAGTTGGGCTATACGCGGGTGTCCGAACGGCTCGCGGAGCGGTTTCACATGGACGAGGACGTGCTGAAGGCGTTGAACCCGGACGCGCAGTTCGTCGAGGGCGAGACGCTGATGGTGGCCGACCCCGGCGCGCCGCTGGAGGGCGAGGCCGCGCGGATCGAGATCCGCAAGGGCGCGCAGCGGGCGGTGGTCTACGACGGCTCGGATGCGATCATCGCCAATTACCCGGTGGCGATCGGGTCGGACGAGACGCCCTCGCCGTCCGGGGCGGTGGAGGTGACGGCGGTCGCCATGGACCCGACCTACAGCTACAACCCGGAGGTGAATTTCGAGGCCGATGGGGTCAAGGAGGCGCTGACGCTGCCGCCGGGGCCAAACGGCCCGGTGGGGACGGTCTGGATCGACCTGTCGAAGCCCACCTACGGGCTGCATGGCACCGACACGCCCGCCAAGCTGTTCATCCACCAGAGCCACGGTTGCGTGCGCTTCGCCAACTGGGACGTGGAGGAACTGGCGCATATGGTGTCGCAGGGCGTGGCGGTGGAGTTTGTCGAGTGAGATGGCTTTGGGTGCTGGCGGCTGTTGGCGTGGCGGGCGGCGTCTGGGCGCAGGGGGCGCCCGAGGTGTCGGTCAGGCCAGAGGGGCGACCGGAGGGGCATCCGGAGGCGGGGGCTGAGGACTCCGGGCCGGGTGAGCAGACTGGCGCGGGTGAGCAGGCTGGCGAGGCCGAGCAGACTGGCGAGGCTGAGGAAGCGGTGTCCGATGCCTTGGCCGAGGTGCCGGGAATGCGCGAGCAGCTGAACATGTCACGGGCGGATCATGCCGCCTGTCTGGCAGTTCTGGACGGCTTGGGCGTGGTTTATTCCGAGCCTGCACCGATCATTCCCGAGGATGACCGTGATTGCGGTATCCTGCGGCCTGTTGCCGTGACGGAGATCGCGCCGGGGGTGGAGATCGCCCCGCCCGCCGTCGTCCGATGCGAGACGGCGGAAGCGATGGCGCTGTGGGTGAAGGATTTCGTCCTGCCCGCGGCGGCGCGGATGGAGGATCGCGGCGCGCTGCGGGCGATCCGCAATGGCTCGGGCTATGTCTGTCGGCGGCGCAACAATCTGCCGGATGGCAAGCTGTCGGAACATGCCTTTGGCAATGCCTTCGACGTGATGGGGTTCGAGTTCGCCGAGGGGCCGCCGATCCCGGTGCAGCCGCGCGAGGCGGAAGGGACCATGGCGGAGGCCTTCCAGGACGCTGTGCGGGCCTCGGCCTGCATGGAGTTCACGACGGTGCTGGGGCCGGGGTCGAATGCGACGCATGAGGACCACCTGCATCTGGACATCATCGCCCGGTCAAGCGGGTATCGGTTGTGCGAGCAGGGGCCGGGGGCGCAAGAGTAGGTTTGCGGTGGGTGTTGCTGCGTGGGTCGCCGGGGCTCTGCCCCGGACCCCGAGGGTATTTGGGAAACCAAAGAAGGGGGGCGGGCGCGCCTTGTTTGTGGGCCGGGAGAGCAGGCTGGGGAATATGAGAAAGGCCCCGCCGGGTGGTGGGGCCTTTGGTGTTTCAACTGGCGCATCAGGCGCGGCGGATCATTCCGCCGCGATGGCCTGATCGAGGTAAGCCAGCAGATTTTCCGGGGAGGATTCGCCGTAGGGGTCCTCGTGGCAGTTGTCCATGAGGCCGGGCTCTTCGAACCAGGCTTCGATCACGCCGTCGTTGACGATGGCGGCGTAGCGCCAGGAGCGCAGGCCGAAGCCGAGGTTGTCCTTGCGCACAAGCATGCCCATGCGGCGGGAGAACTCGCCCGCGCCGTCCGGGATGACCTGCACGTTCTCGATGCCCTGCGCCTTGGCCCATTGGTTCATCACGAAGCTGTCGTTGACCGACAGGCAGTAGATGGCGTCGATGCCGCGCTTCTGGAAGTCGGCGAAGCCGTTTTCGAAGCCCGGCAGCTGGTAGGTGGAGCAGGTGGGGGTGAAGGCGCCCGGCAGCGAGAAGAGGATGACGCGCTTGCCCGCGAAGTAATCCGCGGTGGTCCTGTCCTGCCAGCGGAAGGGGTTCGGGCCTTCGATGCTGTCGTCGCGCACGCGCGTGTGGAAGGTGACGGCGGGAAGCTTGGTTCCGGCTTTCATGGTCGGTCTCCTGTCGCTTGGATGTGTTTCAGGGTCCTGAGTGCGCGGCTCGCTGCGGCGCGTCAATGCGCGCGCTGCGCATAGCGGGTATGCGTGTCATGCGGTTGTGGCGAAAGGTGAATTTTCGCGCTGCATTGCGGCATTGGAGGGCGTCGAGAAGGGGGTTGCCGGGGATTGGCAGAACGCTTAACGTGTTAAGTGTTGTGGCGCGCGGAGGCGGACATGGAGTGGGATGAGTTCGAGCGTTGGGGCGCGAAGGCGGCGGAGTTTGGCGCGGACTATCACCGGGGTTTGCGCGACCGTCCGGTGCGGCCGGATGTGCAGCCCGGGGAGGCGGCGGCGCTGCTGGCGGCGGCACCGCCCGAGGCGGGCGAGGGGATGGAGGCGATCTGGGCCGATTTCCTGCACGTCGTGCCGGATCGGCTGACCCATTGGCAGCATCCGCGCTTCTTTGCCTATTTCCCGGCCAATGCCGCGCCGGTGTCGATGCTGGCCGAGATGCTGGTGAGCGTGATGGCGCCTCAGTGCATGTTGTGGCAGACCTCGCCGGTGGCGACCGAGATGGAGGGCGTCATGGTGGACTGGCTGCGGCAGGCCATGGGTCTGCCGGAGGGCTGGTCGGGGGTGGTGCAGGATTCGGCGTCCTCGGCCACCTTGTCGGCGGTGTTGACCATGCGCGAGCGGGCGACGGGTTGGACGGGGAACCGGGAGGGCTTGTCCGGCAAGGGGGCGCTGCGGGTCTATTGTTCGGCTCAGGCGCATTCGTCGATCGACCGGGCCTGCTGGGTGGCCGGCATCGGGCAGGAGAACCTGGTGAAGCTGCCGGATACGGGTGCGCCTGCCTACGGCGTGGATGTTGCGGCGCTGCGGGCGGCGATCGCGGCGGATCGGGCGGCGGGGCATGTGCCTGCCGGGGTCATTGCCGTGACCGGGGGCACCGGGATCGGGGCCTGGGACGATCTGGCAGCGGTGGGCCAGGTGGCCGCCGACGAGGGGCTGTACCTGCATTGCGATGCGGCCTGGGCCGGGTCGGCGATGATCTGCCCGGAGATCCGCGCCGAGATGTGGCGCGGGGTGGAGATGTGCGACTCCATCGTCTTCAACCCGCACAAGTGGCTGGGGGCGCAGTTCGATTGTTCGGTGCAGTTTTTGAAGGACCCGAAGCAGCAGGTCGACACGCTGAAGATCGAGCCGGAGTATCTGAAGACCACGGTCACGTCGGGGGCGTCTCCGGTGGTGAATTACTCGGAATGGACGATCCCGCTGGGGCGGCGGTTCCGGGCGCTGAAGCTGTGGTTCCTGTTGCGGTATTACGGGCTGGAGGGGCTGCGGGGGCGGCTGCGCAACCATGTGGCCTGGGCGGGCGAGGTCTGCGAGGGTCTGCGGGCGCGCGGCTTTGAGATCGTGACGGAGCCGATCCTGTCGCTGTTCACCTTCCGCGGGCCGGGAGACGATGCGGCGCAGCAGGCGCTGGTGGATGCGATCAACGCGGATGGGCGGATTTACGTCACGCAAGGCCTGCATCGCGGGCGCAAGGTGGTGCGCTTTGCCGTCGGGCAGTTCGACTGCACCCGCGAGGACGTGATGATGGCGGTGGAGGTGATCGCGGAGCTGTCGGCACGCAGAGCCGGCGGCTGACCGGGGCGGCGTGTCTGCTGCGCGGCGCAAAGGGGGCTGCGGCGCGCACGGATTGCGGGAATCTCTTGTCAGGGTGTCTATTCAGGGTGCATGCTGTGCAGATTGAAACATCTGCCGCTTGCGAGGTGCGCCGATGGAAGGACATTTGCTTTGTGACGCTTTGTGTAGCTTTACGCCGCCGGATCAGGATGCGGTCGACCGCCATCTTGAAGCTTTTCCGGCCCATGAGCACCGCGAACGGCAGAGGGATTTCCTGCTGGCCGCAATGCCGCGCGCGCCCTCGGTGCACCATCCGCAGTCGAGCGCGATCTGCATCTTCTGCGGCAAGACCAAGGACCGCAGGTCGCTGCAGCTGGACCACCTGATCCCGTACCTGCTGTATGTCCGGTACAAGCTGTACCTCGACAGCGCTGCCCTGACGCGGTCTTTCGGTTCGCATGGGACACCACCGTGGCGTGCGCATTTCGAAGACCCGGAAAACCTTGTGCTGGCCTGCGGCAAGTGCAACCGGGCCAAGAGCGACGGCTTGCCCGACAGGGTTCGTGACATGCGCTTTGGCCGCGCGAGGCCTTTTGACGCCGCGAAGCAGACATTGGCGAGGTTGCGGCGCCTCGGCACGCCCCTGGCGGCCGCGGAGGCGAAGGTCAACGCAAGCATCGAAACCATGAAGGCGATCCGCCGCGCGGCGAAACACGCGCCGACCGGCTGGATGCTGCGGCACGGCAACGAGCCGCTGACCATGGCCGACCGGCTGGAGACACACGCAACCGACAGTCCGGTGTATATTCGCCGCCAGATCAATACCGCCATTGCGGACATCATCAAGCACCCCTCGCTGCAGGCCGGCTTCCTGACCGTTTACCAGTCGCAGCAACCGCCCGACCTGCCGACCGAAGAGAGGGACCGGCGGGTGTGCTTCCTGTGCTTCGGGATTTTCAACAAGCAGAGTTTCGACATCGATCACGTGAAGGCCGTGGGGCGCAGCGCCACGAAGGAGATCTCGGCCAGGACCATGAACGACGTCGACAATTTCATGCCTCTGTGTTCGCATTGCAACCGGAGCAAGGGCAAGCATCCGCTGACCGCCGAGAAGCTGCATTCGCTGATCCGCAAGCGCAAGACCCAAGGGTTGCCGGGGGTCGAAGAGTATCTGGATGCGCGGCAGATGTCGGAGGCGATGGACAGGCGCAATACATTGATGTTGCGCGCCATGAGCAAGACGACGCGGCGCGACGTGCAGGTGGGCCATGAGCACACGCGCGAGGACGCGCTGGAGTTTCTCTATCCGGGAGAGGAGGACCTGTCGGATATTCTGGGCAAGCGTACAACGGTGCCGATCCAGAGCCGCAAGAAGCTGAAGGTGCGCAAGAAGGACAAGGACGAGGCGCCGTTCCACTTCGATCCCGGCGATGAAGGGCTGATGTAGGGGCGCTGCGCTGGCGTGTTGCGGCCAAGAGCTTTCGTCGAAAGCTCTTGGCGCGGGCACATCCTTCGGTCGAAGGATGTGCGGTGGCGCGCGCCGTGGGGCTCAGTCGAGGCTGAGGGTCTTGCGCAGTTTGCCTGTCGCGCGGTCGAAGATCAGGATCTGGTCGCTTTCCGTCACCACGGCGTACCAGTCGGTGCCCTGCGTGTAGGCGGTGGCCTTCTCGCCCGACGGCAGGGTGATGACCTCTGGCAGCGGGGCCTGCGCCTTGCTATAGCGGTGCCAGATCAGGCCGAAGATCCCGACGATCCCGGCCATCATCACCACCATGAGCAGCGTGACCATCGCTTGCAGGATGCGCAGGCCGCGCGGTTGCACGAATGGCTGCTCGGTTTCAGGATCAGGACCGTTGTCAGGAGACACCATGGATCGCCTTTGCGTCATCATCACGGCCAACCCGCCGCCGCGTCTTGATAAGGCGCTGGCGCGCGATGTGCCAGAGGAAGCGTCCCTGTCGCGGACACGGCTGGCGAAGCTGATCGCCGAGGGGGCGGTGACGCGCGGGGGCGAGGTCCTGAGCGATGCCAAGGCGAAGGTGGCCGAGGGCGACGAGATCTGGATCGATGTGCCGGAGGCGGAGGATTACGATGTCCTGCCGCAGGATATTCCTTTGGACGTGGTTTACGAGGACGACGACCTGATCGTGGTGAACAAGCCCGCGAGCATGGTGGTGCATCCGGCGCCGGGGTCGCCCTCGGGGACGCTGGTGAACGCGTTGTTGCATCACTTTGGCGGGAACCTGTCGGGCGTGGGGGGCGAGAAGCGGCCCGGGATCGTGCATCGGATCGACAAGGACACCAGCGGTTTGCTGGTGGTGGCCAAGTCGGACCGGGCGCATCACGGGTTGGCCAAGCAGTTCGAGAAGCACACGGCGCGGCGGGCCTACCTGGCGCTGGTACACGGCGTGCCGGATGTGGGTGACCCGCGGCTGATGGGGACGAAGGGGGTCTCGGCCGCGCCCGGGGGCGAGATCACGATCACCTCCGGTTTGGCGCGGCACAGGACGGACCGGCAGAAGCAGGCGGTGTTCTTTGACGGGCAGGGGCGGCACGCGATCACCCATGCGCGGATGCTGGAGGTCTTTGGTGAGCCGCCCTGCCTGACGCTGGTGGAATGCCGGCTGGAGACGGGGCGGACGCATCAGATCCGGGTGCATATGGCCCATGCCGGGCACGCGCTGGTCGGCGATCAGACCTATGGTGGGCGGCGTCGGTTGAAGGAGAGTGCCTTGTCGGAGGAGGGGTTCGCGGTCGCGGACGCCTTTGACCGGCAGGCGTTGCACGCGGCGGAGCTGGGCTTTGAACATCCCGGCACCGGGGAGGAAATGTTGTTCGAGGCGCCCTTGCCCGAGGATATGGCGCGGTTGCTGGAGGCGTTGCGGGGGTAGGGTTTCGCCCTGGCTGCACCAGGGCGACCGGCGCGCCCGTTCCGGGCGCGTTGGGGGCGCTGCCCCCAAACCCCCGAGGGTATTTGTATCAAGATGAAGGCAGGGGCGCGGCGCGATGTTCAGAGGCGGGCGCGGGTGAGGAGCCAGAGGGCGAGGGCGGTCTCGGTCACGATGCAGAGCAGGTAGGCAGGCTCCAGTGTCGTGGTCCAGTGGGGCGCGGCGAGGCGGGTGAGGCCGCCCGTGATGTAGACGAGGCCGGAGGCGGCGAGCATTGGCGGCAGGGCGCGCGGGATGGCCGTGGCGCGCAGCAGGCTGGCCATGAGCAGGCTGTTCACGCCGAAGAGGATGAGGCCGATGTCGTAGCCGCTGGCGTGCATTTGCGCGAGGGTTGCGGCCAGGGCCGGGTTGGACTCGATCAGGGCGGGAACGGCGGAGAGCAGGATGAGGCTGGTGCCGATCAGGCTGGCTTGCAGCAGGCGGAAGATCATGGCGGCGAGGGCGCGGGTTGCGTGGACGGGCTGCAGGAACTGGTAGAAGGCCACCGCCAGCGCGATGTCGGCAAGGATCATGACAACGTCGGCCAGCATGCTGTGGCGTAGGGCCGGGATGTCGGCGGGCGTGAGGCCGTCGACGAGGGCCGGGCCGCGCAGAGCGAGTTCGGCGGTGAGGCCTGTAACGATGATCACGAGATAGAGACCTCCCGCGAGGCGGGCAGTATCTGTGCGTGAATGCGCGGAGTGGGTTATATTTTCTGCGATATGTGCGGCGGCTGGCATGGTGTATCTCCGGTCAGGACAGTTGATCGGAGGGTATGTCAACGGTTTCGGTATGGGTATTCGCAGATTTCGCATCTTTTTCATGCAAAAACGCATGATTTTGCGGTGCGAGCGACGGAACCCAAGCACGTGTACGTGATAGCGTATGACAGTGGGTGCTTTCGGGCTGCCGAGGCGTAAAGGAAACCTTAACCTCCGCGCAACGTTTGGATGTTAAGCATCTTGAAACCACGACATCGGCTTCCCATCTGGATGTTAAGCCATGTTACATGACATGAGAAAGGGACAGGCATGAGCAACTATGCAAATCTCCCGGCCCCCTCGCCGGAAGCCGGTCTGAGCCGGTACCTGTCGGAAATCCGGAAGTTCCCGCTTCTGGAGCCCGAAGAAGAATACATGCTGGCGAAGCGCTGGGTCGAGGACGAGGACAGCGCCGCCGCGCACAAGATGGTCACGTCGCACCTGCGGCTCGCGGCGAAGATCGCCATGGGCTATCGCGGCTACGGCCTGCCGCAGGCGGAGGTGATCTCCGAGGCGAACGTTGGCCTGATGCAGGCGGTGAAGCGGTTCGACCCGGAGAAGGGCTTTCGCCTGGCGACCTATGCGATGTGGTGGATCCGCGCCTCGATCCAGGAGTATATCCTGCGGTCGTGGTCGCTGGTGAAGCTGGGCACGACCTCGGCGCAGAAGAAGCTGTTCTTCAACCTGCGCAAGGCCAAGGCCCGCATCGGCGCGCTGGAGGACGGTGATCTGCGGCCCGAGCATGTGCAGAAAATCGCCACCGATCTGGGCGTGTCCGAGGACGAGGTCATCAGCATGAACCGGCGCCTGTCCGGGGGCGATGCGTCGCTGAACGCGACGGTCGGCTCCGAAGGCGAAGGGACCATGCAGTGGCAGGACTGGCTGGAGGACGAGGACGCCGATCAGGCGGGCGATTACGCCGAGCGTGACGAGATGGAGGCGCGCCGGGCCCTGCTGGTGCAGGCGATGGACGTTCTGAACGACCGCGAGAAAGATATTCTCACGCAGCGTCGCCTGTCGGAGGAATCGATCACGCTGGAGGACCTGTCCGCCCAGTATGACGTCAGCCGCGAGCGTATCCGTCAGATCGAGGTGCGCGCCTTCGAGAAACTGCAGAAACGGATGCGTGAATTGGCAAAAGACCAGGGCATGCTTACATCTGCCTGAGACACGGGATCGGTTGAGCGGCCGGTTCCGGACAGACCCGGAGCCCAAGACTTCCCTCACACGTTCAAAGGCACGGGCCTGGCCCCCGTCGGAGAGATCCGGCGGGGGTTTTTACGTGTCCGAGGGCGCGCGCGGTTTCGGGCCGCCCGGCCTTGCGCCGCGCATCCGGGGTGTGACGCAAAATCGTTGCCGACTCCTGGTTAACGCCGTGGTAAGGTTCGCTTGGGCGTTTTGCCTGCTTTCGGTCCGCATTACCGGGCTTGTTGGTATTGAGACTTCATTTTGGTGCCTTTGCGGGCCGGGACATTCTTGAAACGATATTTGGGAGGAGCGTGCCATGACACGTAGCCTGACTTTTACCCTTGCCGGGGCTTCGGACGTGATCGTCCAAGTGGAGGAGATCGACGTCGGCGGAGTGACCGCGCTGCAATTCACCCTGACGGCGCAGGACGGCACTCCGATCGACATGCGCGGGTTGTTCTGGAACATGGCGGGCAGCGACCTGCCCGATGGCTTGTCGGCCAGCGGCGCGGATGTGACCGGGCAGGCCTTTGACGAGGGCGCGGTGCGCGACCTTGGGCAGGGCGCGAACATGAACGGCAAGGGGCAGGCGCCCTATGATGCCGGTGTCCGCTTTGGCACGCCGGGCAAGAAGCACGACATGGTGACCGAGACGAGCTTTGTCCTGACCGCGGACGGTGACCTGTCGCTGGACATGATCGGGGGCATGGACTTTGGCCTGCGCACCACCAGCGTGGGCGGCAAGTCGGTGACGACCATCGGCTACGCGCCGGATGCGGTGGACGATGTGACGGTGACGGACGAGGACACGGTCCTCGCGGGCAACCTGCTGGACAACGATACGGACGGTGACGGCGACGTGCTGACCGTCACGGCGATCGAGGGCGGCGCGCTGGGCGCGGCCTTTGCGGTGGTGACGGATGGCGGACGGGTCGCGAGCGTGACGGTGAACGCCGATGGCAGCTACAGCGTCGACCCGATGGGCGGGTTCGAGGATCTGGGCGTCGGCGACAGCGATGGCTTCACCCTGACTTACGCGGTGAGCGACGGGGCGGGCGGCATGGACAGTGCCGAGTGGACCGTCGTGATCGAGGGAGTGAACGACGCGCCGGTGGCGGTCGACGATGCCGGTGTGACCGACGAGGACAGCGCGGTCACGGGCAATGTGCTGGCCAATGACACGGATGTGGACAGCGCCGTTCTGGTGGTCAGCGCGACGGCGGGCGGCGTGGGCGTGCCCTTTGCGGTGACGAGCGCCGGGGGCCGGACGGCAATGGTGACGATCAACGCGGATGGCAGCTACAGCGTCGATCCGGCAGGCGGGTTCGAGGATCTCGGGACCGGCGACAGTGACACCGTGTCGGTCGGCTATACGGTCGATGATGGCGCGGGCGGCACGGATACGGCGGTGCTGACGGTGACCATCAACGGCGTGAACGATGCGCCGGTGGCGATGGCGGACACGGTCTTCGTCGAGGCGGGCGACACGGCGATGCTGGACCTGCTGGCCAATGACAGCGACGTGGATTCGGCGCTGGACCCGGCGTCGGTGGCGCTGGGCGCGGCTGCGGCGGGGGCGGCCTCGGTCACTGGGGGCGTGATGACCTATGACGCCGATGCCATGGCGCCGGACAACGTCGATGACTCGGTGGCGGATGTCATGGTCTACACCGTGGCGGACAGCGAGGGGGCGACCAGCAACGCGGCCACCGTCACGGCCTATGTGATCGACCCGAGGATCGAGACCGCGACGGATACCGGCGCCGCGCCCAACGGGCAGAGCCTGAGCCTGACGGTGTCGACGGAGGACCGGACGTTCAACGACAGTTCCTTCCTGAGTGTCGGAATCGCGTCGGGGTCGGTCAGCCAGACGGTGAACCTGTCGTTTTTGCTGGATGGCTCCGGGTCGCTGACAGCGGCGGAATTTGCCGAGCAACTGGCGGCGGTGCAGAATGCCATCGACCAGCTGCGCGTGGATTACAGCGGGTCGGCGGCCCAGGTGAACGTGCAGCTGGTCCAGTTCTCGACCAATGCCGTGGGGGCGATTTACGACCTGTATGACACGGGGCTGGACGATGTGACCACGGGGACCTCGCCGCTGGCGAGCTTCCTTGGCGGCTGGACGAATTACGAGGCGGCCCTGCAGGAGGCGCTGACCTTCTTTGACGGGACGGAGGGGGAGGACAACTTCATGTTCTTTGCCTCGGACGGGCAGCCGACGCGTCCTGCGGGCGGCGGGCTGAACCCCTCGACCGCCTATCTGGACGAGCGCGACGCGCTGTGGGGCACCTATGGTGTGGAGATCACGGCGGTGGGCTTTGGTGGCGGTATCTCGACAGCGACGCTGGATACGCTGGACAACACCGGCGGGTCCGAGGTCGTCGGCACGGCGGCGGAGCTGGGCGATGTGTTCGGCGACAGCGCGATCTTCCCGGCAGACCTGCTGAGCTTTGCCGTGACGGTGAACGGGGTGGATACCGGTCTGGGCGTCGGTGACCTGACGGCGCTGGGCGGTGGCGACTACAGCTTTGACACGCAGTTGTTGGGGCTGGACCACTACCTTGGCGCGGCGACGATGGTCGAGGTCACGGCAGGCTTCGACACCGACAACGACGGTCTGGTCGACGAGACCCGCGTGGCAGCGACGGTGATCGAGGGCACGGACGGGTCGGACGTGCTGTTTGCCTGAGGTGGTTTGACGTGAAATGACGCCGCCGTCCGGGGAGGCCCGGGCGGCGGGTTGTGGTCCGGGGTGCGTGCGCTAACATCGGTCGGGAAACCGAGGGAGGCACGGCTATGGCAGATCACGTGAGATGGGGCATTCTGGGCGCGGCGAAGTTCGCGCGCGAGCATATGGGGCCTGCGCTGAACGCCGGGCGGCGGGGGCGGCTGGCGGCTTTGGCGACATCTTCGGCGGAGAAGGCCGCGCCGTTCGCGGCCTTGGCGCCGGGGTTGACGGTGCATCTGTCTTACGAAGACCTGCTGGCCGACCCGGAGGTGGATGCGGTCTATGTGCCCTTGCCCAACCACCTGCATGTGGACTGGGCGCTGAAGGCGCTGGAGGCGGGCAAGCATGTGCTGGTGGAGAAGCCTCTGGCCATGGAGGCAGCGGCCTTCGATCCGGTGATCGCGGCGCGGGATGCGCGCGGGCTGGTGGCAGCGGAGGCCTACATGGTGGTGCATCACCCGCAATGGGCCAAGGCCAAGGCGCTGTACGAGGCGGGGGCGATCGGGAAGCTGCGCCGGGTCTCGGTGGCGTTCTCCTATGACAATCGCGCCGATGGCGGGAATATCCGCAACCGGCCCGAGACGGGCGGCGGTGCGATCCCGGATATCGGGGTCTATGCCTATGGCACGGTGCGGTTTGTCACCGGCGAGGAGCCCGAGGCGATCCTGTCCACCGAGATCGAGCGCGAGAACGGCGTGGATGTGTGGTCGCATATCACCGCGCGCTTTCCGTCGTTCCATTACACCGGCGTGGTCAGCATGCGCATGGCACCGTTCCAGGAAGTGGTGTTCCACGGCGAGGGTGGCGTGATGCGGCTGGCAGCGCCGTTCAACGCGGGCGTCTATGGCGAGGCCTCGGTCGAGGTGCAGGGCGCGGACCTTGAGGTGCGGCGCTGGCGGTTCCCGGCCGCCAACCACTACGTGTTGCAGGTGGAGGCCTTCAACGCGGCGGTGCTGGATGGCGCGGCCTATTCCTGTCCGCTGGAGTTTTCGAAGGGGACGCAGGAGATGATCGACATGATCTGGGCGGCGGATCGGGGGTGAGACCCGTCCGTCATGCCCGGGCGGGGGGACGGGGCGAGGTGTCCTGACGCGGCGGTCTTCTCCTGCCGTGCGCGGCGGGGGGCGCTGCCCCCCCCCCCCCCCGACCCCCGGAGGTATTTGGACCAAGAAGAAGCAGGGGCCGGGCCGAGGCTGGGGGCGGTCTGGCCCCTGGTCTGGCCCTTGGTGTCCGGGCCCTGATCTGGCCCCTAGTCTAGGCCCTGGTCCGGGCCCCTGGTTCGGGCCCGGCCTTCGGAGGGCGATGGTTGCCGGGCCTCAGAGGTCGGCGATGGTGATGACGACCTTGCCAGTGCTCTTGCGGGTGCGGAGCATCTCGAGGCCCTTGTCGGCCTCTTCCAGCGGGTAGGTGTTCGAGACATGCGGTTTCAGCCGGCCCTCGGCGTGCCACTGCATGAGGGTGGCGAGTGAGCCGGTCAGAACCTCGGGGCGGAATTGCAGGTAGCCGCCCCAGTAAACCCCGAGAACCGAGAGGTTTTTCACCAGAAGGTGGTTGGATTTGACCTGCGGCACGTCGCCGGAGGCGAAGCCGATGGGGATCAGCCGGGCCTCGGGTTTGCAGGCGCGGAAGGCGGCCTCCCACTGTTCGCCGCCGACCGGGTCATAGACCACGTCGGCCCCGCCGAGGGCCTTTACCTCGGCGCGGATGTCCTGGGTGGTGGCGTCGATCAGGTGGTCGGCACCGGCGGCTTTGGCGGCTTCGAGCTTGTCCGCACCGCGGGCGCAGGCGATGACCGTCGCGCCCATGAGCTTGCCGATCTCGACGGCGGTCAGGCCCACGCCGCCCGCTGCCCCGAGCACCAGCAGCGTTTCCCCCGGTTGCATGCGCGCGCGGTGGTCCAGCGCGACGTGGCTGGTGCCATAGGCGATCTGGAAGGCGGCGGCGTCGGTCCAGGACATGCTGTCGGGCAGTTTGACAGCGCGGATGGCGTCGAAACAGCCGTAGTCGGCCAGTCCGCCCTGTCCGCCGAAGACCGCCACGCGGTCGCCGGGAGCGAAGCCTTCGACGCCATCTCCGAGCGAATCAACCACCCCTGCGACCTCCATTCCGAGCGTGAACGGGGTGGGGGGCGTGTCCTGGTAGGTGCCTTTTATCATCAACAGGTCGGCAAAATTCAGCCCACAGGTGGCGATTCGGACGCGAATCTCACCCTTACGTGGTGTCGGGACCGCCACATCCGATAAACTTGGACGGGAATCCGGGGTTGACATAACGTACGCTCGCATAGGTGCCTCCTATCCTTTTGCGCTCGCCCCAAATCCGATTGTGGCGAGCCTTCGGCGGATACAATGGCGCTCGTACAGCCACACATCAACAATCCCGCAATTTTTTCAACTTTGTGTTGAAACCTCCTTGCGTTTACCATTATTAGGCGGTTGCGTGTCTTGATTTTTGGGACCGTTTTGATGTAGCACATCAGGCCATACACGTGCAGGATGAGGCTGGGTTCGGGCGGTCACTAAAGATAACCGGGTCTCTCATCGGGTCACACCCCATAGAACAGGAAGACACTAAGATGGCGCATCCCGTTGACGTTCATGTTGGCAAACGTATCCGGCACCGTCGCTGGCTGGTCGGTATGACCCAGCAGCAGCTGGCCGAAAAGGTTGGGATCAAGTTCCAGCAGATCCAGAAGTACGAAACCGGTGCCAACCGCGTGAGCGCGTCCCGTCTGTGGGATATTGCCGATGCACTGGAAGTGCCGGTGTCCTTCTTCTTCGAAGGGATCGAGTCCGACAACGCAGAGGCGCAGTCCTCGGACAGCGTTCCGGCGGATATCCTGGGCGACAAGGAAGCGCTGGACCTGGTGCGGTCCTACTACGCCATCCCGGAAAACCAGCGCCGTCGCCTGTTCGAACTGGCGCGCGTTCTGTCCGACGTGGCTTGAGCCGACGCGGTCTTCGCGTTAGCCGGGTACGGACCGGCAACGCGGAGGCATGACGTTGGACATCAGTGATACCCTGGCCGAGGAATTGATCGGCACGGCACACGCACTTGCGGATGCGGCGAGGGCAGAAGTCCTGCCATTTTTCCGTCAGGCCGGGTTATCCGCCGAGAACAAGCTGGCGACCGGGTTCGACCCGGTCACCGCAGCGGATACGGCAGCAGAGCGCGCCATGCGCGCGGTTCTGGCAGAGCGCCGACCGGACGACGCCATCTTTGGCGAGGAATACGGCAAGAGCGACGGCACCAGCGGGCTGACCTGGGTGCTGGATCCGATCGACGGGACACGCGGTTTCCTGTCGGGCACGCCGACCTGGGGGGTGCTGATCGCCGCCTCGGACGAGACCGGACCAAGGTTCGGGATCATCGACCAACCCTATACTGGCGAACGGTTTATCGGCGGCTTTGGCCGGGCCGAATGGCATGGGCCGCGCGGTCAGGCGTCCTGCGTGACGCGCACCACCGCCGGGCTGGATGAGGCGATCCTGTTTACCACCTTCCCCGAAGTTGGGTCCGCGCAGGAGCGCGCCGGGTTCGAGGCCGTGCGCGACCGGGTGAAGCTGGTGCGCTATGGCATGGATTGTTACGCCTATGCGCTGCTGGCGGCGGGGCAGATCGATTTGGTGATCGAGGCGGGGCTGAACGCCTATGACATCCAGGCGCCCATCGCGGTGATCGAGGCGGCGGGCGGTATCGTGACCGACTGGCAGGGCGGGCCGGTGCATGGCGGCGGGCGCGCTGTGGCGGCGGCGAATGCGACGCTGCATGCGCAGGCTTTGGAGATCCTGAAGGGGTTCTGAGATGGGCGACACTCTGATCCGCAACGCGCGTTGCGTTTTGACGATGGACGATGGCGGCACGGAACTGGCCGGCGTCGATATCCGCGTCTCGGGCGGGGTCATCGCCGAGATCGGGCGGGGGCTGAGCGGCGGCGAGGTGATCGAGGCGTCGTCCTGTGTCGTGACACCCGGTCTTGTAAACACGCATCACCACCTGTACCAGACGCTGACCCGCGCGGTGCCGGGGGGGCAGGATGCGCTGCTGTTCGGCTGGCTCAAGACACTGTATCCCATCTGGGCGAAGTTCGGGCCGGAGGAGATGTTCACCTCGGCGCAGATCGGGCTGGCGGAGCTGGCGCTGTCAGGCTGTTCGCTGACCTCGGATCACCTGTACCTGTACCCGAACGGCGCGCGGCTGGACGACACCATCGCGGCGGCGCGCGAGGTGGGGTTGCGGTTCCATCCCACGCGCGGGGCTATGTCGATCGGTGAAAGCGCCGGGGGCCTGCCGCCGGACGCTCTGGTCGAGCGGGAGGCCGCCATTCTGGAGGACTGTATCCGCGTGATCGACGCGTTCCACGATGCGTCCGAAGGGGCCATGGTGCGCGTCGGCGTGGCGCCCTGTTCGCCGTTCTCGGTCAGCCGGGAGTTGATGCGTGATGCGGCGCTGCTGGCGCGAGATAAGGGCGTGATGCTGCACACCCATCTTGCCGAGAATGACGAGGATATTGCCTATTCCCAGGCGCAGTTCGGCTGTCGCCCGGGGCAATATGCCGAGGATCTGGGCTGGACCGGCGACGACGTCTGGCACGCCCATTGCGTGAAGCTGGACGGGGCGGAGATCGACCTGTTTGCGCGCTCGGGCACCGGCGTGGCGCATTGCCCGTGCTCGAATTGTCGGCTTGGCTCGGGCATTGCGCCGGTGCGGGCGATGCGCGATGCGGGGGTGAAGGTGGGCTTGGGCGTCGATGGGTCGGCGTCCAATGACGCGGCGAGCCTGATCGGCGAGGCGCGGCAGACGATGCTGTTGCAGCGGGTGTCGCTGGGGGCCGATGCCATGAGCGCGCGCGAGGCGCTGCGCATTGCAACGCGCGGCGGGGCCGAGGTGCTGGGGCGGCACGATTGCGGGCAGATCGCCGTGGGCAAGCGGGCGGATATCGCGCTGTGGGACGTCTCGGGCGTCGAGAGCGCGGGCAGCTGGGATGTGGCTGCGCTGGTGCTGGCAGGGCCAACCCGCGTGCGGCACCTCCTTGTCGAGGGACGACAGGTGGTGCGCGACGGCCATTTGGTGACTTTTAACCTTGATGCCGCTATCCTGAAGCAGAATGAATTGGCACGAAAACTCGCCTGAGGCGATGCGGGTGTCGGAGGGATTGGTTTGAGGATTTTTGTTGGTTGTTTGTTGGCGGTGATGGCCGTGTCGTCCATGGCCGAGGCGCAGCCGGTGCGGCAGATGCTGAACGGCTTGCGGGCGGAGCAGGGGCTGGGGCCGGTGACGCCCTCGCCGCGTCTGGAAGAGGCGGCCAAGCGTCATGCGATGGACATGGCGCGGCGCGGGTTCTTTGACCACGAGGGCTCGGACGGCAGCGACGTGATGCAGCGGGCGCGCTCGCAGGGCTATATCGCCTGCGCGATTGCTGAGAATATCGCCAAGGGACAGAAGACGCTGACCGAGGTGCTGGGGGATTGGGCGCAGTCTCCGGGGCATCGGCGCAACATGCTGAACGCCGAGGTGACGGATTACGGGCTGGTGCGCGCGCCCGGGGATATCTGGGTGCTGGTGCTGGGCAAGGACGGCTGCTGAGGCTTATTGGTTTTATTGTTTCAACGGCTTGCCCGCGACCCATGTCTGTCGGATCACCCGGTCGTCGCCCATCATGATGGTGGGAAAAAGCGCCTCCCAGATGTCATCCGCGCGGGCGCTGCGCTGCGCGATGGCGGGGGTGGAGGCGAGGTCGAGCGCGATGAAATCGGCGGCAGAACCGGGGGCGAGGCGACCTATGGTCTGGTCCCTCAGGGTGTTCGCTGAGCCTTCGGTGGCAAGCCAGAGCAGTTCCGACGGGTGTAGCGGGCGGCCTCGAAGCTGGCCGATCTCGTAGGCGGCGGCCATGCTGCGGAGCATGGAAAAGGACGACCCGCCGCCGGTGTCGGTGGCAAGGCCGATGGTCTGGCCCTCGGCCATGAGGCCCTCCATGTCGAACAGCCCCGAGCCGATGAAGGTGTTCGAGGTCGGGCAATGCACCAGACCCGCGCCATGTTCGCGCAGACGGTCGCGCTCGCGCGCCTCAAGGTGGATGGCGTGGCCGTAAAGGCCGTTTTGCCCCAGAAGGCCGTGCGTCTCGTAGGTGTCGAGGTAGTCGCGCGCCTGCGGGTACAGGGATTTGACCCAGGCGATTTCCTCTGTCTGTTCAGACAGATGGGTCTGCATCAGGCAGTCTGGATGCTCGGCCCAAAGCTGGCCGAGGGCGGTCAGTTGCGCGGGTGTCGAAGTGGGCGAGAAGCGCGGCGTGATGACGTAGGAGGCGCGGCCCTGACCGTGCCATTTCGCCAACAGCGCCTTGCTGTCGTCATAGGCCGATTGCGCGGTGTCGCGCAGGGTGTCGGGGGCGTTGCGGTCCATGCAGGTCTTGCCGGCGAAGACGCGCATGTTGCGAGCGCTGGCCGCGTCGAACAGCGCATCGACCGAGGCCGGGTGGATGGTGCAGAAGCTGCACACGGTCGTCGTGCCATGGGCCAGCAGCAGGTCGAGGTAACGGTCGGCGATGGCGCGCGCGTAGACGGGATCGTGGAAACGGCTTTCCTCCGGGAAGGTGTAGGTGTTCAGCCAGTCGATCAGGCGCTTGCCCCAGCTGGCGATGATTCCGGTCTGCGGATAATGCGCATGGGCGTCGACGAAGCCCGGCTGCAGGAGGGCGTTCCCGTGGTCGTGGAACGCGGCGTTGGGGTGGGCGGCCTTGAGTGCCGCGGCCTCTCCGACGGCAGTGATCGTGCCGTTTTCGACCAGGATCGCGCCTGAAGAGACGTGTTTCGCGGCGGACTCGCCCTCAAAGAACGGATTTCCGTCAAAAAGGACCAGCTGGCCAAGGTGCAGGTCTGCGGTCATTTCAGTCTCCTTTCCGCACAGCGTATTGCTGCGACAGCAAAAGGACAATCTGCCCTGTTTCTCATCGGTCGCATGCCCTAGATTGCCCGACAAGAAACGCGGAGGGCAGGACATGGCTGACACCAGCGAAGCACCCGTCAAGGACGAGGCGCGGGACGAGGGCTATGCCCTTGACCGCAAGGAAGTAGCGCAGATCCTTTACGCGGTGGACCGCGAGGACCGCGAACAGCTGATCGCGCTGATGGAGCCGCTACACGCGGCGGACATCGCCGACCTTCTGGAACAGGTGAACACTTTTGACCGGATGCGGCTGATCCGCCTCTACGGTCAGGAGTTCGACGGGGACATCCTGTCGGAACTGGACGAGACGCTACGCGAGGAAGTCATCGGCATCCTGTCGCCGCAGGTTCTGGCCGAGGCCGTGCGCGAACTGGATTCGGACGACGTTGTCGACCTGATCGAGGATCTCGACGAGGAACAGCAGGGCGCGATTCTGGGGGCTCTGCCCGAGAGCGAACGTCTGGCGGTGCAGCAGTCGCTAACCTATCCGGAGTTCTCGGCCGGTCGTCTGATGCAGCGCGAGGTCGTCATGGCGCCCGAGCACTGGAGCGTCGGCGAGGCCATCGACTTCATGCGTTCGGCCGAGAACCTGCCGGAGCAGTTCTATCATTTCGTGCTGGTGGACCCGAAACTGCGCCCGGTGGCGAATGTCACGCTGGGGCGGATCATGTCGTCGCGGCGGGACGTGACGCTGAAATCCATTGCCGAGGAGTCGTTTCACACCATTCCGGTGGACGAATACGAGGGCGAGGTGGCCTATGCCTTCAACCAGTATCACCTGATTTCGGCCCCGGTGGTGGACGAGAACGGGCGGCTGGTGGGCGTCATCACCATCGACGACGCCATGGCCGTACTGGACGAGGAAAACGAGGAAGACATCCTGCGCCTCGCCGGTGTGGACGGGGAATCGCGCCTGTCGGACAAGGTGGTCGACACGGTAAAGCGGCGCATCCCGTGGCTGGCGGTGAACCTTGTCACGGCGGTGATGGCCTCGCTGGTGATCGCGCAGTTCGAGGAGGCCATTGCCACAGTGGTGGCGCTGGCGGTGTTGATGCCCATCGTGGCGTCGATGGGCGGGAACGCAGGGACGCAATCGCTGACGGTGGCCGTGCGGGCGCTGGCGACGAAGGACCTTACGGGGGCGAACCTGTGGCGGGTCATCCGCCGTGAGGGGATCGTGGGACTGGTGAACGGCGTGGCCTTTGCGGTGGTCATGGGCATTGTCGGGATCATCTGGTTCGGCTCTCCGGCGTTGGGCGGGGTGATCGCCACGGCGATGGTCATCAACCTCGTGGTTGCAGGGCTGGCGGGGATCATCATCCCCGTGGTGCTGGACAAGGTGGGGGTGGACCCGGCCTTGGCCTCGGGGGCCTTCGTGACGACGGTGACGGATGTGGTGGGTTTCTTTGCCTTTCTCGGGCTGGCCGTGGTGGTGCTGCTATGACATTGGAAGAACGCAAGGCCGCTGCGCGCAAGGCGGCGTTTATTGCACGGAAACGGGCGTATGAGGCGCGATTGCCCGGTCAGGCGGGCAGATTGAGCGAGGTTTTGGCAGGTTACCGGGGCGTCCCGGTTTCCGGCTACATGGCGATAAGGACGGAGATCGATCCGTTGGCCGCCATGGCCGAGGCGGCGGCCTACGGGCCGGTCGGCGTGCCGGTGATCGAGGCAGCGGGGAAACCCTTGTCGTTCGCCGTCTGGGAACCCGATTGCGAGATGATCGAGGGGACGTTTGGTGCATGGATTCCGGCGTCTGGTGAACGGATGGAGCCTGAGTTGCTGATCGTGCCGCTGGTGGCGTTTTCGCGCGGGGGTGGACGGCTGGGTTATGGCGGCGGGTTCTACGACCGGACCCTGGAGTTGCTCAGGGCGAAACGGCCGACGCTGGCGATCGGCTTTGCCTTTGGCGCGCAGGAGATGGACGATCTGCCGCTGGAAGAGACCGACCAGCCGCTGGACCTGATCGTCACCGAGGACGAAGTCATCACGCCAAAGCGCTGAGACGCGGCCACTTGACGATAGGGCCGCCGATGCCGCACCGTCCGCGCAGTCTAGGGGAGTGGATCGTGAAATCGAACTGGATCAACGCCTTGGTCGGGCTGGCCTTGCTCGGTGGCTGTGCGACCCTGAGCAAGGAGGAGTGCCTGTCCGGCAACTGGCGCGAGATCGGCGTGCGCGACGGGCAGGCGGGGCGGACGGCGGATTTCGTCGCCAAGCACGCCAAGGCCTGCGAGAAGTCGGGCGTGGCACCGGATATCACGCTGTGGGAGCGGGGGCGGCAGCAGGGCTTACCTGTCTACTGCACGCCGCAGCGGGCCTATAGCGAAGGTCGGGACGGGCGGTCGCTGTCTCCGGTCTGTCCGGCGGCGGATCTGGTGACCTTGCAGGCGGCGCATGACAAGGGCCGGACGTATTATCGTCTGAGCTCGGACATCGACGATCTCGAGAGCGACGTGAGCGACCTGGAAAGCGAGATCACGGGCGAGAAGAGCGCCGAGCGGCGCGCGACATTGTTGTTGCGTTTGAACATGTTGCAAGCGCGCATCCGCATGAAGGAGGCGGAGCGCATCCCGTATTCCTCGCTGTGACCGGGGCGCGTTGAAAGCGCGCCATCGGTCAGGTTCGAGAGAAGCGCTCAGAGGTCGCGCCAGCCGTCCTGCCAAAGGCGGGCTCGCGCTCAGAGAGCGCGCCAACCAATGTCGCGGCGGCAGAAGCCTTCGGGCCAGTCCACGGCGTCGACCATGGAGTAGGCGCGGTCGCGGGCCTCTTGCAGGGTTGCGCCGCGTGCGGTGGCGGCGAGGACGCGACCGCCTGTGGCGGTGATCTTGCCGTCTTTCTCGGTGGTGCCCGCGTGGAACATCACGTGGAAGCTGTCCTCGGGCAGCTTGTCCAGCCCCTTGATTTCCGAGCCTTTCACGTAGTCGCCCGGGTAGCCATCGGCGGCAAGGACTACGGTGAGGGCGTGATCGTCGGCCCAGTTGACCTGGGCTTGGTCCAGCCGCCCCTCGGCGCAGGCCTGCACAAGGTCGAGCGCCTGCGCGCCGAGGCGCAGCATGAGGACCTGGCATTCCGGGTCGCCGAAACGGGCGTTGTATTCCACGAGGCGGGGCTGGCCGTTCTCGATCATCAGGCCGACGAAAAGGACGCCCTGATAGGGGGTGCCGCGCTTGACCATTTCGGCCATGCAGGGGCGGACGATTTCATCGAGCGCTTTTTGCGTGACGGCGTCGGTCATGACGGGGGCGGGCGAGTAGGCGCCCATGCCGCCGGTGTTCGGGCCGGTGTCGCCGTCGCCGACGCGCTTGTGGTCCTGCGCGGTGCCCAAGGGCAGGCAGGTGTCGCCGTCGACGAGGACGAAGAAGGAGGCCTCTTCACCTGTCATGAATTCCTCGATGACGACTTCGGCCCCGGCGCCCCCGAAGGCCCCGCCGAACATGTCATCCACGGCGGCGCAGGCCTCGTCGATGGTTTCGGCGATGATGACGCCCTTGCCGCCGGCGAGACCATCAGCCTTGACCACCACGGGGGCGGCTCCTGCACGGATATGGGCTTTTGCGGCATCAGCATCGGTGAAATGGCCATAGGCGGCGGTCGGCGCGTTGCAGGCGTCGCAGATTTCTTTGGTGAAGGATTTCGAGGCTTCCAGCCGGGCGGCGGCGGCGGAGGGGCCAAAGACGCTGAGGCCCGCCTCGCGCAGGCGATCGGCGACACCGGCGGCCAGCGGTGCCTCGGGGCCGACGACGACGAAGTCGATGGCGTTTTCCGAGGCGAATTCGGCCACGGCACCGCCGTCGAGGATGTCGAGCGAGGCGCATTCGGCGATCTGCGCGATCCCGGCGTTGCCGGGTGCGACGATCAGCTTGTCGCATTTCGGGTTTTGCAGGGCGGCCCAGGCGAGGGCGTGTTCGCGGCCACCGCTGCCGAGGATGAGGATGTTCATGGGCGTGCTCCTTGCGTGCGTGGCGCATTGGGGGCGCTGCCCCCAAACCCCCGGAGGTATTTGGACCAAGAAGAAGCAGGGGGCGCTTTCGGTTCGTCGAGGGACGCTTTAAGGTCAGGGCGAGGCAAGGGCAAGGTTTGGCTGATGGACTTGATTGACGAGGACGGGTCAGAAGGCGGGGCAGAGGCGGGAAACACGCCGGAGTTCTCGGTTTCCGAACTGTCGGGCGCTGTGAAGCGCGCCATCGAGGGCGGATTCGGTCATGTGCGGGTGCGTGGTGAGGTCGGGCGCGTGTCGCGGCCACGGTCCGGGCATGTGTACCTTGACCTGAAGGATGATCGCGCGGTGATCGCGGGGATCATGTGGAAGGGCGTCGCGTCGAAGCTGGCGACGCAGCCCGAGGAGGGGATGGAGGTGGTCGCGACGGGGCGGCTGACAACCTTCCCGGGGCAGTCGAAGTACCAGATCGTCATCGAGGATATGGTTCCGGCGGGCGCTGGCGCGCTGATGGCCATGCTGGAAAAGCGCAAGGCGATGCTGGCGGCGGAGGGGCTGTTTGACCCGTCACGCAAGCGGCCCTTGCCGTTTCTGCCCGAAATCATCGGCGTTGTGACCTCGCCGTCGGGCGCGGTGATCCGGGACATTCTGCATCGGCTCCGGGACCGGTTCCCGCGCAAGGTGCTGATCTGGCCAGTTGCGGTGCAAGGCGCCAATTGCGCGCCCGAGGTGGCGCGGGCGATCGAGGGGTTCAATCGGCTGACGCCGGGCGGCGCGCTGCCGCGCCCGGACCTGTTGATCGTGGCACGGGGCGGCGGGTCGGTCGAGGATCTGTGGGGCTTCAACGAGGAGATCGTGGCGCGGGCGGCGGCGGCGTCCGAGATCCCGCTGATCTCGGCTGTGGGGCATGAGACGGATACGACGCTGATCGACTTTGTCTCGGACCAGCGGGCACCGACGCCGACGGCCGCGGCGGAGCTGGCGGTGCCGGTGCGGATGGAGCTTGCGGCACAGAACCGGGACTATGGTGCACGAATGGCGCGGGCCATGGGGCTGCGGCTGGAGCATCGCGGCCAGCGGTTGCGCGACCTCGGGCGGGCCTTGCCGCGCGCGGAGACGTTGTTGGATGGACCGCGGCAGCGGCTGGACACGCTGGGGGACCGGCTGCCTGCCGGGTTGAACCGGGCGGTGGCGGCGCAGCGGCTGCGGCTTTCGGAGACGGCGGGTTCGCTGCGGCCGGGCATCCTGCGGCGAATGCTGGAGGTCGAGCGCAAACGATTGGCGGATCGGGCGCAGCGTCTGACCTTGCGCGGTGTGGAGCGCGAGATTGTCCAAGGGCGCGAGAGGCTTGCTCAGTTGGGCAAGCGTATGGGCGACGTGCAGGGCGCGCGTCTGGCCGATGCGCGCACGCGGGCCGAGGCGCTGGGGCGCCTGAACGAGACGCTTGGCTATCGCGCGACGCTGAAGCGTGGCTACGCCGTGGTGCGCGGGGACGGGCAGGTCGTGACGACCGCCGGGGCGGCGCAAAGTGCGACGTCGCTGGAAATAGAGTTCGCGGATGGCGTCATGGCCGTTGGTGGTGGCGGCCCGGTCACGCCCGCCAAACCGGAAAAACCTGCTGCAAAGGCAAAGGCGAAAACGCCGCCTCCGGAGCAGGGGAGCCTGTTCTGAACCCGGACGGTTCGGAATTCGCCAGAAAACAGAATGACCTAGAGGAAAGCCCCTCATGAAATGAGAGGCTTTCTTTTTGTTCTGCGCTCGCATAGGCTTTGCTGCAATAGCTGCATCTGCCAGGGAGGGGAGCCTGTGGCCGACAAGGAAAAACCGTTGCTGATCAAGCGTTACGCCAGCCGACGGCTGTATAATACCGAGACTTCCGACTACGTGACGTTGGAAGACATCGCGGGGTTCATCCGCGATGGGCGCGACGTTCAGATCGTCGATCTGAAATCGGGCGACGACCTGACGCGGCAGTACCTCCTGCAAATCGTGGCGGAGCATGAGAGCAAGGGTGAATCTGTCCTTCCGATCAATGTCTTGACCGATCTTGTGCGGAGTTACACGACGCAGGCGACCAGCACGGTTCCGGCCTTTCTGGCGCAGACCTTCGAGATGTTTCGCGAGGGGCAGACGAAGTGGATGGAGAACATGGGCAACATGAACCCGTCAATGGCGAAGGGCTTAGAGGCGATGCAGGCGCAGCAGGAAGCGTTCCTGAAGGCGATGACCGGCGGTGCGCCGCTGGGGTCCACCGGGCCTGCGCCGGAGCCGAAGTCGGGGGGCGAGGACCTTGACGATATCAAGAAACAGCTGGCGGATTTGCAGTCCAAGCTGTCCAAGATGGGAAAATAAGGCCTGAAAACAGGCATTCGATGTATGAAGGGCGTGCCTCGCGGCGCGCCCTTTGCGTGTTTGGGGGTCAGGTGCCGTAGGCGCGATGTTCGCCCATTACCGCCTCGGCAGACTGGATGAGCACCGCCGCCACGGCGTCGCATTCGGCCAGCGTCAGGCGCGCGGGCAGGCGCGTGTCGCAGGCACACATGAGCATGGCGCGCGTTTGGGGAAGGTCGGGCATCTCTGGCAGGAACTGCCAGTTCCAGTAGGCGCGGGCGTTGTCGGTGGTCAGGCCGAAGACCTGCACCTTTACACCCGCCTGCTCCGCGATATCGACGAAGGCGCGGACCTGCGCCTCGTCCATGCCATCGAGGTTGAACTGCAGCGAATCCGGTGCGCGTTCCTCGGGGGCCAGTTTCTCGGGCACCCAGATCCAGGGAGAGGCGTTGATCTGCGCTGCGACGTGGTCATGGTTGCGGCGCCCATCGGTCACACGACGCGCGATTTCGGGTATTTGAGGACGGATCACCGCAGCGGAGAGGTTCGACATGCGCAGATTGTAGAGCGGAAGCTTGTTCTGCCAGCGTTGGAAGGCCTGTTCGAGCTCGGCGCCGTTGTCGCCGGGGCGCAGGTGCTTGCGCCACATGTGTTCATAGGCGCCGGACAGGATCACCGCGCGCGCCACGATGTCGGCGTCATCGGTGATGAGGATGCCGCCTTCGCCCGCGTTGAGCAGTTTGTAGGACTGGAATGAGAAGCAGCCGATCTTGCCCAAAGTGCCGATTTTGCGACCATTCCACGTGGTGCCAAGGCTGTGCGCGGCGTCCTCGATCACGGGAATCCCCCGTGTGTCGCAGAGCGCCATGATGGCGTCCATATCGGAAGTATGGCCGCGCATGTGGCTGACGATGACCGCCGAAACGGTGTCGAGCTTGGCCTCGAAGTCCTTGAGATCGATACGGTAATTTGGCCCGCATTCGCACAGGACCGGCACGAGGTCGGCATGAACGATCGAGGACGGCACGGCGGCAAAGGTGAACCCCGGGATCATGACGCGAGCATCGCGCGGCAGACCAAGCGCCTTCAGCGACAGAAACAACGCAGCGGAGCATGAGGAGACGGCGAGCGCGTATTTCACACCCATCTCGGCGGCGAATTCACGCTCCAGCAGCGCGACGGGCGCGTCCTCGGGGGCGGTGTAACGGAACAGGTCGCCGGTTTGCAGCAGGCGGTCGATCTCGGCGCGGGCCGCTGCGGGGATCGGTTCTGCGTCATGCATGTTGGGGAGCATGGTTTTCAAAATCCTTAAGGTCCGTTTCCGAAAATGTAAAATAAGCTGTTGAGCAAGGCAAATGCGAAATACGTCGCAGGCGATGCATGCCGGCCCCTGTGGCTGGGGCGAAACATGAAAAGACGGCGATCAGCGCGCGGTCAGAGGCCCAGCCGGTCGCGCATGGCGAACCATGTCATGGCCAGCACCAGCAAAGGCGAGCGCAGGGCCGCGCCGCCGGGAAAGGTGGGTGTCGGCAATCCGGCGAAGAGATCGAATCCTGCGGACTGGCCGCGGACAGCTTCGGCAAGCAACTGGCCCGCCTGCACCGCATTCCCGACGCCGTGCCCGGAATATCCCGAGGCGGACAAGACGTTCGGCGACAGGCGCGCCAGGTGCGGCAGGCGCTTCATGGTGATGGCGAGGGTGCCGCCCCATGCGTGGGTCAGCGGGGCGTCCGCAAGATGCGGGAAGATCTGGGACAGGGGTTTGCGCACCGTGGCGCGGATGTCCCTGGGGAAACGGTAGCCGTAGGATTCACCACCGCCAAAAAGCAGACGCTTGTCGGCGGACAGGCGGAAGTAGTTCACAACGAAAAGGTCGTCGGCAACGGCCACATCGCGTGTCAGCACGCGGGCGGCGTCCTCCCCGAGCGGCTCTGTCGCGACGATGAAATTGTTGATCGGCATGACCTTCGCCGCTACCTCAGTGTTCAGGCTGCCAAGGTATCCGCCGGTGGCAAGGATCAGGTGATCTGCATTGATCTGCCCTGTTTCCGTGACGACCGTCACTTTTGCACCTTCTTCAACGCGGGAAACGACCGAGTTTTCGAAAATCCGGGCGCCCGCTACAGAGGCCGCCCGTGCCAGTCCCTGCGCGAGTTTCAGAGGATGAAGATGGGCTGCCCCCATGTCGAGAATGCCCCCGACATAGGCTGCCGATGGGCAGAGCGTCTGAAACGCCTCCCGCCCAAGGGCCTCGATTTCGTAGCTATAACGATCCCCCAAATGGCCCGCAAACCGGTGCATCCAGTCCGCCGATCCCTGAGAGGTGGCGGCACATGCCACGCCGGGTCGCAGATCGCAGTCGATGGCGTGCTTCGCGCAAAGCGATTTCACCAGCGCCTTGGCGTCCTCGCCCAGATCCCAAAGAGCGCGTGCACGGTCTTCTCCGACCATCCCCTCAAGCGTCAATTGGTCCTGCCGCTGACCGGACCCAAGCTGCCCGCCATTGCGTCCCGAGGCCCCGAAGCCCACGCGATGTGCCTCGACCAAAGCCACGTCGACGCCGGCCTCCGCCAGATGCAGCGCAGCGGACAGCCCGGTGTAGCCACCGCCGACGACAACGACGTCCGCCTTTATGCTTCCCTGTACAGACGGAAACGGGGCCAGACCCGGCGCGGTCTCAGCATACCAGCTGGAAGGGTATTCACCACGGCGATCATTGGAAAACAGCAGGTTCAAGGCGTCACGTGCTCCTTCATCTTGATGAAAATACCGCGGGGTTTGGGGCAGCGCCCCAACGGGGGTCTGGGGGCGAAGCCCCCGGAAGTGAGAGGGCGCGCATCGCGCGCGCCGATGGGTCAGGCCGCTCAGACGTTGAGCAGCAGGTGCTCGCGCTCCCAGGGCGAGATCACCTGGAGGAACTCCTCGTATTCCGCCCGCTTCACGATCTTGTAGACGCGGCAGAAGTCCTCGCCCAGAACCTGGTGCAATTCATGGGCTTCCTCGAAAAGGTCCAGCGCCGAGCCCAGCACCTGCGGGAAGTCGCCGTCGCCTTCGTAGGCATCGCCCTTGAATTCCTCGGAAGGTTCCAGCCCGGCAACCAACCCGAGGTAGCCGCAGGCGAGCGATGCCGCGATCCCGAGGTAAGGATTGCAATCCATGCCCGCCACGCGGTTTTCGATCCGGCGGCTTTCGCTTGATGCCAGCGGCACGCGGATGCCCGTGGTGCGGTTGTCGCGGCCCCATTCCAAGTTGATGGGGGCGGCGTGGTCCTTCACGTAACGGCGATAACTGTTCACGTAGGGCGCCATGACGGCGATGGCCGCAGGCATGTGCCGCTGCAAACCGCCGATGAAATGGCGGAAGGCCGGGGTTTCCTCGCCATCCGGGCCAGAGAACAGGTTCTTGCCGGTCTTTGCATCCAGAACCGAGTGGTGGATGTGCATGGCAGAGCCGGGTTCGTCTGCGATGGGCTTGGCCATGAAGGTGGCAAAGCAGTCGTGGCGCAGCGCCGCCTCGCGGATCAGGCGTTTGAAATAGAAGACCTCGTCCGCCAGCCGCACCGGCGAGCCGTGGCGGAGGTTGATCTCGAGCTGACCGGCGCCGCCTTCCTGCGTGATGCCGTCGATTTCGAAGCCCTGCGCCTCGGCAAAGTCGTAGATGTCGTCGATCACCGGGCCGAATTCGTCCACGGCGGTCATGGAATAGGCCTGACGCGCTGCGGCGGGGCGGCCGGAGCGACCCATCATCGGCTTGATGTCCTGCGCGGGGTCGGTGTTGCGCCCGACGAGGAAGAATTCCATTTCCGGGGCCACAACGGGCTGCCAGCCGCGGTCGCGGTACAGTTGCACGACGCGGCGCAGCACGTTGCGCGGGCTGTAGGGGATCGGTTCGCCGTGGCGGTCATAGGCGTCGTGGATGACCTGAAGCGTCCAGTCCCCCGTCCAAGGCGCAGCGGTGGCGGTGGACAGATCGGGCTTCAGGATCATGTCGCGCTCGATGAAGCCGTCTTCTCCCGCCGCTTCGCCCCATTCGCCGGTGATCGTCTGGTAGAAGATCGAGTCCGGCAGATGAAAATAAGACTGCTTGGCGAATTTCGACGCGGGAACCGCCTTGCCGCGCGCGATGCCGGGGAGGTCGGGGATGATACATTCCACCTCGTCCAGACGGCGCTGGGACAGGTAGGCCTGCGCGGCCTCGGGGATTTGTTGCATGAAATCGGTCATGAGATGCTCCTCTCGCGGAAGAAGCGCGCGAACAGCGCGGCCACGTCTCCGCTGTCGAGTGGGGTGCCGAGCTTGGCCGAGGCCTCTGCCAGCCGGTCGTCGGGGACGACACCGGGGCCACGGGTCTCGATCAGGGCACGCGTATAGGCGTCGCCGAACTCGGGGTGGGGTTGCACGCTGAGCGCGTGTCCGGGGTAGTACAGCGCCGCGTGGGCGCAGAAATCGTTATGCGCGATGGTCTGAGCGCCCTCGGGGGGCGTGATGACCTGATCCTGGTGATAGGCGTGGATCACCTTGTCGCCAGTCAGGCCGGGGCCGTCGAAGTGGTAGACCTTGGGTCCGATGGACCAGCCGCCCGCGAATTTCTCGACATGGCCGCCAAGCGCCTGCGCGATGGCCTGATGGCCAAAGCAGACGCCGACCAAGGGACGGCCCGCGGCATAGATGTCGCGGATGAACTGCATGAGTGGCTGCATCCAGGGGTGATCCTCGTAGACGCCGTGCCGCGAGCCGGTGATGAGCCAGCCGTCGGCGTCCTCAACAGAATCGGGAAAGACGCCGTCCACCACCGACCAGCTTTGGAAGTCGAAGCCATGCGGGGACAGCAGGCGGACGAAGAAATCCGGGTATTCGCCGAACTGGTCTACCAGGTCAGCGGGAACGGGGCCGGTTTGCAGGATGCCGATTTTCATGGGGTTTCCGAAGCGTTCGGGCCAAAGGTAGGTGCGGCCCCGAAGGGCCGCAAGGGGGCGTTTGTGTGCCCCTTGTTACACGGTGTCGAGGTAGATATCGACCCGTTCGCTTTCCGTCAGATCCTCCATGTCGCGGCTTTCCTGCCGCTTCATCATCACGAGGTTGCGGATCATCTCGCGCGGGAAGATGCGTGGCATGACGGTCGACTTCTCGAAGGCGTCGATGGCTGTGTCCCAGTCGCGCGGAATCGTCGGCAGGTCCTGTGCATAGGCGTTGCCGGTGATGGCGGGGGGCGGCATCTCGCCGTCCTCGATGCCAACGAGGGCCGCGCCGAGGATGGCCGCCAGCGCGAGGTAGGGGTTCACGTCGCCGCCCGACAGCCGGTGTTCGATGCGCCGCGCCGCAGGGCTGCCCGAGGGCACGCGGATCGCCACGGTGCGGTTCTCGTGCGCCCAGCAGATCGCACCGGGGGCATGGGCGCCGGGCACGAAGCGTTCGTAGCTGTTGAGGTGCGGCGCGTAGATCAGCGTCGAATCGTAGAGCGACTTCATGCAGCCCGCGATGGCGTGGTGCAGCAGGGTCGTGCCTTCGGGACCGCCGTTGTCGAAGACGTTCTGCCCGTCGCGGTCGAGCACGCTGAAGTGCGCGTGCATCCCGGAACCGGCGTAGTCCTCGTAGGGCTTGGCCATGAAGGAGGCGGCAAAGCCGTGCTTGCGGGCCAGACCCTTGACCAGTTGCTTGAACAGCCAGGCATCGTCGGCGGCCTTCAGGGCGTCATCCTGATGCAGGAGGTTGACCTCGAACTGGCCCAGCCCCGCCTCGGAGATCATTGTGTCGGCGGGAATGTCCATCGCCTCGCAGTGATCGTAGAGGTCGGTAAAGAAGCTGTCGAAGGCGTCCAGCGCGCGGATCGACAGGACCTCGGCCATGTCGCGCCGCTTGCCCGATCGTGGCGAGACCGGCACGCGCAGCGACCGACCGGAATCGTCGATGAGGTAGAATTCCAGCTCGACCGCGCAGACCGGGGTCAGCCCGCGTGCCTCGTAGCGTTGCAGCACGTAGTTCAGTGCGTGGCGCGGGTCGCCGTCATAGGGCCGCCCGTCCTCGTGGTACATCCATAGCGGGATGAGGGCCGATGGCGCGTCGAGCCATGGCATTGGAACAAAGCCGCGTTCGGTCGGGAACAGCGTTGCATCGCGGTCGCCACTTTCGAACACCAGCGGGCTGTTGTCGATGTCCTCGCCCCAGATGTCGACCGAGAGGGCCGAATAGGGGAAACGGGTTCCGTCCGACAGAAGCTTGATCGCGGAGGGGATGGGCATCCGTTTGCCACGGGCGACGCCGT
The DNA here is from genome assembly GCF_049800975.1 of Sagittula sp. S175. Taxonomy (NCBI): domain Bacteria; kingdom Pseudomonadati; phylum Pseudomonadota; class Alphaproteobacteria; order Rhodobacterales; family Roseobacteraceae; genus Sagittula; species Sagittula sp. S175. The sequence continues at coordinate 38,576 of NZ_JBNAGB010000008.1, forward strand.
TCAGGTCACAGGCAGCGGCGCGGATGGTACGGATGTGGGGGTGCTCATGCAGCCATTCGGCGCTGGGGGCGGGCATGTTGGCCTCGTTATCTTTTTTTGATCAAATTCAGATAACGAGGTTCCGGCGGGTTTGGCAAGGCCCGTGCGCTCAGTTCATCACCGTTAGAATGGCGGCTGCCAAAATATCCAGCGGAAACATCACGGCGCCGATCAGGATCAACAGGATCTGCCGCCGCCGCGGCTTGGTGAGCGCCCGGGAGACGCTCGTGGATGCGAGGCTTTGATATGTTGCGGCGATGAGGCCCAGCCTGGCCGCGAAAAACAGGACCACGGTCAGTAACATCATAATCGTAAACCAGAAAGTCAGCATCGTTGGCGGCATGTCTGCCGTAGGGTAAAGTTACCAACATGACGTCTTCGTGCAATATGTGGGTTTTCACATGCCGGTGCTGCGGGCGCGGGTCCCTCAGCGCAGAAGGTTGGGGCGCAGGCGCAATCTGGATCGGTTGGCCTGCGGCAAATGCCGGTTCAGCCGTTTGTTCACCACGCCGAAAACCCCGATGATGCACAGCGTCACGAGGATGAAATATCCCGCGAGGATCGGGTAGGGCACGAAGGGGTTGAAGGTCTTGTCGGCGAAGTAATTGGCGTAATACAGCGCGTCGCCCTGCTGCTGGCGTGCCGGAAAGCCCGAGAAATACACCAGCGTCGTGGCGTGAAAGAGAAAGATCGCCTCGTTGGTGTAGGCGGGCCAGGCGAGGCGCAGCATGGTGGGCCAAGTGATCTTGCGAAAGCGCGGCCAGCCGGAGAAGCCGTAGGCGTCCGCAGCCTCCATGTCGCCCTTGGGGACCGACAGAAGTGCGCCGTGGAAGATCTCTCCGGAATAGGCGGCGGTGTTCAGGAACAGCACGATCAGCGCGCCGAGCCAGGCCGCCGACAGGCTATCGAACACTGGCGACACGGATTTCAGCGAGAGAAAGGCGAAATAGGCAAAGAAGAACTGGATGAAAAGCGGCGAGCCGCGGAAGATGAAGATGAACCACTCGGCGGGCTTGCGCAGCCAGCGGGAGGGCGAGGCCTTTCCGAGCGCCACGGCGGTGGCTAGGAAAAACCCGAAGGTCAGCGCAAGCACGCCAAAGTAGACGTTCCAGATCATGCCCGACCCGATCAGGGTGACCTGCTGGCACAGGGTGAAATCATCGCGCGGCAGCAACCGCTCGCCAATGCCAACGGAGCGCAGGGCGTACATCTGGACGGTGTCCCAGCAGCTCATGTCGCCTTCCTTTGCGCTTCGCCACCCATGGTGGCCTGCCCGCGCGTCAGTCGTGCCATGAGGCGGTTCAGCACCTTCTCCGACACCCATGTGAATGCGAGGTAGAACACCAGCAGGGCAAGGAAGTACCACATGCGCCAGTCGCCGTGCGGATAGTCGGTAAAGCGCGCGGTCTTGGACCCGCCCAGTTCGCGCGCCCAGTAGACTATGTCCTCGACCCCGAGCAGGAACAGCAGCGGCGTGGCCTTGATAAGCACCATCCACAGGTTCGACAGGCCGGGCAGGGCGTAGACCCACATCTGCGGCACGAGGATGCGCCAGAAGGTCTGGCGGGGGCTCATGCCGTAGGCCTCGGCGGTTTCCAGTTGTGCGTGCGGCACGGCCTTCATCGCGCCGTACAGGACGTTCGCGGCAAAGGCGCCAAAGACGATGGCAAAGGTGATGACGGCGAGGCTGAAGCCATAGACCTCGTGTACCCATTGCGCGGCATTGCCCAGCGGCAGTTTCGCGGCCGCACAGACGACGAAGTCATTGCCCTGCCGGATCGGCTGATCCCAGTCGGGGCATTTCACCTCGTGCCGGATCCATTCAAAGAACTGGTCCAGCGCGATGACGAAAAAGAGGAAGAACGCGATGTCCGGCACGCCGCGGACGATGGCGATGTAGCCGCGCCCCAGCCATGACAGCGGCAGGATGCGCGACCGCGCCGCCATGGCGGCGGAAAAACCGAATCCCAGGGCGACAGGGGCGGTGATGGCCAGCAGCAGCAGGACGGTGCCGAAGGAAGTATAGAACGCCATGTGCTTGCCCGTGGTGAGGTAGCACAAAAGCCAGCTGAGACCCGAGAGGGTCGAAGGATCGGCGCAGCTGAGAATGGTCGTTCTCCGGTGGGGGCACCCCGGCGTTTAGCCGGGGCGCAGAGTGTTTGACTCAGAACTTCGGGCTGTCCGCGCCGAGATGCTCGACGATCAGCGCGTTCAGGGTGCCGTCGTCCTTCATGGACTGGATGGCGGCGTCGAACTTGCCGCGCAGCTCGGGGTCGCTTTCACGGAAGGCCATGCCGATGCCGCCGCCCAGCGGCACGTCGTCGCCGACGAATACGATCTCGCCCGCCGATTCCTCGACCACGGGGATCAGGTAGTCCTTGTCCGAGAGGACCGCGTCGGCCTCGCCGCTCTTGACCGCTGCGACGGTTTCATCCGGCGTCGGGAATTCCAGCAGCGTCGCGCCTTCCATGGTGGTGACATGGGCCGCCTGAATGGTGCCGGTCTGCGCCGCGATCACGCCGCCCGCAAGGTCAACGTCCGCCGACATGGCGGCAAAGGCAGAGGGCGACGGCGGGGTGTAGTTCTGGGTGAAATCAACGACTTCGTCACGCTCGGGCGTGATGGACATGCCCGCGATGATGGCGTCGTAGTTGCCCGACACCAGGTTCGGAATGATCGAATCCCAGTCGTTGGTGACCCACTCGCAGGTCAGCTCGGCGCGCTTGCACAGCTCGTCGCCCAGAACACGTTCAAAGCCGTCGACCTCGCCTGCGTCGTTGATGAAGTTGTACGGAGGGTAGGCGCCCTCGGTGCCCAGACGGACGACCGAGTGGCTCTCGGCCATGGCGGCACCGGCCATCATCGCCAGCGCGGCGGTTCCGATCAGAATGTTTTTCATGTCATTGCTCCCTTGGGTTTGGGCCAGGTGGCCCGGGTCGGGCGGTCTGATGCCGCCTCAGGCGTGAACGGTCGACTTCAGGAAGCCCTGAAGCCGTTCCGATTTCGGGTTGCCGAACAGGTCGCCCGGCGCGCCCTGTTCTTCGATCAGGCCCTGATGCAGAAAGACGACGTGGTCGCTGACATCATGGGCCATCTTCATGTCGTGGGTGACGATAATCATGGTGCGGCCTTCTTCGGCGAGGGCCTTGATAACCTTGACGACTTCCTGTTCCAGCTCGGGGTCGAGCGCGGAGGTCGGTTCGTCGAAAAGCAGCGCCTCTGGCTCCATGCACAGGGCGCGGGCGATGGCGGCGCGCTGCTGCTGGCCGCCGGAGAGCTGCGCCGGGTAGACGTCGCATTTGTCACCGATGCCCACTTTGTCGAGGTAGGCGCGGGCGGCCTGCTCGACCTCGGCGCGGTCGCGTTTGAGGACGGTCAGCGGGGCCTCCATGACGTTCTGCAGGATCGTCATATGCGCCCACAGGTTGAACTGCTGAAACACCATGGAGAGGTTCGTGCGGATGCGCAGCACCTGTTTCGCGTCGGCAGGGCGGCGGTGGTGGCCCGTGCCCTTCCAGCTGACGGGTTCGCCCTTGAACAGGATCTCGCCCTTCTGGCTGTCCTCGAGCAGGTTGCAGCAGCGCAGCAGCGTGGATTTGCCGGAGCCGGACGACCCGATGAGCGAGATCACATGGCCCTTGGGCGCAGAGATATCGACACCTTTCAGCACCTCCAGACGGCCATAGGCCTTGTGAAGGTCGCGGATTTCGATGACGGGCGTGTCGGACAAGGGGCCCCCGGAATGGTTAGATTTTGGGCATGAAACGCCCAATCCTTGACGGTTGGCAAGGGGGAGTGCCGTTTTTTTGGTGCGCTAACGTCGGGTCACGCGGGCGGTGCTGCCGGGATGGGCAAAGCGTGGTAGGTCGCTTCATCCAGAAGATGAAACGACAGCGGGCCGCCCATGAGGTCGGGGTCTTCGGTCTTGAAGGTCTGCGTGGCCTGCGCCAGGGCGGCGCGCAGGGGCGCCGGGTCGTTGCCCTTGGCGGTGATGAGCGGCAATCCCGGGGAGACGGGGCTGGCCCCATCGACGATGACACGCTGCGCGTTCGGATCGCAGCGTTCGAGGATGCGCCAGGTGATGGCGTCGATCATGGCCGCATCGGCGCGGCCTTCGGCAACGGCGGCGAGAGAGGCGGAATGCGCGCCGGTCTCGATATGGTTCTTGACGTTGGTTAACGCGGGGTGGCCTCGGGTCACGGCCCAGCCAGACTGGCTGATCGGTTCGTTGTAGGCGAGGGTCGTGATCTCGCGGGCGTCAGGGTGGCGGATGAGTCTTGAGAAATAGTAACCGCCCGGTTCGGTGACGAAATGGCCGAGCGTGCCGACATAGGTCACGCGATCTTTCAGCACGGTCCGAAAGGGCAGGGAACAGGTGGCTGAGAGTATCAGGTCATAGCGCAGCCAGTGGTCGGTCCATCGGCTTGGGATGTCCTCGGGCGGCGTCAGGTCGGGAAGGTCAGGCAGCGCGTCCTGCACATGCCGCCAGAAGCCGCGCCACAGATGCGCGTTCTCGGGACGCCAGTACATCGGGAGGCTGGCGATCATCCCTGTTTTTCAACCCTTTGCCGGGCCATGGCGCTTTCGACATCTGTGATACCAAGGAGGTTCGTCACCAAACGCAGCAGGGCGTTTTCGCGGTCGTCGCGCGCATCGTCGGCAAGGACCACGGTCCAGAGCGCCTCGATCACCGCGATGCGGTCGGCGTGGGGCACGGCGTCCTTGATAGCACGGGTGAACCGGACAGTGTCGGGGGCCTCGGCCTCCAGCGCTTCGGCCTGTTTACGAAGATCTTGGGTTTCTGAAGCGGTCAGCCCGTAGCGCGTGGTGATGATGCGGTCGATGCGCTCTGCTTCGATCGGGTCAAAGTGGCCGTCGGCACGGGCGACGCGCACCAGCAGCGCGGTGAGGGCAAGCCGCGCGTCGCCGTCGGCCATCTGGTCGGGCTGCGGGGCGGTGAGGCGGCGGAGAAAATCTGCGAACATGGGTTTGTTATAGCGTCTTCTGCCGTGCTTCCAAGGTGGTTGATTTTCCCTGTGGAGTCAGGGGATTGCCGCCGATGCACGGGCCTCTTCGGAGTCGGCGGTTTCGACGCCCAGATGGGTTTCGATCAGGTCGACCAGCGCCTGTTCGCGGTCGTCGGTGATGCCGTCGGCGAGGGCGACTTTCCAGAGGGCCTGGGCGGCCTGGAGGCGGTGGGCGTAGTCGACGTGGTCGCGAATCAGGTCGGCGAGGGATTCGCTATCGCCCGCAGCCTCGGAGAGGCGTTCGCACATGGCGCGCATCTTGGCCGCCTCGACCGCGTTCACGCCGTTCCATTCGCGCAGAATCCGGTCGATTTGTTCAATTTCCTCAAAGAGGTAGGCCCGGTCCACCTGTGCCACGCGAACCAGCAGCGTGCCAAGCGCATACTTGGCGTCCATCTCGGGTAGGGGGGCCTGTTTGGGGGTCTTGGTCTGGAATAGGTGCGACAGGCGTTCGAACATGGTTTCCCCCTTCTGTTAACCCTTACAATAGGCTGCGGGACGGTCCCTGCTCAGGAATTTTTGCGCGAAAACAGGGTTTTCGTGAGGTGTTGCAGTTCGGTCTCCAACCCCCAGGGCGGGTTGATGGTGAAGAGGCCCGAGCCTACCATGCGATGCCCTTCGCGGGCGGGGGGGAAGCTGACCTCGTGGCGCAGACCTTCGGGGTGATCGGCCTGAAGCGTTTTCAGCATCGGCACATGCGGTGCGTCGGTGAGAATCGGATACCAGATCATGATGATGCCGACGTTCCATTTCCGCGCGATGGCGGCGACGGTCTTTGGCAGGGTGACGTAGTCGGCCTTCACCTCCCAACTGGGGTCGATCAGCAGCATGCCGCGACGCGGGTCCGGTGGCGTCAGCGACACCGTCATGTCATAGCCATCCTGTTGATGCACATGGACATTCCGCCCGCGCAGGTTGGCGCGCAGGGCGGCGTGCTCCTGCGGGTGCAGCTCGGCCAGATGCAGGCGGTCGGTGTCGCGCAGCAGGGTTTTCGCGATCAGCGGAGAGCCGGGATAGGCAGTGGCGCCGTGCTGTGTGCGGACGGCGTCGATGGTGGTGCGGTAAGGATGATCGGCGGCAAGCCGGTCGAGCAGCTTTGCGATGCCCTGTGCGGCCTCGCCGGTTTTCAGCGCCGCCTCGCCCGAAAGGTCATAGAGGGCGCGACCGGCGTGTGTCTCCAAGTAGCTGATCGGTTTGGGTTTTTGCGTCAGATAGGCAAGCGTCCAGGCAAGCGCTGCGTGCTTGTGGACATCGGCCAGGTTCCCGGCATGGAAGGCGTGCTGATAGCTTAACATGTGCCTTGGGTAAGGCGCGGGGGACGCGCCGACAAGAGGTCTTTGGGGCTCCGGATCTGGCGACAATGGGGATTGCATAAACCGATTGTTGACCGTGCAAAATCGCATTTCTGCAACCTTGGGGTTGTTGCGGATGCAGCATCAGTGCCCGGATTTCGCCACGATCCATTGTCAACTTGGCGACAGAGAGCAAAAGAGGCAGACAATCATGTTCAAGAAAATCATCGACATTACAGTGTGTTCGGCTTTGGTGCTGGGGTTCACCGCTGGTGGCGTGAAGTCCCTGACACGGCACGAGATGCACACGCTGGGCGCGTATATGATTACCTCGGTCGGGTTCCTGTGCGAAGACGTGGTGGGCATGAAGCCGGGCGATGCCGAGGACGTGTTCGAGGTCCGCTGTCAGGCGATTGGCGCGCGGCTGGCCTATACGATCAACGCCCGGACGGGCGAGGTGTGGCGCGGGTGATGGGGTATTCGGGCCGGTGGTACGGGGCGCGTTAAGATTAACCGTTTTCCGAGCCGCGTTAACCCGCCGGAAACAGGCAGAATCCATGCGGAAAGTATGCACAAACCATGCATACGCGATGTGCGTGGTTTGGGGCCGGGACCGGGGTTAACGGGGCGTGCGGTTGGGTGAGGGGGTGTTGAGGATTGGCGCGGACGCGGTGGCTTGGAAGCACCTTGGCGAGTCGGGGGCGTTTATGGCACAATCTGGCAATGAAGATCGTGACCCTCAATCTTGATGACGCAGATTATGCACGGCTTGCGGCGGAAGCGGAAACGCTCGGCCTGAGCCTTGAAGAGATGATGCGCGGGCGGTTGCTGGGCGAAGAAGCCGCCGTTGCGGCTCTCGGGGCGGTATTGCGTCCCCGGATCGACGGAGCAGAGCAGCGCGTGACAGGGCGCAGCGTGACCGAGGTCGCGGCACTGGCGCGGGCCGGGTTCAAGGCGTGACCTATCGCCTGACGGTCGAGGCCGAGGCGGATCTGATCGACATATGGCAGTACACGGCACGCACTTAGGGGCTGGCGCAGGCAGACACGTATCTGGCGGATTTCGAGGCGTGTTTCGGCGGATTGCAGGGCGTGCCCGGACGGCGGTGGCCAGAGATCGATAAGCGTTTGCGTTCTGTCCGGTGCCGGGAGCACGTGGTGTTCTGGCTCGAAACAGGCGCGCCGCTGGTCGTGGCAGTACTGCACGGGCGGATGGACTTGATGGTGCGGTTGCGCGGAAGGCTTTGAGGCGAACAGCTTCTTTGCCAAGACTTGAACACAAAAGAAAAGGCGCCCAGTTTGGGCGCCTTTTCTTAGACCAGCCGCGATACCTCTTTCGCCGCCCGAACAAAATCCCGGAACAAGGGGTGCGGCTCGAAGGGTTTCGACTTCAGTTCCGGGTGGAACTGGACGCCGATGAACCACGGGTGGTCGGGCCATTCGACGATCTCGGGCAGTTTGCCGTCGGGCGACATGCCGGAGAAGGCGAGACCGCATTTTTCCAGCGGTTCCTTGTACTTGGTGTCCACCTCGTAGCGGTGACGGTGGCGTTCGTCGATGGTGGTCTTGCCGTAGATCTGGGCCACGCGGGAGCCTTCCTTCAGCACCGCGTCATAGGCGCCCAGGCGCATGGTGCCGCCCTTGGCGTCGTCGGGGCGGCGGTTGACCTTCTCGTTGCCCTGCACCCATTCCTTGAGGTGGTAAACCACCGGCTCGAAACGCTTTTCCCCGGCCTCGTGGTCGAATTCCTCGGAGCCTGCCTTTTTCAGGCCGGCGACGTTGCGGGCGGCTTCGATCACGGCCATCTGCATCCCGAGGCAGATGCCCAGGTAGGGAATCTTGTGCTCGCGGGCGTATTTGGCGGCCTTGATCTTGCCCTCGGTGCCGCGTTCGCCAAAGCCGCCGGGTACGAGGATGGCGTCGTATTTTTCGAGGTGCGGCGCGGGATCTTCGCGGTCGAAGAGCTCGGCGTCGACCCATTCGATGTTGACCTTCACCCGGTTGGCCATGCCGCCGTGGGTCAGGGCCTCGGCGATGGATTTGTAGGCGTCTTCGAGCTGGGTGTATTTGCCGACGATGGCGACGGTGACTTCGCCCTCGGGGTTGAAGACGCGGTCGGAGACGTCTTCCCACTTCGCAAGGTTCGGGCGCGGGGCCGGGGTGATGCCGAAGGCGTCGAGGACGGCTTGGTCCATGCCTTCGCGGTGGTAGGCAATGGGGGCCTCGTAGATGGATTTCAGGTCCTGCGCGGCGATCACGGAATCGGGGCGGACGTTGCAGAAGAGGGCGAGTTTCTCGCGTTCTTTCTGGGGGATCGGCCCTTCGGAGCGGCAGACGAGGATGTCGGGGGCGAGGCCGATGGAGCGCAGTTCCTTCACCGAGTGCTGGGTCGGCTTGGTTTTCAGTTCGCCCGAGGCCTTGATGTAGGGGAGCAGCGTGAGGTGCATGAAGATGCACTGGCCGCGCGGCTTGTCCTGGGCGAACTGGCGGATTGCCTCGAAGAAGGGCAGGCCCTCGATGTCGCCCACGGTACCGCCGATCTCGCAGAGCATGAAGTCGACCTCATCCTCGCCGATCGAGATGAAGTCCTTGATTTCATTGGTGACGTGCGGGATCACCTGGATGGTCTTGCCGAGGTAGTCGCCGCGGCGCTCTTTCTCCAGAACGTTGGTGTAGATGCGGCCGGACGAGATGGAATCGGTCTTGCGCGCGGGGACACCGGTGAAGCGTTCGTAATGGCCAAGGTCGAGGTCGGTTTCCGCGCCGTCATCGGTGACGAAGACCTCGCCATGCTCGAAGGGCGACATGGTGCCGGGGTCGACGTTCAGGTAGGGGTCGAGCTTGCGCAGGCGGACCGAGTATCCGCGCGCCTGAAGCAGCGCGCCGAGGGCGGCGGAGGCCAGGCCCTTGCCCAGCGAAGAAACCACACCACCCGTAATAAAGATGAAACGCGCCATCAGGAAACCCCGTGTCTTTGCCTGTATTCCGGTCTTTTCGATTGTGCCCGACCGGGCGAGCAAGCCGTCGGACAGGCGGCTTTTACCGCATGTGTCGACGGCTGCAACACGGGATTTGGCTAATAGCGGATTCGGGCTGAAAAGTCCAGACGACCGCAAGATGATGCGGGGCGCCGCCGTGCTATCACCAAGAGTTTGTGGAACATTTTACAAGGGGTGGATTTGCCGACTGGCGCGCCGGTCGCCCTGGGGCGATGCTGCCCTGGGCCGTGCGGATTTGAGGCGGCCTTGAGCACAGAATTTCATGAAGACCTTTGAGGGGAGAGACGACCATGGGCGAGAGCGTCACGATGTCCTTTGAATTTTACGATCGTGGGGTGGGGAGGCAGGGCGCGGCGCGGATGCCGCTCGGTTCGGATGGGGAACTGGTGCAGGGCGATATCGGAGACAATCCGTCACGCGATGCGATTCCCTTGCGGGATGCCACGTTGGGGACGTTGCAGGCGGAGCAGTTGGACGGGGCGGAGGATGGATTCGATTTCGCCGCGGGTGCCGGGGAGGAGGCTGCGCGGGGTGGCGAGAATGAATGGCGCTATGTCCCGGTGCGGCGCGCGGTTGACGTGGAAGACCGCGACGCCATCGGATTTGGCGCGGATGCGGCAGAGCCGCAGCCCATCCTGCCCACCGAGGAATTATCCGGAAACTACAACTGGGACTGAACGGTGGCGCAGGCCCCAGTCGGGTAAAAAGCTGTCCGAAACGAAAAAGGCGGCCCCGGAGGCCGCCTTTGCGATGGTCTGTGCTGGGGCTCAGTCCGCCTTGGGCGTGAGCGGCGCGTCGGTGCCGCCTGCCGACGGGGGCGGCAGCAGGTCGTCGACGTTCAGGTCCGCGCCCGGCACGGCGGGGGCGTCCGACTGCGTTTGCGCGCCGGTCGGGGCGAGACGGTCGAGGATCGAGGAGCCTGCGGAGTTCTGTGCGGCAAAGATGGTCAGCGTGATCGAAGTCACGATGAAGGCCACGGCGAGGATCCATGTCAGCTTTGCCATGGGCGTGGTCGCCGCGCGCGCACCGGCGGGGCCACCGCCGCCACCCATGCCGAGACCGCCGCCTTCGTTGCGCTGAAGCAGCACGGCACCGATCAGGCCGAGGGCAAGGAGGAGGTGGACGATGAGGACGACGTTCTGCATGAGGCCTGCACAATCTTTGCGAATTCTGCGGCTATGTAGGGGAAGCGGGCACAGGACGCAAGGCGGCTGTGCTGCGCAAGGCAAAAGGAGGCGGTATGTCCGGTTTCATGGTGGAGCGGTTGCTGACACTGGCGGGGATCGCCCTTGCGGTCTGGGCGGTCCCGGTGCTGATGCTTTGGCTGGCGGGGCGGCGGCACTGGGTTTGGCTGGCGGTGGGCCTTTTGGCGGTGGCGCTGCCTTGGGGCTACGCGGGGATCGGCGGAGACCATGCGTGGGGGCGTCGTGGCGGCGGGCCGGTGGACTTAGAGGATGCGGTGCTGTCGCTGCTATTCCTGCCGGCCAGTGTGGTGCTGGTGGTGCTGGACGGGCTTCTCGAAATGCGGATGTGGCCGGGGGCGCTGATGGCGCTGGGGTTGCTGATCGGCGGCGTGCTCGTGTTGCGGAAGCTGTCGGTGGGGCCGCGCATTGTCGCCTTACCCGTGCTGGCGATCCTGTTGTGGGAGGTTCCGGTGGCGCTTCAGGGGGCTATCTTCGCCCAGCGGCAAGAGGAGCGGGCGGAAGCGCTGGGGCTGGAAATCACGGAGTTGCGGTCGTTCCGGGACAGCTGGGTCGCATACGGCATGTTCGGTGGGTCAAGAGCACGGCATGGCACGGCTGAGGGGGATGGCGGCCATTGGGTCTGGAGCTACCGGGAAGTGGATTGGGTGCGGTGGTACTAGGTGGGTGATGGGTCGGCGGGTCGGCGGCGGCTCTGTTCCGGCTGCGCCGGAAAGCGCCCGCCCACCGACCCTTTGGGTCCATCGTCCCGGGGGAGTGCCCTATTCCTCGACGTCGTCGGTATCCACCTGGCCAGAGATGGCGCGACGGATGATCGACCAGCTCATGCCGATTCCCAGCACCAGCGATCCGGCGAAGAGCCCGAGCCACGCCAGCAGGCCTGGGTCGGACAGGGAGATCAGGCCGAAGTCGGTGGCGACCCAGAGCAGCGCGGCAAAGAGGGCGAGCACGAACAGCATCCCGCCAAGGCCGATGCTGCGCACCGTTGCGCGCAGGTAGATGACGTAGCCCGCCAGCAGGATCAGCCCGGTGAGGGTGATGATCGACTTGGCATCGGTCCAATGGTGCTGCGCCGCGCGCGTCCAGTTCCAGACGGTCGGGTTCCACGTGGCGGCGAGAAGGAGGAAGGCAAACAGCCAGCGCAGCAGGAAGGACATGGGGGACTCCTTTGAATTTGTCCCTAGGTGGGGTTTTGACGCGGGGCTGTCCAGCATTTTGCGGTTTCGCTGTCGCGCGGGCGTCGTTATACGGGCGCGGGTTTGAACCTCCGAAAGGACCTATGGATATGGCAAACGTCGTGGTTGTCGGCGCCCAGTGGGGCGATGAAGGCAAAGGCAAGATCGTGGACTGGCTGTCGGAACGGGCCGACGTGATCTGCCGATTCCAGGGCGGCCATAACGCGGGGCATACGCTGGTGATCGACGGCAAGGTCTACAAGCTGAACGCGCTGCCGTCGGGCGTGGTGCGCGGCGGCAAGCTGTCGGTGATCGGCAACGGCGTGGTGCTGGATCCGTGGCACCTTGTGTCGGAGATCGCCAAGATCCGCGAACAGGGTGTGGAGATCACGCCCGAGACGCTGATGATCGCGGAAAACACGCCGCTGATCCTGCCGATCCATGGCGAGCTGGACCGGGCGCGCGAAGAGGCGGCCTCGAAGGGGACGAAGATCGGCACCACGGGCCGCGGCATCGGCCCGGCCTACGAGGACAAGGTGGGCCGTCGCGCGGTGCGCGTGGCCGATCTGGCGGACCCGGCGACGCTGGAGGCGCGGGTGGACCGCGCGTTGCAGCACCATGACCCGCTGCGCAAGGGTCTGGGGATCGAGCCGGTCGACCGCGAGAAGCTGATCGCGCAGCTGCGCGAGATCGCGGTGGAGATCCTGCCCTATGCCGCTCCGGTCTGGAAGGTGCTGAACGAGAAGCGCAAGGCGGGCTCGCGCATCCTGTTCGAAGGCGCGCAGGGGTCGTTGCTGGACATCGACTTTGGCACCTATCCGTTCGTGACCTCGTCGAACGTGATTGCCGGGCAGGCGGCGACGGGCACGGGCATCGGGCCGGGCGCGATCGACTACGTGCTGGGGATCGTGAAGGCCTATACCACGCGCGTGGGCGAGGGTCCGTTCCCGACCGAGCTGGACGATGCGGATGGCGAGCGTCTGGGCACGCGCGGCCATGAGTTCGGCACCGTGACGGGCCGCAAGCGCCGTTGTGGCTGGTTCGATGCGGCGCTGGTGCGGCAGACCTGCGCGACCTCGGGCGTGAACGGGATTTCGCTGACGAAGCTGGACGTTCTGGACGGCTTCGAGACGCTGAAGATCTGCGTGGGCTACGAGCTGGACGGTCGGCAGCTGGACTACCTGCCGTTTGCCTCGGAAGAGCAGGCGCGTTGCACGCCGGTCTACGAGGAGATGGAAGGCTGGTCGGAGTCGACCGAAGGCGCGCGGTCCTGGGCAGACCTCCCGGCGGCGGCGGTGAAATACGTCCGCCGCGTCGAGGAACTGATCGGCTGCCCGGTGGCGCTGCTGTCGACCTCGCCGGAGCGCGACGACACGATCCTCGTCACCGACCCGTTTGCTGACTGATGGCCCAGAAAAAGGGATTGTCGTACAAAGCGCGTCGGCGGCTGTCGCTGCTGGTGCTGGTGGTGGGGCTGCCGGTGTATATCGGGCTGGCTCTGTACATCATCAGCCTGTTCGAGCGGCCGCCGATCTGGCTGGAGTTCATCATCTACGTCGTGCTGGGCGTGTTGTGGATGCTGCCGCTGAAGGCGGTATTCAAGGGGGTCGGGCAGGCCGATCCGGATGCCGACCCGATCCGCTACGAGGACGACGGTTTGAAATGAATGCACGGCTCCCTTCGGGGGGCCGTTTTCGTTTCGGTCGTCTGCGCTGGTCGGGGGCGGCACTGTTTCGGCTGCGCCGAAAGGCGCCCGCCCGCCGACCCGTGTTGTGCTGACAGTTCCTGACGGCATTCCGTGACAGGCTGTCCCGAGCTTTGGCGCAGGGGAGGCCAAATTGAGAGATCTGTTCGAGCAAGGGTCCGAGGGTGAGGCGCCGACTTTGGCGCAACTGCCGCTGGCTCTGGGGGCGCGGTGCTGGATCGCCGTGGCTTCGGCGGAGCATGTGGCGCGCGGGTGCCGCGAGGGATTCATGCAGGTCTGTCATGGCAAGGGCGGACCGCTGCGGCGGATGCGGCCCGGTGATGGCGTCGCGTATTGTTCACCGACGCGGCTGTTTCGGGGAAGCGGCAAGTTGCAGGCCTTCACCGCCTTGGGGCGGTTGCGCGAGCGCGAGCCCTATCAGGTGACGCAGGCGGAGGGGTTTCATCCGCGGCGCCGGGACGTGGCGTGGAGCGCGGCCCGCGTGGCAGCGATTGCGCCCTTGTTGGAGCAGTTTGCGTTCACGCGGGGGCAGAAGGCCTGGGGCTACAGGTTCCGCGTTGGCCTGTTCGAGGTGTCGCGGGCGGATTTCAGCTGCATCGCCGGGGTGATGGGGGTTCAGGCATGACAAGTGGGTGCAAAAACAAACGGCACCCGCGTGGGGTGCCGTTTGATTTATTGTAACGTCTGATTTCAACCGGCGGCGCGGTCGGGCTTGAAGCTGATCCGGTCGGAGGCGGTGAATCGGCCCCCGGCGGTCTTCTTGATCTTGCCCTCGCGCAACAGCTGGCCAAAGCTGCGCAGCCGGTCCTCGCGTGAGCTTTCTGTGGCCTCGGCCTGACGCACTGTGGACATCAGCTGCGGGCGCGAAAACTGGTCGCGGCCCTCGACGTAGGCCATGTAGGCGGCGGCGGCTTCGAGCAGCTCGGGCAGCTCTGTGGCGCCGACCTGCTCGGCATAGGCGACGAAGCCTGCGCCGTCGCCGTCGATCGGCGTGACCTCGGCTTCGCGGGGGGCGATTTCGGCCACGCGGGAGACGCGGCGCGGGCGCACCGGAACCGTGCGGGGCAGATCCGACGGTGCCTTTGCGTGGTCACCGGCGACGCGCTGTTCGGCCACCAGTTTCAGCGGCGCAGGGCGCGGCGCCGGTTCGCTGGGCCGTTCGGTGCGGTGATCGGCAGGCGCCTGCGGGCGGCGCGGGCGCACCACGCTGGCGAGGTCCTCGCGGTAGGGTTCCTGCTCTTCGGCGGCGTTGGCCTTGCGGCCCAGCAGGCGGTCAGCCTTGGTCGCGGCCACGGCGGCGCGCAGATGCGCAATCGCGGTGCGGCGGCGGTTGCCCTCGGGCTCGTCCATCTCGGTGTCGGTCTGCTCCATCAGGCGCGAGGTGTCGTCATCCTCGACCTCGCGTTCGGTCAGCATGACGCGGGCCGGGCTGGCCAGTTTCACCGTCTTGCGGGCCGAGTCGCGGATCATCGCTTCGAGCGGGTCTTCCTCGTCCTCGTCGTCCTCGTCGCTGTCGACATGGGCGGGCTGGCCGAGTTCGCCTGCCGCGCGGGAGTCGATGGCGTCGAGGTCGGTGGGCCAGCGCGAGGTCTCTGCAGCCTCGGGGATCACCGGGTTGTCGAGGCGCAGCGGCGCCGGGGCCGAGAGAAGGTCGTCATCCTCATCGTCCTCGTCGTCGTCGTAGTAGGATTCGTCACCCCAACCGTTGGCGCGGGCACGAGCGACGAAGTCGTCCTCGTCTTCGTCCTCGTCGTCCCAATCCCCGGCCTCGGCCTGAACCGGAGCGGGCTGGGCCTCGTCCTCGTCGGTCCAGGCGTCGAATTCGCCGCTGAGTTCGGCCTTCACGGCGGCGAGTTCGCGGGCGAGTTCATCCTCTTCCTCGGGGGAGAGGGTGCTTTCGTCGGCCATCGGGACGGCAGCGGGGGCGACGTCGGAGGCCTGCGCGGCTGTGCCGAAGTCGTCCTCGTCCTCGTCGTCGATCTCTTCGAGCTGGCCCTGTTCCACGGCGCGCAGGAAGTCGGCGCGCTTTACCTTGACCACACGGGCGCGCAGCGGGGCGGGGGTAGGCTGGGCGGTGTCGTCGGCTTCGGACAGATCTTCGTGCGCTTCGTCCTCGGCGAAGACGTTGTCCAGAGCGGACGCGGCGCGCGGGAGGTCATGTGCGTCGGCGTCGAAGTCGTCTTCGGCTGTGTCATCTTCGGCGACGTCTTCCATGGTATCCTGTGCCGCCTCGGTTTCGAGGAGGTCGTCCTCGAAGTCCTCGTCAGCGACGGCGTCCATGTCCTCGGCGGCAATGTCGCCTTCGGCATAGGCGGCGGCGATGTCCTCGACCGAGTCGTCGTCTTCCCAGTCGTCGCCGTCCTCGGCGGTTTCCCAGGTCGACGATGCTGCGGCGGCGATCACCGGTTCCTCGTCTGCTTCGGCGTCTTCGGCGTCGTCCTGATACAGGGCTTCGCCGCCCAGCAGGCTGGCGATACTGTCGGAGAGCTCGGTGTCGCTGACGGTTTCGGTGGCGATGGTGGTCTCGGGCAGGTCGAGCGTGGCTGCGGACACGTCGGGTTGATCGTCCTGATCGCCGCGCAATTCGCCCAAAAGCGCGTCGAGCGCGTCGTCGTCGACCTCGTCGCCTTCGGCGTCGTCGCGGAAGAGCGACTCGGGCAAGGGCGTGGCGGCAGCGGCGGCGGTCGCTCCGGCAGTCACCGCTGCAGCTGCGGCTGCCAGTTTGGCCGCGTCACGCTTGTCCTCGGTCTCTTCGGTATCGTCGGCCTCTGCCTCGGCGGCGTTGGAGGCGACGACGGCGCGGATGCGGTCAAGCTTGGCCGCGACGCTTTCAGGGTTGGAGGGCCGCGGAGCAGGCGCGGGCACCTCCTCGGCGACCGGGGTCACCGTATGGGGGATGTCTTGGGTCGCCGGTGCAATGGGGGCTGCGACGGGCTGGGTCGCCACGGCGATCTCGACCTCGGCGGAGTCGAGGGCCACGTCGTCGACAGCGACCTCGGTCAGGACAGCGGTCGCCTCGATGGTGTCGTCGTCGGGCAGCTCGACGGCGGGAGTCGTTTCGGGCGACGTGGGCTCGGCGGGGCGGGCACGGGTCGGTCCGGCGGCCAGCGCGGCAGCGAGCGCACCGGAGGATGCGGCGCCCGTGGCCTTGCCCAGCGTCAGGGTGCCGTGGTCGGTGGAGGTCTGCGCGATATGGGCGCGCATCATCTCGTTCGCCATTTCAGCGTCGAATTGCGGTGGTTCGGCCCCGAAGAATCGGTCATTGCTGACCACGCTTCGGAAGAAGTGCGTCGTTTCCTTGACCACGGCGAGCGGGTCATCGAAACCCTCGGCCGTGCAGGAGAAGGTTCCGTAGGAAACCGTCAGGATCTTGCTCGAACTCACCATCGTGCTGCTCACTTTCGTTCGTTATGCAACAGTGTGTTTACCATGATCACTCGGACCAAAGCTGAACGAATCTGTGCCCGTAAGGGTATCATTTCGTGGCTTGATTGTGATCTGTTTCCCAAAAGGCCATTAATCGGACATGAATAATAAAATTGTTCACAGTGATCTGCCGGTGCTGCTGGTCGGCGGCGGGGCCTTGGATAATGGGGTTCTGGAGGCGGCATTGTCGCGCGCGGGGCTGGTCGTCGCGGCAGATGGTGGCGCTGCGAAGGCACTGGCGGCGGGGCGGATGCCCGATGCGGTGTATGGCGACATGGATTCGCTTTCCCCTGAGTTGCAGGCGCGGCTGGCACCGGGGGTGCTGCGGCCCGTGGCCGAGCAGGATTCGACCGATTTCGACAAATGCTTGCGCCATATCGAGGCACCATTGGTGCTGGGGTACGGCTTTCTCGGGGCACGGCTGGATCACCAGTTGGCGGCCATGACCGTGCTGGCGCGCAGGCCGGACCGGCGCTGCGTGCTGGTGGGGGCAGAGGACGTGGTCTGCGTCTGTCCTGCGGAACTTGAGTTGGACCTGCCCGTGGGGGAGCGGCTTTCGCTGTGGCCGATGGCGGAGGTGACGGGGCGGTCGGAGGGGCTGCGCTGGCCCATCGACGGGATCGTCTTCCGCCCGGACGGGGTAACGGGGACGTCGAACGCGGTCAGCGGGCCGGTCCGGTTGCGGATGGACGCGCCGGGGATGCTGCTTATCCTGCCGGTGGAGCGGCTGGAGGCGCTGGTGTCGGCGCTGGACCACGCGCCGCGATGGCCCGCTCGCGCATGACGATGTAAAGGCCGCTGGCCATGGTCACGGCAATGCCGAGGGTCGCGAGCGGTCCCGGCAGGTCGCGCCAGATCAGCCAGCCGATCAGCGTGGCGGCGGGGATTTCGAGGTACTGCATGGGGGCCAGCGTGCTGGCGGGCGCGTATTTCAGCGCGGCGGCCATGGCAAGATGCGCGCCGCTGCCGACGATCCCCATGAGCGCGATCTGCCCCCAGAGGGCGCGGGCGGGGGTGATCCAGGTGGTCTCGGGCGTGTCAAGCGCCAGAAGCGGCAGGAGCAGGATCAGCGCGAGGGGCGCGGCGATGGCCTGTTGCGCGATCGGGGCGAGGCGGGGGCCAAGCTGGCGGCTGAGCAGCATGTAAAGCGTGAAGGCAAGCGCGAGCGCCACGGGCAGCAGCGCGGTGAGGCCGAATTCGAGGAAGGCCGGTTGCAGCACCATGAGCGTGCCGCCGAAGCCCGCGATGCAGGCGGCGATGCGGTGGGGGCCGACTTCTTCGCCAAGGAAGAGCCAGCCGAGCAGCAGGGCCATGAAGGGCATCACGTAGGTGATGGCGATGAAATCGGCCAGCGGCAGGGCGCGCAGCGACAGCACGACCAGGGCGATGGCGACCACATGCAGGACGGTGCGGGCGCTGAGCAGGGCGAAGGTCGCGGGGGTCATGCGCCAGGATTGTCTCAGCGCGAGGGACAGCGGGATCAGCAGCAGGCCTTGGATGGCGAAGCGCAGGGTGGTGATCTGCCCGATGGAGAGATGCGCGCCCAAGAGCTTGGCCAGCGCATCGCCAAGCGGCGCCGAGAGGCAGACGGCCAGCGTCAGGGCGATGCCGAGGAGGGGGCGGTCGGTGGACATGGTGGCAGGTTAGGCAGGTCCGTGGTCTGGGTCCAGTGTCGGGACGGGGACGGCGCTGTTTGCGCTTTCGCGCAAAGGCGCCCCGCCCTCCGTCCCGCAAAGCCGTCCCGTCAGGCGGGCGGGGCGGGTTGTGCCTCGCGTTCCAAACGGCGCTCGCGGGCGATGGTATAAAGGCCGGAGGCCACGATGATGGCGATGCCGAGGACGGTGAGCGGGGTGGGCAGGTCTCCGAAGGCGATGTAGCCGACGACGGTGGCGCCGACGATCTCGAAATATTGCAGCGAGGAGACGAGGCTGGCCGGGGCCATGCGCAACGAGAAGGTCAGGCAGACGTGGCTGATGGTGGCGATGACGCCGACGCCCGTCAGGGTGACGAGCGCAAAGCCCGTGGGCCAGACCGGGTCGAGGAGCGTGATCCCGGATCCGTCCGCCAGCAGGATCGGCGGCAGGGTCAGCACGGTGGCGGCCAGAGCGGTATGCGCCTGCAACACCAGCGGGTGGGATTTCTGCGACATGGCGCGGGTCAGCAGCATGTAGCAGGAGAAGAGAACGGCAGTGGCCAGCGGCAGCAGGGCGACCGCGCCGAGATCGACGAAGCTGGGGCGGATCACCAGCAGCGCGCCCGCGAAGCCCACCAGCGAGGCAGTGATGCGGCGCCAGCCGATTGTTTCCCCCAGAAAGACCGCGCCCATGAGCGAGACGATGAAGGGCGAGACGAAGAAGATCGCGATGGCATCGGCCAGCGGCATGAACCGCAGGGCGGTGAAGAAACAGTAGGTGGCGAGGATCAGCGCCAGCGCGCGGACGGCGTGGAACGCGCCGTCGCGCATGGTCATGCCATGCGGCAGGCGCATCAACATGACGATCGGATACAGCAGAACGACCTGAATGCCGAAGCGCGCGACGAGGATCTGGGTGACGGGGATCTCGGCGGGGGTGGCCTTGGCGAAGGCGTCCATGACGGGCGCGATGGCGCAGAAGGCCAGCATGAAAAGGATGCCGAGGGTGGTCGAGGATTTCATGTCGGTCTTTCGGTTGCGTCGCGGGGGCTGTCCCCTGCGCAGTCATCCACGGGAGCGCCCGGGATGCACGCCGAAAAGCGACCGTTTGGTCAAAATTCTGCGGGTCAAGGGAGCAGCGACAGCCAGACCCAGGCGGTCAGCACCGAAACCATGGTGGCGATCAGCACACCCGACGCCGCGACGCGCCGCGCCCGGCCGTACATATTGGCAAAGACATAGGTGTTGATGCCCGGCCCCATGGCGGCGGTCAGAACGGCCGAGCGCAGCGCCCCGGTTGACAGGCCCGTGAGGGTGCCGAGGGTAAAGGCAATGGCCGGGTGCAGCACCAGCGAGACGACGCAGATCAGCGCGATGACGCGGAAGTCGCCCTCGGGCTTATAGCGGTAGAGCACGCCGCCCATGCCAAACAGCGCGGCGGGCAGGGCCGAGCGGATCATCAGGTCGAGCGCGTCGGTGATGACCTTCGGGATGTCGAGGTTCATCAGGTTGGCCACGGCCCCCAGCGAGATACCGATCACCAGCGCGTTGCGGAACATGGCCCGCAGCACCTTGGCCGGAAGGTGGCGGTTGGCGACGCCGTCCCGCTGGGCGCGCACGATCTCCATCGCGGTGATGCCGATGCCGTAGCAGATCGGCGAATGCAGGGCGACGATCACGTAGTTGAACTGGAGGGCCTCGGTGCCATAGGCGCGCTCGGTGATGGGCAGGCCCAGCATGACCGAATTGGCGAAGAGGCAGCAAAAGCCGATGGCGACGGCGTCTTCCCAGTCACGTTTGAACAGGTAGCGCCCGCCCAGCAGGCCGACGGTGAAGCCGGTGACGGAGCCGGTGTAAAAGGAGACGATCAGCCATGGGTCGAAGTCCGGGCCGAGGTCCAGTTGCCAGAGCGCGCGAAACAGCAGGCAGGGGATGGCAAAGTTCTGGGTGAACTTCATCAGCCCGTCGACGGCGGACTCGGAGAAGCCGCCCTTCCACGAGGCGAGGTAGCCCGCGCCGATGACGAGGAAGACGGGAAGGATGACGTCGAGGAGGGCTTGCATGGGTCAGGCGCTCCGGGTCGGGTGGCGGCATGCGTGGTCGGGTTGCAAGGGAGTATTTGGACCAAGAAGAAGCACAGGCGCGCGCCTGATTTCTTCTTGGTTCAAATACTCCGGGGAGGGCGCGCCGCAGGCGCGACCGGGGCGGAGCCCCTCAGACCTCATAGCTCAGGACCATGCCGTCGAAGGCGGGGCTAACATGGGCCGGGGTCTCGGCGGCGACGGCGTCGTGGTCGAGGTCGATGTGCATGTTGGTCAGAACGGCGTGCTTCGGGCGGGCGCGCTCGATCCATTCCAGCGCCAGGGCCAGGTGGGCGTGGGTGGGATGCGGCGTGCGGCGCAGCGCGTCGAGGATCCAGCAGTCGAGGTCTTGCAGATGCGCCCAGGCGTCCTCGGGGATTTTCACCACGTCCGGCAGGTAGGCCAGATCGCCGATGCGGAAGCCGAGGGCGTCGATGCTGCCGTGGTTCACCTTGAACGGAGTCAGGGTGATGTCGCCGCCCGCACCGGTGATGGTAAACGGACCAGCGATGGTGTGAAGGTTGAGGATCGGCGGGTAAGGCGAGCCTTCGGGCTGGATAAAGGCATAGCCGAAGCGCGAGATCAGGTCGTTCTGCGTGTCGCCATCAGCCCAGACATTCAGCCGCTCGCGCGTGTTGAAGACGATCTGGCGCAGGTCGTCCAACCCATGAACGTGGTCGGCGTGGGAATGCGTCCAGGCGACCGCGTCGAGATGGGCCACCCCGGCGTCGAGCAGCTGGTCGCGCATGTCGGGCGTGGTGTCGATCAGGACACGGGTGGTGCCGGCCTCGGTTTCACGCTCCACCAGCAGCGAACAACGGCGGCGGCGGTTCTTCGGGTTGGTCGGGTCGCAGACGCCCCAGTGGCCGCCGATGCGGGGTACACCGCCCGAGGAGCCGCAGCCGAGGATGGTGAAACGCAGAGTGCTCATGCGACGCTCTCGGGTGACCAGGCGGCGGCCTTGGCAAAGAGGCGGTCGAAGTTGGCCTCGGTGGCCTTGGCGAAGTCTTCGTAGGAGAGGCCAAAGACCTCGGCCCCCTTCTGTGCAGTGTGGACAACGTAGCCCGGCTCGTTGCGCTTGCCGCGATAGGGCGGGGGCGCGAGGTACGGGCTGTCGGTTTCCACGAGGATGCGGTCGAGGGGCGCGGCGGCAAAGATGTCGCGCACTTCCTGGCTTTTCGGGAAGGTCGCGATGCCGGACATGGACAGGTAGAACCCAAGGTCCAGTGCCGCCCGTGCCAATTCGGGCGAAGACGAGAAACAGTGCATGACACATGTATAGGGCTTGGTGCGGTAGCCTTCGGTCAGGATGCGCGCCATGTCGTCATCCGCCGCGCGGGCGTGGATGATGAGCGGCAGGCCGGTTTCCTGCGCGGCTTCTATATGTGTGCGCAGGCTGGTCTGCTGGATCGCGGCGCTGTCCGCCGTGTAATGGTAGTCGAGACCGGTTTCCCCGATGCCCACCATCTTTGGGTGCTGCGCGACGCGCACCAGATCGTCGACCGAAACCAGTGGCTGGTCGGCGGCGCTCATGGGATGGATGCCGTAGGCGTAGAAGATCGGATCATGCGCCTCGGCGATGGCGCGGACCTTGGGCTCGTTCACCGTCTTGGTACAGATGGTGACCATGCGATGCACGCCCGCATCGAGGGCATTCTGGATCACCTCCTCGCGGCAGTCGTCGAAATCGGGAAAGTCGAGGTGGCAGTGGCTGTCGGTGATGCGCGTGGTCATGCGGTCTCCTTTGTGGGTTTTCTATCTAGAAGGAGCGGGGGCGGGTCAAGGTGATGGCTGGGGCGGGGGCAGAGCTGCGCGCCTGGTGGCATTCTGCAAGGGGCGGTGCTCTGCTGGACCGTTTGGCGCCCTTGGGAATTGTTAGGTGACACATTCTTTTACAGTGATGCCGGAAGAGGGCCGAAGAGGGCGGAAGAACTCGGAAGGTCAATGAAACAAAGGCATTGCGGGGCGTGTGGGTCACCGAGCGGCCCTGGGCGCGTGTTTTGCAGTGGGGCCTGAAACGGGCCGATCTGGCCGGGTGGTGGCCTGTAAGCGCCATTATGTGATGCTGAGAGACCGAGGCACCGAAAGCCCTTTTAACTATGGTTCAAACGGCTGTGAAACAGTGCATGGACGGGCGTTTTCAGGGGCTGACCTAGTCGCGGAACTGGGAAGTGGCGCGTCAACTTGGGTGACGACTTCCCAGAAAGCACTTCGGGCTTTTGAAAACAAAGGGTTGGCAAATCTGACGCTGAGAAATGCGCGGTCCTAACTGGGAAGCGATTTTCCGGCGATCAGGGCGCAGTCGGACGCCCGATGGCGGCGTCGATAGATTGACCGAAAGCCGTGGTCGAGCGGGTCAGAGCGTCCACAGTCTGTTCCAGTTGGCGCACCGAGGCGGCGAGCGTGTCGGCGCCGGTGACGGGATCTGTGAGGGTATCGACCAGGGCGACGGTCAACAGATGGCCGAGGGCGCACGAGACGACGAGCCCCGTCAGGGATGAGACGATCCAAGATGTGTGGCCGAGACCTTGCATGTTTTCCCCTGACGATGTGCCGCATGGCGCAGTGTAGCCGGAACCGGCGGTCGAGCAAGGCTCCGACGCCTTTGAGCTTTGTGGCGTGTCTTGATCGGGGTAAGGTGGATGCAAATCAAGAAATTTCAGGGGCTTGGCATAATGTGCCGCAGGAAAATTGACCGGGGATCGGTGGGCGCGGCTTGGCGGGGTGCCGCAAATCGTGAGCAAAAGAACGGCTTGCGGTGCTGGATAACCGTATAGAGATGAAACTTGAGCAATTGGAGCGGCTTTACGCCGAACGGCGGGCGATCATGCGGGCCTGCATCGAGAAGAACCGCGCCGGTAAGCGGAAGCGGGCGAAGACCAGGACGGCATGAAAAATGGTCTGATCGGAGGCCTGTAATCGACCTTGCCACCTCGTGTGTGTACACTTCCAGCTTCTAAGCTGAGAGGCCCGAACTGGCATGACACAGCGACATCGAAGACATGAATTCGAGGTGCTTCGCGCCAGGCTTGCGCTGATCAAAGAGCGTTTGGCTGAAATGCGCTGTGAAGTGAGGCCTTCGGAACACTTTGGTGATGTGTCAAACACGCATTTCTTGATCAGTCGCACCGCGGAGCTCATGGCCTTGTCGAAGGAGGTCATCGAGGTTTCCCGCCTGGTGTCTGACCTGGTCAGCGCCGAGAGGATCTACCCGCGCCAGGCTGGACAGGGCGCCAACATCTAGAGAGGGCCCCGGATCGACGTCCATGAGTCTGACAGGGTATTGGGATTTGGTCTAAAGCGGGCCTTGACCGAAGTGCGCTGAAGAGCGGGACCCGCAATCGAAGCAGGGGCAGAAGCCGATTGATTTGACGCTGTTAACGTTACGTTAACAAGTGCCTGACTAATCTTCCGCAAAACCATTTAAAAAGGCGGGCAAATTATGGAAAAGCGTTTCATACGTGAGGCTTTGGCGATAGCGGTCTCGTGCGAGGGGCAAGGTTTTGTGGCGACTGCCCAAGCTCTGCGTGATCTGGCGAAGTCAGAGTTGGTCAAGAAGAAACCCGAAGCTCAGGCAGGCACTTCCATCAGTTCCGAGACCTGCTCCGGTTGACGTCGGGCGCGCGGTGAGAAGTCGCCGTTCATGAGCATCTGTCGGATGATGCAGCTGTTCAAATCCGTGGCTGTGCAGTCGATCCTTGCGTTGCCAGTGCAAACACAGGGGCACTTGTATTCAGTCGTCTTCGTCATTTCCCGTTCCTTCGATCCGCCCAAAACCTGCTGTGCGGGCTTTGGCGGCTTGTTGTCCAATCAACTTGGCGGTGAATGGTTAATGCAAGGTAAACCGGAGTCGCGGTTGTACCTTTGAAGGTCGGGTATTTTCTGGATGCACATTTAATGGGCACATATGTGTGCGCGTCAGCAGGAGTAGTCGAACTCGTACTGGCCATCGAGCAGAAGGCGGCCGCCAGTGGGCTTGCAGCCCTTGTTGGCGAGGTAAGCCTCTGCGGCGGGGCGGAACTCGGCCTCTTCCCGCCACTTCTTCTTGGCGAGGCCATAGGTCAGGCCGCGCTTGCTGCCTTCGATCACCCCTTGGTTAATTGATGATGTGATCATCATCTTGCCGGCATCCGTATTGTCGAAGATGCGCCAGCTTTGATCGTGGATTGTGTAGTGCTTCAGGCTATCCTTGTCATACGTGGCCAGGATGTAGCGCATATTGCCTTGCGTCTCAGCGCTGCATCCAGCGACCAGGGCGACGAGAGCGAGTGTTTTCAAAATCTGCATGGTCGAAATCCTTACTGATTATATCGTAACTTATCCTGCGGTGTGCCCCCACCAGACGACCTGGCCGATGATGCGCAGGCGGTTTATCTCGTCGCCGCGGAGTTCGATCGGATCGTAGTCGAGGTTTTCGGACACCAACTGCACACGGTCGTCCGCGACCTGGCGGACGATCTTCACCAGCAATTCACCATCGAGTTCGGAGACGAAGACCGGGCGATGGTAGGTCTGTTTGCGCTTGTGGTAGTTGACCGATCGCAGGCGGGCATCCTTTGGCGTGGTGCGGGACATGTCGATCATCAGGACGTCACCATCCCAGATCACCGGCTGCATGCTGTCGCCCTTTGCCCGGAGCAGGGCGGCGTTGGCGACGTTCACGCCTTGGCGCGTCAGCCAGTCGGTGCGGAAGGCGAAGGCGCCGTCCGGCATGACATCTACGGCTGTTGATCCGTTCCCGGCCGAGGCTTCGACAGGAAACGACGAGACGAGGCTGAAGTTCGGGTCCTTGCGCGGATCGACAGCTGGGGCGTCAGCGGGCTGGCGTGGTGGGCCAATGTAGAAGTCGAGGCCAAGTGCACGGCACATTGCTTCGGCCCGTTCAATCGAAGGCGAACTGCCTCGCTTCAGGTTAGCAAATGCGGAAGACGTCCTGTCGCCGAACGCATGTTCGGACAGGTCCGCCACAGACCAACCCTTGGCGCTCATTTGCTGCTCAAGCAGCTCAAGGAATGTGTCTCGCTTCATGGTGCCAAAATGCACTGAGGTAAATTTAACGACAAGTAGGTTAACCACGTCTTGACGAGTGTAAATTTACATGCATACTTTGATGTAAATAAACATCACGCGATAGGCGGAGAGCAGATGAACTTGGACGATCTTTTGACGCTGGTGGTGGCTTACTGCCTGCATGTGGACCGGTCCGAGGCGACGGTGTCGAACCAGATCACGACCCATGCCCGACTGTTTAAGCGGCTGCGCTCCGGCCATGGCTGCAACGTGAATACCTACAACACGGCGATGGCTTGGTTCTCCACGAACTGGCCCGAGGACCTCGAATGGCCAAAGGGCGTCGAGCGCCCGAAGGTCCAAGCCAAGCGGGGGGCGGCGTGATGGCTGTTCCGTTCTGCAAGATGCGCCCTGAACTGCGGAAATTGTTGGCCGGTGCCAAGGCCGAGATCGCCGCCTTGCGTTGGACGCTTGAGGCGCTTCCGCTGAGCGCGACTGAGACCGCAGTTGCAGGCAGCGCACGTCAAAACCTCCTCCGCCTCGCGGCCGAACTGTCGGCGCACGAAGGCGTCACGCATTGGGCAATCTCAATGCGTCTGTTCGGCAAGGGCGACTTCTTCCACAGGCTGGAAAAGGGCGGTCACCCGCGGTCGGACACCTATGAAAAGGCACTGGGGCTGTTGTCCCAGCGCTGGCCGGAAGACCTCGAATGGCCGAAGGGCGTCGAGCGCCCAGCAGCCCCCAAACAAAAAGGAGCCGCATGATGGAAGAGTTCAACGGCAAGCGCCCGCCCCACGCCGGGTTCATCGACCCCGAGGCCGCAAAGGCGCATGTGCGCGCAAGGCGCGCGTCACGCGTCGCGCAGTGCTCGGATCATTTCGCAGATGTCCTCGATGGCGAAGCAGAGACGGGCGTCCTTGCCAGCGGCTGTGGCGTGTTGGCCCATGAGGCCATCGAGCACGAAATCAGCGCTTCCGCCATCGCCGATCCCGTCGGTGTCGCAGACAAGGAAGGCGAGGGCCATGCGTAGCGCGCTGACCTCCGCCTGCAGTGTCAGGATGTCCTCTCTCGTGGTGTCTGGCATCGCACACTCCTTTGGCGAGTCGGGTGCAATGTACAGGCCCTGCACCGGTATCGGCAACGACAACGGGGAGGGCGCGTGATGCTGGACCTGTTCGTCTGGGCGTTCATCGCCCTGGGCCTGATCCTCGCCGTGATGCAGGCGCTGGTCGTCATGTTCAGCCTGTCCTGCGCGCTGCGCTGGATGTGGGAGGACTTGATCGTTCCGGTCTTCGAGGACTGGGGAGGGCGTCGCGATGATCGCTGAGATGATCGCATCCTTCGTGATGAAGGGGCTGGCGGTGATCGGCTGGGCGGTCTTGCTGACCGCCGCGGTCGCCCTGCTGAACATGGCGCTGGACGCGATCATCGCGTGGTTCCGGAGGACGAAATGACCTGCGACACCCACCTGATCCTGCGGGCCAATGCCATGGCCATGTCGCTGACCGACCGCGAGCGCATCGCCCTGGGCGCGGCGCTGATCCAGACGGTGCTGCGCACCGATCGGGCACCGGAGGTGCTGCTGGCGGCGCGTCACATCACGGAACATGGCGAGGCGCTGCTGGATGCAGACTTTGCCACTGTCGGGCGATTGGACGCCCGGCTGATCACGAACACCTCGGGCGGGTCCGAAACGGGCACCACCACTCACGGAACCATCGAGCAACTGGTCCTGTCCGAGATCCCTGGCGGGGTGACGCCGGGGCGCCCGGGCCGCTCCCCCTCTTCCTCCCTGGGAGCGGCCTGGGCACGTATCCGCGCGGTCAATGATGCGATCGAGGACGGCTGGTGGGGCGATGGGCTGGCGGGGTTGTGCTTTGCCATCCTGACCATCGGGCTGATGTTCCTGCCGCTGGTCTGGCCCGCCTTTGAAGGGGGTTTGAAATGACCGTGCGCGAGAGGTTGGACGAGGTCCGGCTGATGCTGCGGTCCCGGCGGGAGAACCAGGCGAAGCTGACCGAGCTGCGCGAGCGCGGCGACCGGGCGGGCGTCGAGATGGGCGGTCGCGTGCTGCGGATGCAGGAGGACATGATCCTGTCGACACTGAGCCGGATGGAAAGCGACGGGGTGCTGGCGATGCTGGTGATGTCCCTGCCGCGGGAGGTGGTCCATGGCTGAGGGGTATAGCGTCCTTCACACCTCGGGTGGCTATGCCATCGTCGATCCGGATGGACGCGTCGGCAAGGCGCGCTACGGCAACCGAGCCGGGGCGGAGACGCGATGCGAGAACCTGACGCAGGCGTTGAAGGACGGCAAGAAGAAGCGCCGCCCCTGCATCACCTGCGGTACAAAGATCCTGTCCGATGGGCCGCACCACCGGATGTGCAACCCATGCCGCACGCGGAGCGATGATGCGCCATACGTGTTCGGCCCGCGTCGTGGCCGCGCTGGGGTGCGGTCATGAAAGCAGCTGCGCTCACCTCGCCCCGCCTGCAGCGTGTGCTGGCCGTCCTGAGTGACGGTGAGCCGCACAGCACCCGGGACATCATGATGTGGGCGCAGGTCTGTGCCGTGAACACCTGCATCGGCGAGCTGCGCGAGCACGGTGCCGAGATCGATGTGACCATCACCACCGATGCGGTGACCCGTGCCCGCATCTGGAACTACCGCATGACGAAAGGGCCGAAAGCGTGATCGAACGCCTGACCACCATCACCGAACTGCCGGTTGATCAGATCCAGATCGTCAACCTAATCCGCGACGTGTCCCCGGATGGCGTCGAGAACCTGAAGGAGACGATCCAGGCGCATGGGTTCGTCGGGCGCATCGTGGTGCGCCGAACGAAGAAGGGTGACGTGGTCCTCGACGGGCAGCACC
Organism: Sagittula sp. S175; assembly: GCF_049800975.1. NCBI lineage: Bacteria > Pseudomonadati > Pseudomonadota > Alphaproteobacteria > Rhodobacterales > Roseobacteraceae > Sagittula > Sagittula sp. S175. Next base: position 67,041 of record NZ_JBNAGB010000008.1, read on the forward strand.
GCCTGACCGCCCTGCGCGAGCTGGGCGAAGCGATGATCCCTTGCGACGTCATCAAGTGCTCCGATGACGAGGCGCTGATGTTCGCGGTCGATGGAAACGTCAAGGGCGCGGGAATGACGCCGCTGCAGCTGGCCTATTCGCTGGCGCGTCGTCGGGAGGCCTATCAGCGGCTCCATCCGGAGGCGCGGCAGGGTTACGCCGCCACTGCGGCCCGCATGGGACAAACTGAACTAAATTCACTTAGTCGCGCCATCGCGCAGGAGCGCGGGATCTCGGAGCGGCAGGTCTACAAGATCATGTCTGCGGGCGAAAAACTGGGCCCGGACGAATATCGCCGTCTGTCCAAGGCCGAGACCGAGGTCAAGCTGGCCGATCTGGAAGTGCTGGCCAAGGTCACCCAGCCGGGCGAGCGTTATTACATCATCGACGCCCTGGTGAAGGGCTCGGCCAAGAAGGCATCTGCCGCGCGCCGCCAGTACCAGTTCGACCTTGGGAACGGTCCCGCCCCGCGCGATGCCACCGACGCCGCCCACATGCGCCTGTCCGATGCCTGGACCCGGGCGAACAAGGCCGCGCGCCGCCGGTTCCTGGAGGATCTGGGCAATGAGGTTGGATTGCTGCTCGCCGAGATGCAGGAAGAAGAGGTGGAGGCCCTGCGCGCCGCATCCGGAGGCGCTGACGCATGAGTGACGCCGCCGTCCAGACCTGGTGGAGCCCCGCCGAGATCGCCGAAGCCGGACTGCCGGATCTGCCGGGCACGGCGCGCGGTGTCCGTGATGTCGCCGAGCGCGAGGGCTGGGCAAACCAGCCCGGAAAGGTGCGCCGCCGCACGGGCCGGGGTGGCGGGTACGAATACCATGTCAGCCTGTTCCCGACCCGCGCCAAAGTGGCGTTGCAACGTGCCGTCGAGGCCCCGGAGGCTCCCGCGCCTATCCGGTCGCGGGACGAGGCCTGGGCGGATTTCGAGCGGCGCAGCGCCAAGGTGAAGGCGCGCGCCGAAGAGCGGCTCGTGGCCCTTACGGAAGTGGATGCCCTTGAGTTGGTGGGCCTGACCCGCACCCAGGCGATCGGGCAGGTACACCGGAAGATGGGTGTATCGCAGAAGACGCTCTGGAACTGGTTATCCTTGGTGGACGGCGTCGAGCGCGACGACTGGCTGGCCTACCTCGCGCCCGCGACCGGCGGAGGTAAGGCGGAGACAGTCGAGGTGCCGGAGGCCTTCCTGACTTTCGTCAAGAGCGCCTGGCTGACCCTGTCAGGACCCGACCTGACCGCAGCCTACGACTGGGCCTGCGACGATGCCAAGACGCGTGGCGCGCCCACAGCCCCACTGTGGAAGGTCCGACGGGTCATCGCCGCGACAGTGCCGAAGCACGTCGAGATATTCCTGCGCGAGGGGGTCAACGGCCTGCGGAAGTGGTTCCCGCACCAGACGCGATCGAAGTCCGCGATGCACGCGATGGAGGCCGTTCAGGGCGATTATCACAAGTTCGACGTCTTCGTCCTGTGGCCCGGTGAAGAAAAGCCCGTCCGCGTCCAGATGATCGCCTTCTCGGACATCTACTCGGGCAAGATCCTCGCCTATCGCCTGTCGCTGACCGCGAACAGCCATACGGTGCAGCTGTGCTTTGGCGACGTCGTGCGCAAATACGGGATCCCGTATCACGCCCTGGTCGACAACGGGCGCGAGTTCGCGGCCAAGATCATGACCGGCGGGGCCAAGACGCGCTTCCGGTTCAAGATCAAGGATGACGACATCCCGGGCCTTCTGACCCTGCTGGGCGTTCAGGTCCACTGGGCGCAACCGGCATGGGGCCAGGCGAAGCCGATCGAACGTGCCTTCGGGGATCTGTGCGCCAAGCGCATCTCGAAGCATCCCGCCTTCGTCGGGGCCTACACCGGCGGGAACGTGAACGCCAAGCCGGAGAACTACCAGGAGCGCGCGATACCGCTCACCGAATTCAAGGAAGTGCTGGATCGGGAAGTCCTGGCGCACAACGCACGACGAGGTCGTCAGTCGGAAGTGGCCAATCAACGGTCCTTTGATGAGGTCTTCAACGACAGCTACAAGCGCGCGAAGGTCAAGCGGGCGACCGAGGAACAGCAGCTGCTGTGGCTGCTGCGCGCCGAGGGTGTCCGGGCCGACAGCAAGAACGGCGAACTGAAGCTCTACGACAACCGCTACTGGTCCGAATGGATGTACCAGATCGCTGGCCAGAAGGTCGTGGCCCGGTTCGATCCCGACGCCCTGCATGATGGTGTCCGTGTCTACAGCCTCGATGGTCAGTACCTGGGCGATGCTGCCGTCGTGCAGAAGGGTGACTTCCTCAATGTCGATGATGCGCGCCACCAGCAGCGCAAGCGGGCTGCATTCGTGAAGGCAACCCGGGCCGAGGCGAAGGCGCACAAGGAATTGACCGAAGCCGAGATCGCCGCGCGGCTGCGCTCCGCCGGTCAGGACGTGACGCCCGGCGATCTACCCGAGGCTGCCGTCGTCAAGCTGCCGACTCCGCACCGGAACGCGCCCAAGGGCCGGGCCCACATCGAGCGCGCGGCTGATCACGAGACCGACAAGAAGCTGGAGGCGAAGATCCTCCAACTCGAGGCCCGCCGCGCGGCGCCCGACCGCGAGGACGACGCGGAGGCACGCTTTGCCCGCGCGATGGAGCTGGAGGCGATGCAGGCCGACGAAATCCCGATGACTGAAGAACAGACTGCGTGGCTGGCCGATTACCAGACCACCAGCGAGTACCACGGCCATGTCCGGATGAACCGGCAACTGGGCGACAAGAAGTGAGGACAAGAGCATGGAACTGACAGGAATTGCACGCTTGCGGACGGTGGCGGCGCTGATGGTGCACACCGAGCGCCTGATCAACCGCACGCCGGGCTTGCCGGGGCTGGGGGTCTTCCACGGCGCCTCGGGAACCGGCAAGACCACGGCGACGCTCGTCGCCGGTAACGAGTACCAGGCGCACATCATCCAGATGAAGCAGTCCTGGACGAAGGCCTACTTCGTGGAAAAGGTCTGCGAGGAGATGGGGGTCCAGCCGCGCCGCAAGACCACGCCGTATTACGTCGAGGCGATCTCGGCCCACCTCGCTGTGACCGACCGTCCGCTGATCATCGACGACGCCCAGTACATGCTGCGCGGCAACATGATCGAGCTGGTGCGGGACATCTACGAAAGCAGCCTCGCGCCGATCGTCCTGGTCGGTGAGGCCAACCTCCCGATCGGCCTGACGAAGTGGGAGAACATCCACAACCGCGTGCTCGACTGGCAGGAGGCCTATGGCTGCAACGAGAGCGACGCCGAGAAGCTGGCGGAGATCTACTGCCCCGGTGTGACCGTGGCACCGGACCTGCTGTCGGCGATCGTCGCGGCGTCCGGTGGCGCGCACCGGCGGGTGGCGACGAACCTCGACAAGGTCAAGGAACTGGCGCGCCGCCAGGCGGTGAAGACGGCTGACCTGACGCTCTGGGGCAACCGCGCCTTCTTCACCGGTGCCCCGCCGGTCACCCGCAAGGTCGAGGCCTTCCCGGGCGCGTCCGCAGCCCTCGCCCGCAAGGCGGCACGCTGATGTCGGAGTTTCGTTCTCAGATGGAGGCCTCGATCTGGGCCAAGGTGAAGGACCTGCCCCAGTTCTACTGGGCAGACCTGATCCGCTTCAACGTGGCCGAGGACACGGCGCGCAAGTACGTCCGCCGCTGGGCCAAGTCCAAGCGCATCCGCGAGGTGCGCATGGATGGACCGAAAGTCTACTGGGTCAACGCCGAGCGCCAGCCGGAGCCCGGGCAGACCGTGCTGACCCATGTCGCGACACCCGAGGGAAACATGTGGCGGACCATGCGCCGCATGGGGTCCTTCAGCCCGCTCGAGATCGCCATGCATGCCAACGCGGGCGGCATCGAGGTGACGTTGCGCGCGGCGCAGGAGTATTGCCGCCAGCTGCTGACCGTCGGTTACCTGAAGGTCCGCCAGACGGCCATCCCGGGCCGTCGCCAGGCGATCTACCAGCTGATCCGCAACACCGGGCCGCAGGCCCCCGTGGTGCGCCGTGTCAGCGGTGTCTCCGACCCGAACGATGGCACCTTCCAGCCCTTGGGAGGCCGCTGATGAGCATGATCGAAAAGGCGCGTGCGGCGTGGGGCGAGGGGATGCCCAATTGGGTGCGCGTCCTCGCCGAAGAGTGCGACCGCACCAGCCAGAACAAGGCAGCGGCCCGGATCGGGCGCAGCGCCTCGCTGGTCTCGACAGTTCTGGCGGGCACCTACCAGGGCAACATGGCCACGGTCGAGGACGTGGTGCGCGGTGCTCTGCTGGCCGAGACACTGTCTTGCCCGGCACTGGGCGAGATCGGGAAGAAGGACTGCCGGGACTGGCGGTCGCGGTCCCGCGAGTTCCGGAACGTGAACACCCTCTATGTCCAGATGTTCCGGGCCTGCAACCGTTGCCCCCGCAATAAGGGGGACGCGTGATGACCAATTTCGAGAAAACCTACATCGAACTGAAGGGCGCGGCAGCGCTGGCAGTGACGTCCGGCGAAATCCGGACCGTGGGACAGTGGGTGCGTTGGATGCGGTGCGCCGGATTTGAACGCCGACTGAATGGCGACAGCCTCCAGCACTGGATCTGCGCTGACGTGAGCAGTGCAGCCACAGCGGACGGCGATCCGGTCGAAGAACTGAAGCGCCTCGCGGCGCAAACACCCGAGCAGTGGAGGAGCCAAGAATGGCCGTTGAAGACGAACCGATGACCGAGGGCCGCATGCTGACGCTGTGCGCCAGCGCCGCGGCCAAGGTCGCGCGCAGCGGGATCCGCGGGGCCACCGGGGTGACGATGGAAGAGATCGTCGCACTGACCTGCCTCGCCGCCTGCGCGGGCCTGATCCACGCCGAGGGCCACGTCGCCCAGGAAACCAAGACCATCCTCAACATCAAAGAAGGACAAGGCGCATGAACGAGCAGACGACACAGGCATGGCAGAGCGGCATCATCGAGCAGGGCGGCCAGCGCTACATGGCCGACAGCCAAGGGCGCTTGACCCCGGTGGAGCTGGTGAAGGCCGAGGACCAGCTGCAGGATGATCTGGTCCGCAAGGTCATCCATTTCGCCGACGAGCTGAGCGCGCAGATCACCCGGTTCAAGGGTCACAGTTTCGAGGATGTCCAGGACTTCCTTGCGATCCTGCGTCAGGAGTACGACCAGACCCGGGGCGGAACCGAGGGCAACATGACCTTCCTGAGCTACGACGGCACGTTGAAGGTCACCGTCCAGGTCGCCAAGCACTACGACTACGGCCCCGAGCTTCAGGTCGCCCGCGAGCTGGTGGATGAGTGCCTGAAAGAATGGTCGGCAGGCACGCGCGCCGAGATCCGCGCGATCATCACCAAGGCCTTCAACACCGACAACGAGGGCAAGATCAACCGTGATGACCTGCTGAGCCTGACAAGGCTCGACATCGAGGACGAGCGCTGGCAGCGCGCAATGCGCGCCATCAAGGCCGCCGAGCGCGCAATCGGTTCGAAGAAGTACATGCGGTTTCACCGTCGCGAGAACGCCAAGGCCCAGTGGCAGGCGATCACCGTCGACATGGCGAAGGCGTAGGGCTATGGCCGATTTCTTTGACCAGGTGCGGGACGAGATCGACGAGTTCGCAAAGGCGACGGAGCAGCTGAAAGCAACGCGAGGGATTGATTTTCCCGTTGGCCGCATCCCGGTGCTCGATGCCCACCAAGAGTACTTCACCGCCATACCCGCCGAGGACCTGGTCTGGCAGGGCCGGTGGTTCCGGATCGAACGCTGGACAACCAGCGACTGGACCATCGGCTTCGGCCACTTGGACGGCGTCTTCGAGATCTATGCGCTGAAGTGGGTCGTTCGCTTCGAAGCCAGCCCACCGGAGTATCGCTGATGCCTGCACTCAATTTTCAGGAACGATTTGCCCCGGATGTCGAGAGCGGCATCAAGCGCCAGTCGATGCGCAAGCCTCGCGCCGACGGCAAGCCGCATTGCAAGGTCGGTGACACGCTGAAGCTTTACACCGGGATGCGGACACAGCAGTGCCGCCTGCTGGGCGAGGCGCGCGTCACGCGGATCGCGACGGTAAAGATCGATCAGACCGGAATGAAGCTGGACGGCGAGCGCCTGTTCGCCTGCCTTCACAGCCGCGACCAGTTGGATCCGACCGACAACGAGTTCGCCGAGGCTGACGGCTTCGAGAGCTTTGCCGACATGCGTGACTGGATCGAGGAAACCCATGGTCCGCTGCCTTTCGAGGGCGTCGTGATCTACTGGTCGGAGCCGCGCTGATGACCGCCTCTCTGATCCGCACCATCCAGGTCGGGGCCCGGCAACTGGGCATCGACAAGGAAACCCGGCAGACCATCCAGCTGCGGCTGGTGGGCAAGGCCTCGCTGGCCGACATGACCGATGCCGAGCGCCAGAAGGTGCTCGATGACCTGAAGGCCCGGGGGTTCAAACCCACCGGCGGCGCGAAGAAGCACAAGATGGCCCCCAGCGGCCCGCTGCGCCTGGTGCATGTCCTCTGGGCTGCGCTGGGCCATGCCGGGGTGCTGACGGACCCGACGCGCAACGGTCTGAACAAGTTCGTCCGGAGCCGCTTCGAGAAGACCTGGTCCTTCGTGCCGCGCGACATCGATGACCTGCGCGAGCCCGAGCAGATCGAGCAGGTGCTGAGCGCGCTGAAGTCCTGGGTGCGGCGTGACTGCCCCGACTTCGACTGGGGGAGGATCGGACGGTGAGCGCCCCCCGGCACGCTGTCAGCGACTTCGCGTTGCTGGAATACCTCGAAGCCGAGTACGGCATCGACATCGCCACGCTGCGGCGCACCGTTGCCTGGCGGGCGGATGCCGCGGGCCCGGTGACCCCCGGCACGGCGGCCCTGACCAGCCAGGGCCTGCGGCTGCACGTCTCTGGCGGCACCGTCTGCAGCGTCCAGCCGGTGGAGCCCGGCCAAGCATGACCGACCGGGTGGCATATCCCCGCCACCCGGCCCACATCGACGATTTCGTCGACGTCCTGGGGCCTGCGCTGACCGTGACCTTCCTGGTCGAGATGGGCGGCTGCCGGATGTATTTCCCGAACGATCCGAAGGGCAAGAGCCTCGCCGAAAGCGTGATCGGCGCCGAGGCACTGCGCGAGCTGAGCCGCCGCATGCCGTCGAACCGCCGCGAGCTGCCCCTGCCGAAAGACTGGCTGATCCGTGCATTGCACGCCGAGGGCAAGAGTCCGGCCGAGATCTGTCGCATCCTGAAGACCACCGACCGCAACGTCCGCGAGACGCTTGCCTCGCCGGGCCTGCCCGAGCCGGTCCGGGCACTGCCGCCGATCGAGGACCTGCCGCTGTTCCGGTTGATCCGCGACGCCGAAGGGTGAACACCTTCAACCCGTAAACACCTCCTTCAACGCGCCATCATGGCCCCATCCAAGGGGGTTTTCCGATGGCGACCACTCAGACAGTCCGGCGCATGGCCGAGGAGATCGTCGCGCGCGAGGGCGGCTACGTGAACGACCCGGACGATCCGGGCGGCGCGACGAAGTACGGCGTGACGATCCACACCATGCGCCGCCTCGGGCTGGACATCGACGGCGACGGCGACGTGGACGCCGAGGACGTGAAGCGCATCACGCGCCAGCAGGCCGTCGACATCTACCTTCAGCACTACTTCCAGCGCCCGCGCATCGACGAGTTGCCCGAGGTGCTGCACGACACGGTATTCGACATGTACGTCAATGCCGGCAACAACGCGGTGAAGCTCTTGCAGCGCCTGCTGAACCAGATGGGCGAGCGCTGCGCCGTCGATGGCGGCATCGGGCCGGAGACCATCGGCGCGGCCGCGCGGGCGGCGGCCAAGGCCCCGGACCACATCCGCGACGCCTACGGCATCGCCCGGCGCAACTATTATTTCGATCTCGCCGACCGTCGCCCGGCCTCGCGCAAGTACGCCCGCACCGTCCGGGGCGGCAAGGGCGGCTGGATCAAGCGCGCCGAAGAGTTCATCTCGCCGCGCTACCACCTGACCGATGCCCAGTTCCAGGCGAGGACGCGGGCATGGGGCTGATCCAGATGATCCAGGCCCTGATGGGCGGCAACCGCAACGCGGTCAAAGAGCTGGCCGAGGTGTTCCGCGTCAACGCCGAGGCGTCGGAGGCGCGGGGGCATGACCTCGATGCCGCCGCGCTGAGCCAGTTCGCCGCCGAGTTCGTGGCCCGCAGCCAGCGCACCTGGTGGGACAGCCTGGTCGACGGCCTGAACCGCCTGCCGCGCCCGCTGTTCACGCTGGGCGTGTTCTTCATCTTCACCTGGAGCTGGATCAACCCGGTCATGATGGCCGAGGTCTTCGGCGCTTGGGCGATCATCCCGACGCCGGTCTGGGTCTTGATCACCACCGTGGTCACCTTCTTCTTCGGTGGCCGCGCCCAGGTGAAGGACATGGATTTCCAGCGCGAGATGGCGGGCGTGATGGCGGGCACCCAGACCTTCCTGGCGCAGCGCCGCCAGCTGCGCGCGCTCGATGCCGAAGAGGGCGCCGAGCCACCCGACACCCAAGACGACCCGACTACCGACTTCAACCCCGCGCTCGCCGACTGGCGCGCCAGCTGAAAGGACCTGCCATGTCCCGAGGTCTGACTGCCTTTGCCGCGATCGTCGCGGCCTTCCTGATCATCCTGGCGATGGCTGCGGCCGTCGATGCCCAGCAGCTCCAGCACTGCGCGCCGCGCGACGAGGTGGTCGAACACCTCGCCGACAAGTACGGCGAGACCCGGCAGAGCATGGGGCTGGGATCGAACAACGCCGTGATGGAGGTCTTCGCCTCGGCCGAGACGCGCAGCTGGACGATCACCGTCACGATGACCAACGGCATCACCAGCCTGGTCGCCAGCGGCCAGGCCTTCGAGGAGCTGGCCGAGGTCCTGCCGCCGAAGGGGGAACCGCTGTGATGCTGGACCTCTCCACCATCAAGGACCTGGCGAGCGTGATCGCAGTCGTGATCTCGCTTCTGACCGGTCTTTACGCCTACTTCGCGAACCGATCGAAGGACGTCGAAACCAAGATCGACGCCGTCGATGACCGCTGCGATCGCCACGAGCGCCGCATCGATCGACTGGAGACCACGGTGGACGGCCTACCTGGAAAGCAGGACCTGCATGCGATCCAGCTGCACATGGCGTCGATGAAGGGTGACCTGGAGCGGATCGACGCGACGCTGGCCGGCCAGCGGGAAGGCACCCAGCGGCTGGTGACCGTCACCGAGCGCCTTGAAGCCTATCTTCTGAACCGGAGCTGAGCCGTGAGCGAATACGCCAAAGAACTGCGCGAACATGCCCGCCTGGCGATCCTGATCATGCTGGAGGACGCCCCCAACTACACGACGAACGCGTCGATGATCACGGACCTTCTGGTGAAGGTGGGGATCCCGTATTCGCGCGCCCAGGTCATCACCGAGCTTCATTGGCTGAAGGACAATCACTTCATCACCCTGGAGAACCCGATGCGCGACCTGTGGGTGGCCACGGCGACCGTCGAGGGCTGTGAGATCGCGACCGGCCGTGCCCGGCACCCGGACATCCAGCGCCCCCGGCCGAGGAGCTGACATGCCCGCGCCGAAGAAACTGGACCTGATCCCCGAAGAGGTGCGGGGCTGGCTGCGCGAGGAGCTGACCGCGCGCGGCTTTGCCGACATCATCGACGTGACCGAGGCGCTGAACTTCCGCCTGGAGGAGGCGGGTCTGGAGATCCGCATCGGCAAGTCGGCGGTGGGCGACTACTCGAAGGCGCTGAAGGACCAGCGCGAGGCGTTCTCGATCGCCGAGACGCTGCTGGCCGACATGGACATCGAGGCCGAGGGCGAGCTGCACAAGGTGCTGATGCAGATGATCGCCACCAGTGCGGTCCACATGATCAACGCCGTGCGCGAGAAGGATGAGCACCTCGACCCCAAGGACCTGATGTCGCTGGGCCGGATGCTGAAGGACCTCATGAGCAGCTCGGGCATGCGCGAGAAGCTGCTGTCCGACGAGCGCGACCGCGTGGCCCGCGAGGCGACAGAGGCTGCCGAGGCCGCGGCCAACGCGCGCTTCGATGCCGCGATCGATGCCGCCGAGCAAGAGGCCAGAGGCCCGGGCGAGAAGGGGCTGAGCGCCACCGCCGTCGCCACCCTGCGCCGCGAGTTCCTGGGGCTGAGATCATGACCGAGCCGCGCACCGCCACCATCCTCGGCTACCCGGTTACCATTGACGATGCCCTGGGCAACCTCTGCGTCGAGCACGAGGGCCAGCTGACCTGGGACCAGCTGCAGCAGATCAAGAACGCCGTCTGGGGTGACGACGCCCGCGCGATCGAGGTCTACCCGCGCCAGGCGCGCCTGGTGAACCAGGTGCCCGCCCGCCACCTTTGGCGGCTGGGCGAGGGCGACTTCTGCCCCGACCTTCTGAACCGCGATGCCCGCCGTGCGGCCCCCGGTGAAGACGCCCTTGAAGACCGTTTCAACGCCGCCTGGGAGGGCGCATCCGCATGACACGCCCCGCCAGCCTCGCCCCCGATGTCGCCACGCTGCGCCGTGACAAGGTGCCCGGCAGCTTCTGGCTGCCCGAGATCGGCCCGGGCGAGGAGACCATGTTCTGGTACGCCTGCCCCTGCGGCCGCTGTGGCGGCGAGATCCGCAAGGCGCTGGTGGGCTACCGGTTCAAACCCGCCTCGCATGGCCCGAGCTGGAAGTGGGACGGCAACCGCGAACAGCCGACGATGATCCTGCCGCTCGATGGCCGCCCGACGAAAGCCTGCCCGCGCGGCTGGCATGGCTGGCTGGAAAACGGCGAATGGAGGGCGAGCTGATGCTGAAGCGGCTGTTGAAACGCCTGTTCAAGTCCTCGCCGGAACCGAAACCGGCGGCGAAGTCGCGCCAGGTGCGTCGGCAGGAAGAGCGCAAGCGGCGCAAGGGAGCGATCTGATGGCGACACCGGCCCAGATCGCCAATGACATGACCGCGCATGCGACCTTTTGGGCCAAGCGCGGCGACGATCGCGTCGCGAAGGCCTGCCGTGAAGCTGCCGCGCAGATCCGTGACGAGCTCGATGGCGTGGGTGCCGATTGGCGCAGCTGGAACCACCTGAACCGCACGCTTCTGGAGCTGGCGACGGACGAAAACGCGCGCCATTACCAGGGCTATCCGAACTTCACCCGCGCGCGCCTGTGCCTCGAAGAGCTTCGGCGAGGTAACGCAAAGTGACCGCCCCCCAGCTCACCCGCGATCCCGACGCGCTGCCGTCCTTCCTGCCCACCGGGGCCGACATCCCGGCGGATCTCGATCCGCTGGCCGAAGGCGTCCTGATGGCGCACCAGAAAAGCTGGCTGGAAGACACCAGCGACCTGAAGATCTGCGAGAAGGGCCGACGCACCGGGATCACCTTTGCCGAGATGCTGGACATGACGCTGATCGCGGCGTCCAGCCGATCGGCCGGGGGCATGAACTGCTTCTACATCGGTGACACGAAGGACAAGGGCCGCGAGGCCATCGGCTACGTCGCGCATTTCGCCAAGGTCATCGCGCAGGAGTTGGGCGAGGTCGAGGAGTTCCTCTTCGAAGACCAGGACGAAGAGGGCAACACCCGCAAGATCGCCGCCTACCGCGTCACCTTTGCCTCGGGCTACCGGGTCGAGGCGCTGTCATCGCGCCCCGCCAACATCCGGGGCCTTCAGGGCGCGGTCTGCATCGACGAGGCCGCCTTCCACAACGACGTGCGCAACGTCCTGGACGCGGTCAACGCGCTGCTGATCTGGGGCGGCAAGGTGCGCCTGATCTCGACCCACGACGGCCACCTCAACCCGTTCAACGAGCTGATCCGCGAGGCCCGGTCCGGCAAGAGCGACTGGAAGGTGCACCGCTACACCTTTGCCGATGCCATCGCCAACGGCCTTTACGTCCGGGTCTGCCTGATGAAGGGCGAGGAGTGGACGCAGGAAAAACAGGACGCCTGGGAGAAGCAGGTCCGGGGGTCCTACGGCGCCCGCACGGCGGCGATGCAGCAAGAGCTCGACGCGATCCCGTCCGAGATGGCCGGGGCCGCGCTGACCCGGGTGCAGATCGAGGCCTGCCTCGCTGACGGGATCCCGTTCATCCGCTGGCACCAGCCCGACGCCTTCAAGAACGCGCCGGAGCCGGATCGCCGGAAGGAGACCGAAGCCTGGTGCATCGCGCACCTGGACCCTGTCCTGAAAGCGCTGAACCCCAAGCTGCGCCACTACTTCGGCGAGGACTTCGCCCGCAACGGGGACGCCACGGACGTGGTCGTGCTGGAAGAAGGCGAGGACCTTGTGCGCCGCGCGCGCATGGTGGTCGAGATGCGTAACATCCCCTTCGAGCAGCAAAAGCAGGTGCTGTTTCACATCGTCGATGCGTTGCCGCGCTTTTCCAAGGGCGCGCTCGATAAGACCGGGAACGGTGCCTACCTGGCCGAAGTGGCGGCACAGAAGTATGGCGCGCGGATCGTCGAGGTCTCCTTCAGCCGCACTTGGTACCAGGAACAGATGCCGCCCTACATCGCGGCCTTTGCCGACCGGACCATCCTGCTGCCGAAACACGCCGACATCCTGTCCGATCACCAGGCGCTGCAGTTCGTCGATGGCGTGATCAAGGTGCCGGAGAATTTCCGCTTCAAGGGCAGCGACGGGCTGGAGCGCCACGGCGACACCGCCATCGCCGGGCCACTGGCCTGGTACGCGTCCGAGCAGGAACCCTGCGAAATCGACTACACGCCGGTGCCCACCGCGGCGACCGAGGACGAAGACGAGGACACGGGCCGCGGCTGGTGGCGCAGCCCGCTGGGCCTGCGCCTGCCCGGCTTTAACTGAGAGGAACGCGCATGGCACGCACGCCGCAACTGGTCGATCAATGGGGCCGCCCGGTGCAACGGGCCGAACTGGTGCAGGAGGTCGCGGGGCCGACGACGACGGGCGTGCGCTCGCCGCTGACGGGATCGCCCGGGGACGGGCTGAACCCGCTGCGCCTGCGCGCGATCCTGCAAGAGGCGGAGAATGGCGATCCGCTGCGCTACCTTGAGCTGGCGCAGGTGATCGAGGAGCGCGATCTGCATTACCTCGGTGTCCTGGCCACCCGTCGCAAGTCGGTGACCGGTCTGGACATCACGGTCGAGGATGCCAGCAAGGACAGCGTCGATGTCGAGGCCGGCCAGCTGCTGCGCGACTGGCTGCAGCGGTCCGAGCTCGAGGACGAGATGTTCCACATTCTCGACGCGATCGGGAAAGGCTTCAGCTTTACCGAGATCATCTGGGACCGCTCGATGGGCCAGTGGAACATCGACCAGCTGGTCTACCGCGACCCGCGCTGGTTCAGGTTCGATCGACGTGATCTGAACATGCCGATGATGCTGGGCGAGACCGGGCAGGAGGTGCCGCTGCCCGCCTACAAGTTCATTGATTGCCGGATGCAGGCAAAGTCCGGGATCGCGGCGCGTGGTGGCATCGCCCGGCCCGCGATGTGGGCCTACCTGTTCAAGATGTTCACGCTGCGCGACTGGGCCATCTTCGCCCAGACCTACGGCCAGCCGATCCGCCTGGGCAAGTATCCGGCGGGGTCCACCAAGGAAGATCGGAACAAGCTTTACCGCGCTGTCGCCAACATCGCCGGGGACTGCGCCGCCATCGTTCCCGAGGGCATGCAGATCGATTTCGTCGAGACCGGGCAGGTCGGGGCGTCCTCTGACCTCTACGAGCGCCGCGCCGACTGGTTCGACAGGCAGATCTCGAAGGCCGTGCTGGGCCAGACCGCCACCACCGACGCCGTGACAGGCGGGTTGGGGTCCGGGGCCGAGCACCGGATGGTCCAGGAGGACATCGAGCGCGCCGACGCCAAGGCGCTGGCCGCCTGCATCAACCGCGACCTGGTGCGGCCCTTCATCGACCTCAACTTCCCCGGCCATGGCCGCTATCCGCGCATCGTCATCGCCCGGCCCGAGGCCGAGGACGTCACCGCCTGGATGGCCAACGTCGAGACGGCGGTGAACCTCGGGCTGCCGGTTGCCCAGGATGACGTCTACACGAGGCTGGGGCTGCGCCGCCCGTCGAAGGATGCCCACTTGCTGCAGAAATCGGGCCAGAATGCCCCGCAGGCGACAGCTGCGCCCGGCGAAACGGACGCAAAAGGCCCGGAGAGCGAATTTGAAGGGGGTTTAAACACCCTTGCCGCCCTTTCGGCGAGAGACGGAGCGCCGGGGGACGGGAAAGCGCCTCAGCGCGGCGCTGCGCCGCTCGACGCTTCGATCGACCGATTGGCGACCGAGGCCGGTCCGCTGGTGGCCCGGATGATCGAGGAGGTCCGCGCGATGGTCGAGGCCGCCGACACGCTCGAAGAGGCCCGCGCCATGATCCTCACCGCCTTTCCGAGGATCTCGCAGGACGAGCTGACGCAGCTCTTCGCCATGGGCTTTGCTGCCAGTGACCTGGGCGGGCGCGCGGCCGTCGCCGACGAGGGCGCCGATGGCTGAGCTGGCGGGCACCTTCCACCGGCCATTCGCGGAACAGGTCGCGGCCTGGCAGCTGCGCCTGGGCACGCTGCTGCCGACGCAGCGCTGGGATGACGTCTGGAAGGACAGCCACGACCGCGCCTTCATGGTGGCCGGCGCGATGAAGGCCGACCTGCTGGCCGATCTCGCCGGGGCGGTGGGCAAGGCGATCGAAGAGGGCGCATCGATCCAGGCGTTTCGCGCCGACTTTGACCGGATCGTGGCCAAGCGCGGCTGGCACGGCTGGACCGGCGAGGGCACCAAGGCGGGCGAGGCCTGGCGCACCCGCGTCATCTACACGACGAACATGCGCAGCACCTACGCGGCGGGGCGCTGGGCCCAGCTGGTCGCGGGCGGGTTCAAATTCCTGGTCTACCGCCACAGCGGCGCGACCGAACCGCGCGAGCAGCACCTCGCCTGGGACGGCCTGATCCTGCCGGTCGACCATCCTTTCTGGGCCACGCATTTCCCGCCGAACGGCTGGGGCTGCGGCTGCTACGTGATCGGGGCGCGCTCGATCAAGGATGCGATCCGCAAGGGTGGCAACCCGATGGTCGAGCTGGCCGAGGGCTGGGATGCGATCGACCCGCGCACCGGCGAGCCGGACGGCATCGACCGGGGCTGGGGCTACGCGCCGGGGCGCACCGTCGCCGACCAGGTGCGCGAGATGGTCGCGGCCAAGGTCGCCACGCTGCCGCCACAGCTGGCCACCGACCTGGCAACGGCGACCGAGACGCCGCCCGCGCCGCGCGCGCCGGAGATCCGCAAGGCGCGCAGCCTGAAGGACGCCGCCGACCTGGTGGTCGAGGCGGGGATCGCCGAGAAGCGCGTGAACTGGCCGGGCAAGGTGCAGCTCGACGTCGTCAACGACGTGATCCGCACGCTGTGGGAGCTGAAGCACCGGTTCGACATGGTGCAGCTGCAGGTGGTGGGATCGAGCCGCGCCATCGGCAAGGCCACCCGGGCGCGGGGCCTGCCCGGGGGTGCCAATGCCTGGTACTGGCATCAGGCGCGGGCGATGGGCTGGAACCCGGACGGCATGCTGACCGTTCCCTGGCATCAAAAGGGCAAGTGGACGAAGCTGACGCCGGAGATGCAGGACCTGAATCGCGCATTGATCATCACGCGACGGGCCGAGGATCACCGCAAAGCGATTGCACGCCTGCCGGATGGTCCCGCCAAGTCGGCGGCGCAGGCGACGAACTGGGACTGGACCGTGGTGTCCGAAGGTGCGCGCAAACCCGCCGCCACCGCGATCCACGAGACCGGTCACCAGCTGCACTTCACCCACTGGGACGAGATCAACGATGCGATCCGCGGCTGGGACCGCGAGGGCTGGCATCTGGCAGTGTCGGAATACGGCAGTTCGAACTTCAAGGAGTTTGTCGCCGAGAGCTTCGTGCTGTATAACCTCGGGCCAGAGCACCACCACCGGATCAAGCCGGAGCTATTGGCCGTCTTCAAGGCAAAGGACCGCTGGAATGTCTGACGTCGAAGATCGCATCCGGGCGCTGATCAGCGCCGATCCGCTGCCCGCGGATGCCGAGGCGCAGCTGCAGACGCTTCTGGCCGAGCTGCCCGAACTCGATCGAGACGTGCAGGCTGGCGACTGGGAGGAGGCGCTGTTCACCGCCCGCCAGGCCGCCGAGTTCGACGCCGATGCCCCGCGCATCGAGCTGGACCTTTGATGGCCGATCCGTTCTCGATCGACTTTGCCGATGACCGCCTGACCCCGGCGCTGACCCGCGTGATCGCGGCGCTGCAGGATGCCACGCCACTTTTCCAGGACATGGGCGAGCTGATGCTGGCCAGCACGAAGGACAACTTCGCCGCCGGCACCTCGCCCGAGGGCACCCCCTGGGCGGCGAAGTCGCTGACCACGATGGACCGCTACCGCCGGACCGAGGGCCGCAAGGCCAACGCGCCGGTCCCGACCCGCCCGCTGATCGGCGTCACCCGCATGCTGTCCACCACCATCGCCTACGAGGTGGATGCCGAGGGGGTCAGCTGGGGGTCGAACATGATCTACGCGGCGGTGATGCAGTTCGGCGCGAAGAAGGGCGAGTTCGGCACCATGGCGAACGGCGCATCGATCCCCTGGGGCGACATCCCGGCCCGTCCCTTCCTGGGCGTCGGGCCCAGCGATGAAACGGCCCTTCTGGCGACCATTCAAGACTACCTTGAAGGGGCTGCTGAAGGGTGATCTGGCCCGGGCGCTGGTGAACACCTTCAACCCGTAACGCCGTGCCGATCGGGGGCATCCTGCCCCCCATGAACAAGCCTCTTCACACCACGGCACTCGCTGCCACCCAGCTGCCCCTGTCCGCTCCGGGCGAGGTCGCAGACTGGCTGCGGATCGTCCCGAAGGGGAAGTCCAAGGCCTATGACGGCCGGGGGCCATTCTTCTACGATGACCCCGAGCGGGTGATCGCCAACAGCTTCGGTTTCAGCCCGCGCATCCACATCGACGAGAACCATTCCACAGGAACGGCGGGCAAGGTCGGCGCGCCCGCCCATGCGCATGGCTACATTGTCGAGATGCAGGAGCGCGAGGACGGCATCTGGGGCCGTGTCGACTGGAACCCGTCGGGCAAGGCGCTGATGCAGAACCGCAGCTACTGGGGCCTGTCCCCGGTGCTGATGCACACCAAGGATGGCCAGATCCTCGCGATCACATCCGTGGCCCTCACCAACGACCCTGCGCTGCGCCAGCTCGCCGCGCTTTCCGCACAGAAGGAGACAAGCGGGATGGATTTCCTGAAACAGGTGGCCGAGATCCTCGGCCTCGGCGCGGAGGCATCCGAGGCGGATGTCCTGGCCGCGCTGAAGAAGAAGCCGAAAGGCGACGAGACCGCGCTGTCGGCCCTGAGCGCCGTCACCGGTGCGCTGGGGCTTCAGCCCACGGCGACCCAGGCAGAACTGGTGGCCATGGTCACCGCGCTGCAGGCATCGCAGGACAAGGTCGCCACGCTGGAGACCAAGCTGACCAAGATGGAGACCGACTTCGCCGACAAGGCGTCGCGCGACTGGGTCCAGTCGCAGCTGTCCGCGGGTGTCGCGATCCCGAAGGGCAAGGAAGACACCTTCGTCGCCCTCCACAAGGAAAACCCCGCCCGCGCCGAGGAGCTGGTCGCCATGCTGCCGAAGCTCGGCACCACCAGCCTGGGCGGCACCCCGCCGAAGGACGCAACGCAGGTGACTGCGCTGAGCGCCGAGCAGCGCACCATCGCGGACCAGCTGGGCGTGCCCCACGAAACCTACCTGGCGCAGCTGCAGGCTGACGCCAAAGCGCAGGAGGCCTGAGCCATGCCCGCATTGACCCAAGATCGCAACACGCCGCGCGCCCAGGGCGATACCCGCCAGGGGGCCGTGGCCGCTGGCGAGACCATCTACGCCGGGGCGCTGGTCATGCGCGACGCCAGCGGCAACCTGGTCGCGGGCCGGACTGCCACCGGGCTGGTCGGCGTCGGGCGCGCCGAAGAGCAGGTCGATAACGCGACCGGCGCGGCGGGCGACAAGTCGCTGACCTATCGCCCGGGGGTATTCCGCTACGCCAACAGCGCCGCTGCGGACGAGATCACTGCCGCCGACATCGGCAAGGCCGCCTACGCGGTGGACGATCAGACCGTCGCCAAGACCTCGGCCACCTCGACCCGCTCGAAGGCCGGGATCATCGATAACGTCGACGCCCAGGGCGTCTGGGTGCGCCTGGACGAAGCCCTCACCAACGCATCCTGAAGGAGCACATGACATGCTGGTGAATGCCGCAAACCTCAACAGCCTGCGCGTCGGCTTCTCCGGCGCGTTCCAGGCCGGTCTCGGCGAGGCCCCCTCGCAGTGGAGCCGCGTCGCGACCGAAGTCCGTTCCAGCCAGAAGGAACAGAAGTACGGCTGGCTGGGCAAGATGCCCAACGTGCGCGAATGGATCGGCCCGCGTTCTGTTCAGAACTTGGAACAGCACGACTACGCCATCCGGGAAAAAAAGCTGGAACTGACCATCGCCGTCGACAAGGATGACGTCGAGACCGACAATCTCGGGATCTATGGCCCGATGTTCACCGAGATGGGCCGGTCTTCGGGATCCTACCCGGATACGCTGATCTTCTCGCTGCTGAAGGCGGGCTGGACCACCGAATGCTACGATGGCCAGAACTTCTTCGACACCGATCACCCGGTGCTCGATGCCGAGGGCAACGAGACCACCGTCGCCAACACCGACGGCGGGTCTGGTGCGCCCTGGTTCCTGATGGATACCTCGCGCGCGCTGAAGCCGCTGATCCTGCAGAAACGCAAGGACTTCCAGTTTGTCGCGAAGGACAAGCTGACCGACGACAACGTCTTCGACAATGACGAGTTCGTCTACGGCACCGACGCGCGCATGAACGCCGGCTTCGGCTTCTGGCAGCAGTGCTGGGGCTCGAAGCAGGATCTCACCGCTGCGAACTACGGCATCGGCCGTGCGGCAATCTCGGGGATGCTGGGCGACTATGCCCGCCCGCTGGGGCAGATGCCGAACCTGCTGGTGGTCGGCCCCTCGCTGGAAAGCGCCGGGCGCAAGATCCTCAACTCGGAGTTCGGCGCGGGCGGCGAGAGCAACGAGTGGAAGGGCACCGCCGAGCTGCTGGTCGTGCCGTGGCTGGCCTGATCGCGGCCTGAATATCCGCCTGACCTTTGGTGCGGGGCCGGACCACCGGCCCCCATCCCAAGACCAGGAGCAGGAGCCTCTCATGCCGAAGACCGAAGAACGCCTGGCGCAGGAAGCCCGCGCGACCGAGTTGAACATCCCTTTCCGGGGCAACTGGAAGGACGAGACCCTCGCCGAGAAGATCGCCGAAGCCGAGGCCGAGATCGCGGCCCAGGTGACGGCACCCGGGCAGGGGGAAACGGAACAGCCCGCCGAGCAGGCGGCACAGGCCGAAGCGGCAAAAGCCGCGGGGCGCGAGGGAGAGGGGGAGGCGGTGGCAGCGCCGTCTCCCCAGCCCGAGGTGGCCGTGGCCTTCGAGGATGACAGCGACATCGACTACGACCACCCGCTGCAGCGCCAGGCGACCGAGGAGCTGCTGGTGATCGTCACCGGGCCCAAGAAGGGCCGCTGGCGCGCCGGTCGGCATTTCGGGAAGGACCCGGTCGGGATCCCGCCCGAGGAACTGTCGATCGAGGAGATCGAGGCCCTGGACGGTGACCCCAAGCTGACCGTCTACAAACCGGTCGCCCTGTCCGTCTGAAACACCGCCTGGCGGCATGTCCTCGCCGCCTCGCACTTCCCGGCGGCTTCACCGCCGCCGGGCTTTTCCCAGGAGAGACCGATGGCCAATCCGCGTCAGATCAATTCCCGACAGATGGCCGCCCTGGTCGAGATGGCCGAGGCCTGGGGCCTGGACAATGCCGAGGCCCTGCGCGCGGCCGAGGTGGTCAGCAGCCAGCGCAACATCGATGTCACCCTGGAGCCGCTGGCCGCCGAGCGCCTCGGCCATGCGCTGATCCTGATCCGCGCGATGGAGGTCTGAGCCGATGCCCTACACCACGCAAGCCGACCTCGAAGACCGTTTCGGCACCGAGCTGCTGGTCAATCTGACCGATCGTGGCGGCGCCGGTGCGATCGACACCGACGTGCTCGACCGCGCGATCGCCGACACCGACGCGCTGATCAACGGCTTTGTCGCCGGGCGCTACGTGCTGCCCTTTGCCAGCGTGCCGGACCCGATCCCGGCGCTGGCGCGGGCGATCACGATCTACAACCTGCACGTCTACGAACCGAACCCCAAGATCGCCAAGGACTACAACGACGCGATGACCGCGCTGCGCGACATCGCGAAGGGCACCATCCAGCTGACCGCCCAGGGCGTCACGCCCGAGGGCACCGGCGCTGGTGGCGCACAGGTCACCGACCGCGATCGTGACTTCACCGCCGAAACGATGAAGGGCTTCATCTGATGCTCGACGAGGTCAAAGCACGGCTGGAACAGCGCGTCCCGGAATGCGGGACCATCAAGACCGCTGTCGACTGGTCCTCGCTGATGCGCAGCGGGACGCAGCCGGTGGGCGGCGTGAACACCTTCCTGCTGCCCGGTGACGTGGTCGGCGGTGCTGCCGAAGCCGCCACCGGGGCCTTCACCCAGGCGATCCGCGACGGCGTCCAGGTGGTCACCATGCTGCAGTCTACGGACGCCCGTGGCACGCGCGCCCTGGAGCGCATCGAAGATCACCTGAAGGACCTTCGCGAGGCCGTCGCAGGATGGGCGCCAGGTGACACGGTCGGCGTCTTCACCTTCGTCCGGCAGCGCTTTGTTCCGGACACGCGCGGCGTGCTGAGCGTCATCACCGAATTCGCAATCGACGATCAACTGAGGACCACCCCATGACCGCGAAGAAACCCGCGACCGCGCCCGAGGCGCGCCCGGTTCCCCGATCGCTGCCCCAGTCCGGTGGCAGCTACACCGTTTCCGACAAGGGCAAGCTGACCCAGACCGCCACGCCCACGCAACCCGCCGCGCGCCCCGCGCCGGCCAAGAAGGAGGCCTGATCCATGGCAAAGTACTGGCGCAAGAAGGTCCTGATGACCGGCATCGAGACCACCTACGGCACGCCCGTCGCCATCGGCAGCTGCACCGCCGTCCAGGCGAAGAATGTCAGCTTCAACCCCGCCGAGGGCAGCGACAAGGATCTCGCCCACGAGACCTCGCGCCTGGGCAACAGCGCGACGCTGCCGGTGGACCAGCACGCCACGCTGACCTTCCAGACCGATCTGGTCGGGTCCGGCGCTGCCGGCACGGCCCCGGCCTTGGCGCCGCTGCTGCGCGCCGTGGGCATGGCCGAGACCGTCACCGCCAGCACCTCGGTGGTCTACAACCCGATCTCGGACGCGCTGGAAAGCGCCACCTTCTGGCTGAACGTCGACAACATCCTCTACCTCTTCGCCGGGTCGCGCGGCACCGCCAAGCTGGTGGCGAATGCATCCTCCGAGCCGATCCTGGAATGGTCCTTCACCTCGCTCTTCAGCATCCCGACCGATGCCGCGCCGGTGACGCCGAACCTGTCGGCCTGGCTGAAGCCGAAGGCCGTGACGCAGGCGAACACGCCGACCTTCACCATCGGCGGCACCCCGCTTTACCTGCGCAGCTTCACGCTGGACCTGGCCTGCGCCGTCGAGCCGCGCTTCCTGGCGAACAAGACCGAGATCATGATCACCGACCGCGCCGAGATGATCCAGGCGCAGATCGAGGCCGAGGCGCTGGCGACCTTCAACCCGTGGGCCATGGCCGAGGCGCAGGCCGAACCGGCGCTGGTGCTGCAGCACGAAGCGACGGCGGGGCGGATCATCACGATCGACGTGCCCGCCTGCCAGATGCTGCGGCCGGGCGCCCCGACCGAGGCCCAGGGCATCAAGGAACTGCCGCTGAACATGAAACCGATGCCGGTCACCGGCAATGACCAGTTCACCCTGACCTTCACCTGATCGGAGATCCCCATGGCCCTGCGCATCGCTGCCGAACGCACCTTCAACACCACCGCCACCTTCGTCGACGGCCAGACCGCTGCGGTGACCTTCCGCGTCCTGCCCGACGACGAGCTGACCAGCCTGCCCGAGGACGGCGGCCGCAGCGCGCTGCGCGCCACGCTGGTCAGGGTCGAAGTCGAGGACCAGGACGGCAACCCCGCCGAGTTCACGCCGGAGATCCGCGAGCAGCTGCTGGGCAGCGCGCCGGACGTGCTGGCACTGCAGCGCGCGTACAACCAGGCGGTCATCACCGGCAAGCTGGGAAACTGAGATGGGCCGGGCGCGCCTCGGTCTCGGGTGCGCTCTGGTCCGGGGGACGCGTGGACGATGCCGAGGCCGAGGAAGCCACCTTCTGGGGGCTTCCGCCGGACGCGCTCAGCGATCGGCACGATGACGACGCGGGCATCTGGCCCGAGCACGTCGCGGCCGTCGAGGCCTTTCTTGCCATCGGCGACCAGTGGCGGGTGCTGCAGGTCACCGGCCCGGACGGCGCGCCGATGATGCGGGTGCGGGGCCTGGACCCGGTGGCCGCCGAGGCCCGGCTCAGGCTCGCCGGGATCGAGATGACACCGCAGCTCTGGGCCGAGGTCCAGGGCATTGAACAGGGGGCCATCGCGGCCTTGAACGGGGATTGAAATGGCGCTTCGGCTGCATGGCAGGATCACCGCCGACGGCAAGCAGGCACAGGCCGAGCTGCGCAGGACCACTGCGGAGACCGACCGCCTGGGCGATGCCGCCGAGCGGATGGGCCGCCAGGGCCGCGACGCGGGCCGCGCCCTGTCCGGCGCTGCCGAGGACAGCGGGCGGCTGGCCCAGCAGAACCAGCTGGCCGCCGGGTCCGTCGGCAACCTGACCGCCCAGTTCAACGACATCGGCGTCATGCTGATGGCCGGTCAGAACCCCCTTCAACTGGCCATTCAACAGGGCACCCAGATCACCCAGGTCATCGGCCCGATGGGCGCCGCACAGGCGGTCAAGGCACTGGGCTCGGCCTTCATGGGGATGCTGTCGCCGGTCAGCCTGATCACCATCGGCGCGATCGCGGCCGGCGCGGCCGTGACGCAATGGCTGACGGGATCGGCCGAGGAGGCCAAGAGCTTCGAGGACCGCATCGTCGAGGTCAGCGACGAGATCTCGACCTACCGCGAGCGGGCCGACCTGGCAGGTGCCACCACCGAGGAGCTGGAGAAGCGGTTCAAGGCCGCTGCCCCTGCGGCGCGCGCCTTCTTTGCAGAATTCTCCGACACCTCGCTGCGCGGCATGCAGCAGGGCATGCAGGCCGCGATCCAGCAGCTGCTGGACGAGACCGAGCTCGACGTGCCCAAGTGGGACGTGGGCGACCAGCAGACCATGGCCGAGCTGTTCAACGTGCCGCTGCTGGGGCTGGGCAAGTCGGTGCGCGATGGTCGCCGCGCGATCAACGAAGTGCTGGCCAGCTACGCCCAGCTGAGCGATGCCGCACAGGGTACGACAGATGACCAGATCGCGGCCGCGCGCCGCCTGCGCGAGGCACTGGTGGCCGGTGCCGAGCTGACCGGCGGCATCACCTCGGCCGAGAACGAGCGCATCGCCCAAGTCGAGGCGCTGATCGAGCGCCTGCTGGAAGTGCGCGGGCAGGAACCGGACCCCGAGCGCGAAGCCGCCAAGGCCCGCGCCGCCTGGGCGAACTACTACCGCAGCCGCGTGCTGGGCGAGAGGCAACTGGCCGAGACCACGCGCCAGCAGCAGATGGCGCAGGCCTACGGGCCTTACCAGGCCAGCCGCGCCGCGTCCGACGCCGCCCTGAAGGGCGCGCAGGAGATGCTGGTCACGCTGCAGGACGAGAACGCCCTGCGCGAGCTGGCGCTGACCTACGGCGAGGACAGCGTGCAAGTCCTCGATGCCCAGCAGGCCGCGCAGCGCGCCGTCTTCGAGGAGACGCTGGGGACGCTCGATGTCTCGGAAAGCCTGAAGGAAGAGCTGCGCCGGGCATTCGAGGAGAAGCTTGCCCTGGCGAATGTGGATGTGGCCAGCGGCATCTGGGAAGCGGCAAATGCTGCGTCGCAATTGGCTGCGAACCTCGCCGCTGCGCGGGCGCAGGGTATTGCTGACCTGCAACAAGCGCAGATCGCCTGGGACTACCGGAACGATCCGGTAGGCAAGGCCGGTGCCATTGCCGGTGCCCAGTTCGACATGCGAATGGGTGATACCTCGGGTGTCGATCCGATCCTTCAGCAAGGACTGGAACGACAGCGCACGGAATATGTGGCCAACGCTGAAGCCGTCGAAACCTTGCGCCAAAAGACCGCCGAGTATGCCAAGGAACAAGCCAAACTGGGACGCGCCACAGGGGGCGGCAAGGGCGGGCGCAAGGGCGGCAAGTCCCGCACCCGGCAGGAGCGAGACGAGGTCGCCGAACTGCTGCGCGACTACGACCAGCGCCTGGCGATCCTGCGCGAGACCGACCCGGTCCAGCAGGAGCTGCTGCGCCATTCCGAGGCGCTGACGAAGGCCACCCAGGCGCAGGTCGATGCGGTGCGCGAGAAGATCGCGGCCATGCAGACCGAGCGCGCCCAGCAGGAACGCATCAACGATCTCCAGAGCTTCAGCGGATCGCTGGTGAAGGACGGCCTGGCCGCGATGCGGGCCAAGGGCGAGGAGGCCTACCAGGTCTGGAACCGGCTGGGCGACAAGATCCTGAGCGTGATCGAGGACGCCGCCATCATGGGCACCGGACCGGCGGCAGGGCTGTTCGGGCGCGGGTTGATCCCGACGCTGTTCGGCTCGCTCACTGGCGGCGGCGGTGGCGGGGGGCTTTTCAGCCTGTTCGGCAAGCTCCCGGGCCGTGCCGATGGCGGCATGACCTACGGGCCGGGCGGATCGCGTGATGACCTGATCCTCGGCTGGAGCACGGCCAGCGGTCCCTATCGCAAGAGCCCGGGCGAGTTTGTCGTCAACGCCCATGCCACCGCCCGCCACCGGGCGCTGCTGGAAGCGATCAACTCGAACGCGCCGCTGCCGTTCTTTGCCAATGGCGGGGCCGTGGCGGGGGGCGGTGCTTCGGGCTGGGGCCCGGCGCAGGTCAGCTTTGTCGTGAACAACAACGGCGAGCCGATGGAGGCCCATGACGACGGCACCGATGCCCAGGGTCGCCGCCTGTTCCGTCTCGAGACGGCGGATGCAGTCGGCGGGGCAATGCAGACGCGCGGCGGGACCGCGGCGCGCTGGGCGAAGCAGCACAAACTTGGCCCGAGGGGGCCGCGCCGATGACACATCCCACTTGGCCCAGCATCCTGCCCGCACCGCGCCGCGACACTCACGGCCTGCGGCGTCCCGATACGCGCCGTCGCCGCCTGACCGATGCCGGCGCACCGGGCTACCAGCGCCGCCTGACCTTGCAGGCCAAGCTGATGAGCGTGGGCGTCACGGTGACCCAGCCGCTGAAGGAAGTGTTCGACCGCTTCTTCGAAGACGATTGCGCCCACGGGACCGCCTATTTCTGGATGCCCGATCCGACGCGCCAGGACTGGCCGCTGCTGGACGAGAGCTTCGAGCCGCTGACCTTCGAGGACGGCGAGCCCTGGACCGACGAGGCGATGCTTCTGTGCTGCTGGGCCGACACGCTGCCCGAGGAAGGCGACTGGAAGGGCGTGACCTTCACCATCCGATTTGACGTCTGGGTGATGCCATGAGCCGCCAGGTCTCCCTTCCCGGGCGCCGCCATTTCGACGGCCAGGACACATCGACCCGCGTGCTCTACCTGATGGAGTTCACGCATCCCAACCTGGATGCGCCGCTGCGCCTGTCCACCGATACCACCGAGCGCCTGTCCACCGATCCGCTGTTCTACGGCACGCGGTCCGGCTGGCGCGGCGCGGATACCGAGACCGATCACTGGCGCTTTGTCACCGCAAGCCTGGAATGGCCCGGCTCGGCCGAGGACGTGATGCCCGAGGTGCGGCTGTCGCTGGGCCTGGTGCACAGTTCGATCCTCGACGTGCTGCAGTCCTTCACCTCGGGTGCGGTCTGCAACATTGCCCAGGTGATGAGCTGCCGTCTGGACCGGCCCGAGGAGGAACACCTGGGGCTGGAACTGCAGACCGCCGAGGCCGACCTGTCCAACGGCGGCAGCGTCGACCTGGTGCTGACCTATCCCGCCATCGACCTGGAGACCTTCCCGGCGGATCGCATGACGCCGCGCAATTTCCCGGGGCTCTACCGATGACCGGCTGGGCGTCGCGATACGTCGGCATCCCGCATGTCGAGATGGGCCGCGATTTCACCGGCGCGGATTGCTACGGCCTGGGCCGTCTGATCCTGCGCGAGGAATGCTCGATCGAGGTGCCGTCCTTTACCGAAAGCTACGTCGGGGACGCCGAGCGGGTCGAGCTGGCCTCGCTGATCCTGGACGGGGCGCAGGTGGGACCGTGGCACCGGGTCGAGGACATCCGCCCGTTTGACTGGCTGCTGTTCCGCATGGCCGGCCACGCCAGCCACATCGGCGTCGCGATCGACGCGCGCCGGATGATCCATTCGCACAGCGACGTCGCGAAGATCGCGCGCCTGTCGGACCCGTCCTGGGCATGCCGCCGCGTCGGTGCCTGGCGCCACGAGGAGCTGATGACATGACCCGCGTCCTGTTGTCCGATGCCATGGTGCCCGACCTGCGCCGCCAGCGTTTCGACCTGGCAGAGGGCGAGTGCCTGACCGTGGCCGAGATCGTGGCCCGCGTGCTGCCGGACCTGTCCGACACGGATCGCGCCCGGGTGCGGGTGACCATCGGTGGCCCGGACGATGCCGCCGTCGTGCCGATGGAGCGCTGGGCCCGCGTCCGACCGAAGCGCGGCGCGCTGGTCTGCGTCCGCTTCGTTCCGGGCGATCCCTATTCGATCGGCGTGGCGCTGCTGAACCCGCTCTTGCAGATGGGCGTCGGCCTGAATGCCGCCTTCACCATCGCCAGCGTCGCCGGATCCTCGATCGTCACGCTGGGCCTGTCCTTTGCCGGGGCGGCATTGGCCAACTCGCTGATCCCGAAACCCCCCAAGCGCAAGGACCTGCCCGAGGCCGAGGAGCTTTACCAGGTCGATGGCTGGCAGAACCAGGCGAACCCGGGCGAGGCCATCCCCTTTCCGGTCGGGCGCATCCGCATGGCGCCGCTGTTCGCGTCGCGGCCCTACTTCGAGGTGATCAACGGCGAGCTCTACCAGTACGGGCGGTTCCTGTGGGGCCATGGCCGCCTGCGCATCACCGACCTGAAGCTGAAGGACACCCCGCTGCACGAGTTCGGCGACGTGGTGGTCCACACCAACGAGGGCACGCCGGGCGATCCGGTCCTGCCGATGACGAACGAGCAGGTGCTGCAGGACAACGTCGGGGTCGAGCTGCAATGGCCGGCCAACGTCAACAGCGAGACCTGGGCATCGCCGCGCCAGATCGACCGCCTGCGCGTGATCTTCCAGTTCCCGCAGGGGGTGTTCTACCTCAAGGAAAACCAGAGCGTAAAATACGCCTTCATCACCATCCGCATCTGGCACCGTCAGTCTGGGCAGCCTGACTGGCAGCATGTCACGGACCTGGGCGTCGAAGCGGCGACCCGCAGCGGCTTTTTCCGGCAGCACGAATGGCGCGTGCCGGTCAGGGGCACCTGGGAAGTGAAGGTCGAAGCCGTGAACGGTGGTACCGGGCTGCAGACGACGAACACCACCTTTGTCTGGTCCTTTGCCGGGATCCGCGAAAAGCGGCCCAAGCAATTCCCCAAGCCGCTGGCCGAGACCGAGGTCCGCATCAAGGCCTCGGCCCGGGCCAGTGGCGTGCTGGATGCGCTGAACGGCGTGGTCGAGCGCTACGTGCCGGTCTGGAACGGCACAAGCTGGGTGGAAGGTCTGAGCCGCAACCCGGCGTCCATCGCCCTTGCCGTGCTGCAAAGCGCTGCGGGGGCCTTTCCGGTGTCCGAAAGCGAGATCCACCTCGACGAGTTGGCGGATCTGCACGAGTTCGCGGCAGTCAAGGGCCTGAAATACGACCGCATCCTGAGCGGTGAGGAGACCATGGGCGAGGTCCTGCATTCCATCCTCAGCGCCGCCCGCTCGACCTGGCGGCGCGACGGCGAAGGCTGGGGCGTCGTCATCGACCGCCCGCAGGACGATGTCGTCGACACCATCAGCCCGCTGCACGCGTCATCGATCACCTGGTCGCGCAGCTACCGCAACAAGCTGCCCGATGCCTTCAAGGTCACGTTCCGGGACGAGACGAACGGCTGGGAAAACGCCGAGCGCATCGTGCCCATGCCGGGGTTCACCGGCGAACCGCAGACCTTCGAGGAATGGCCGCAGGACGGTGTGACCGATCCCGCGCAAATCTGGGTCGAGACGCGCCGGGAACAATACGAGCTGATCCATCGCGCCGACACCTACACCGCCATCCAGTCGGGCGAGGTGCGGCATGCCACGCGCGGCGACGAGGTCAACCTGAGCTGCGACATCCTCAAGAGCGTTCAGATGGCGGCGCGGGTCCGCAAGGTCGAAGGTCGCGTCGTGACGCTCGATGCGCCGGTGCTCATGGAAGAGGGTGTTCAATACGTCTTGAACTGGCAGTTCTACGACGAGACCGACACCGTCGGCGGGTCGGTGATGGCCAGCGTCCGGACCATCGCGGGCGAGACCCGCATGCTGCTGCTGGACGAGGGCAGCGACGTGCCGCCCCTGAACGCGGCGGTGACCTTCGGCCCCGCCAATCAGCTGCACCTGCGCTGCAAGATCACCTCGGTCGAGCCCGCCGAGGACATGGCCTATCGCCTGACACTGCAGCCCGCCGCGCACCAGATCGAGGCCCTGACCGACGCCGAGGTACCGCCCGCCTGGGTCAGCATCGCAGGCGACGCGGTGTCGACCAGTGGCACGCCGTCCACCCCGGTGATCGGGCAGATCGCGCTGGAACCTGCCGAGTACGACTATTCCGGTGTGGCCGCGGCGCTGATCGCCGTGCCGGTGTCGATGCCGTCGGGCAACGCTGTGCCGGTCACGCGCATCGAGGTCAGTCACCGCGTCGTCGGGGCGCCGTTCTTCACCGTGGATGACCTGGCAGGAACCTCGGGCGTCATGCGCCTGGGCTACCCGCTGGGCAGTTCGATCGAGATCTTCGCCACGGCCATCTCGGTCTTTGGCGATCCCAGCGTTGCTAGCGCCGTGGTCAGCTTTGACGTGGCCGGGGCCGTCACCCTGCCGACGCTGCTGTCGCCGGAAAGCATCACGGCGGTCGGCACGCTGGGCCACGCCCAGGTCGCGCTGGCGACGGCAGCGGACACCGCCGAGGTGCAGCTGTTCCGCGCACCGTCGGGCGTTGCCCTGGACACGGCCGCCCACGCGATCGGCACGCCGCACAGCGTCGCCAGCGCATCGAGCGTGACGCTGGTGGACGGCGACGCGACCCGCGTCGGGATCTTCCCGTCCGGCGACCTGTCGAGCGCCGCCTGGGATGCGACCGACGTCACCGTGACCGGCGGCAGTGCATCCAATGACCCCGGCCAGGTCGGCCTGATGTCGGTCGACCTGGCGATCACCGCTGGCAGCACCTACCGGGGCGAGATCGTCCTGTCCGGACGCACCGCGGGCAGCGTGACCGTGCGCCTGGCCGGGGGCACCGAGGTCGCCGCGGCCGCGATCACCGCCGATGGCGCGCACCTGTTCGCTCTGGATGCCGTCACTGGCAACGACCGCTTCGAGATCGAGTGGAGCGCCGACTGCGATGCCACGGTCACGGCGATCCAGCTTTACCGCGCATCCGCGACATCGGCGCCCCAGGGGCACTTCGACTACTACGTCGCGCCGGTCGATGCGGATGGAACAGCAAACATTCCCGCCGGGCCCGTGCCCGCGCGGATCATCTGAGGAGGTCCTGACATGGGGGCAGTCACGAACAAACCGATACTCGCAGGCGCTGATTTCCTGCTGGGCATACAGGACAACACCTTTGGCAGAGTGGAACGGGACACGGCGGCCTTGCAGATGATCGGCGTCGGCCCGATCGCGGAGGAATTCGCGGCGCTGCGCGGCGCGATCACCGGCGGGGTCCTTGCGGCCGCGTCCTGGGGGGACCTGGCGGCGAGGACCACCAGCGCAGACGGCACGGCCGCCGATGTCCCGCTGTCGGACGAGGGCTTTCACCAGCAGGCCACGGCCACCGGTTACGATGGCGCGCTGGTCCCCAATGCCGGGCGCTACAGCTACCGCGCCGCCTGGGGCCGCTGGCTGCGCGTGGGCGAGTACGGCGCGGCGGCCTCGGACGTGCTGCTGACGGCGACCGGCACCGGCAACGCCATCTCGGCCACCTCCGACCGGACCTATGCCAAGGCGCCCTACGCCGCGAAGTTCGTTTTGCCCGTGGTGACGGCCAACACCGGCGCGGTCACGATCGGCATCGACGGGGGCACGGCCCGCGCCCTGGTCACCAGCGCCGGCGGGGCGCTGGAAGCGGGCAACCTGCTGCCTGGTCAGATCATCGAGTTTCGCTGGGACGGCGAGCAGTACCGTCTGGCCCCTGGCGTGACCACGGCGGCGGCTGTGCAGAGAGCCGAGGACGCAGCTCAAGCTGCAGAGGCGGACCGCATTCTGGCCGGTGAACACGCTGAACGTGCTGACAGCGAAGGCAATGCGACACTCGCTTTGCAGTACCGCGACCAGGCCCGATCGTGGGCTGAACAGGGTGAGGATGTCGAGGTCGAAACCGATCAATTCTCGGCGTTGCACCACGCTGCCAAAGCTGCGGCGGCTCAGTCCGCATCGGATGAGGCCCGGGTCCTATCGCAGGGCGCGCGTGATGTCGCGCTGGCCGCCGTGGCTGCGGCGGGGAACTACTACAACGCCACCACGCTCGCGGCGGCGGTGTCCACGGCAGAGGCGGCGTTGACCGCAGGTGATCGCTACGCCGTGACGGGCGGCGATGTTTCCTACGTTTCATTCCGTGTTTTTGATGATCCGGGTTCGACGGAGCTTTGGCAGCAGTTGAAGGCCGATGCGCCCATAGCTGATGTCAACTTGACCGGTAGTGCCGCGGCGGAAAACCTCGCGGTGTCCGGGGTGCTCAGCGCCGGGGGCACGACTTTCGAAGCGATGATCCTGAGGCTCGACGGCCTGGAACTTCAAAACCGCATCCTGCGCGGGCAAACGGTCGCCCTGATGGGCCACGACGGGCAGTCCGAAGGCGTGCCGCGTGGCAATAGCCGCGTTTCCACGTCCGCGCCCGCCAAGGCCCGGATGTTTGCATCGGGCGTCTGGCCGCATTTCGTCAGCACGCCCAACGGGTTCCCCAGCGCCCTTGTGGCCGATACATCCGCGAACGGCGGGCACAACATCTACATGGACCGCCTGACGTCTCTGGTGCCGCTGGCGGAATATGACGACGACGGCGGCAAAGAGAGCCTGTGCACCGGCTGCGCGTGGTGGATGCAAAACGTAGACACCGTGTCCTGGTACGTCGGGCAGGGGTCGCAGACCGTCGCGTCCCTGTCTGGCGAGGGCATCCACCTGACGTCTGAGGCGCTGATGCTTGTTCAATTCGGCGCGCTGGTACGGGCGGAAGGCAAAGAGCCCGTTTGGCCGTTCTCGATCTTCACCCAAGGCCACGCAGACGCCGCAATCGGCACAGACCCCGAGGTCTGGAAGCAGGCTGTCCTTGATTTGCAGCGATATCGCACCGACCTTGCATCGGCGGCGTGGGGATACGCTGTGCCGCTGGTGCCCCACATCACCGAAGTCATGAACAACTCGGGTTACGCCGGGACGACTACAACGCAATACGCACAGACCCGTGCGATCATGCAGGCGCAGTCGGTGATCGCCGAGGAAAACGACAGTATCCACTGCGCCGGTCCGACCTACCAGTGGCCCACAGAGGACGCCGTGCACACGGACAGCCGTGAGCGCCGCCTGCGCGGCGAGATGTTCGGCAAGGTCGGCAAGCTCATTGCGGATGGCCTGACGTGGGAACACTGCAACATCCGGTCGGCATCGGTGGCGGGGTCTGACATCACGGTCACCATCCACGCGCCTGTCGGTGATCTGGTGTCGGACACTGTTCTGATCGACAACCCCGGCAGCCTTGGTTTCGAGGTGTTCGACAGCGGCGGCACGGCGCTGACGATTTCGTCGGTGATCATCGGCGCGACGGTCGGGGGGCTGTGTGACGTGACTGTCACCGTGGCATCCGGCACGCCCGCGACGCTGCGCTATGCGATGCAGTCGCTTGCCTACAAGGGCGGCCCCGGTGTCCCCAATCCGACATTCGGCGGGGCGCGTGGGTGCCTGCGCGATAGCGATACCGCCGTCGCCCTGTACGATGGCACCCCGCTCTACAACTGGCTCTGCCCGAAGGAGGTTTCGCTGTGACCGTGAACCCAAAAAAATACCCCTGGCTGTCGCATTGGTACGAGTTCACCGCCGCGAACTACGACGCGGGCAGCAAGGCGTTCGCCAACTTGCAGACCGAGTTCAACCGCGCGCCCTACCTCCCCGTGTACGATGATGGTGCATCCGGCGATCCGACCTTTTCCAGCGCCTCGGGATACGAGGGCATGGTGCTTAACAACAACGCCACACTCTCCTGCCGCTCCATGCTGCTGGGGGAAATGACCTTCTGCGCGGTCGTCGAACATACGACCACGACCGGGTCGCAGGACATCGGCCTCATGGGCGCAGGGGGCGCCACGGCGCGAGACAACAACTGGGCGGTGTATTTCAGCAACGGTGTGCCGCGCAATCGGCAGGTCAACGGTCTGGCCTCAGCCGCGACGTTTGGCGGTCGATCGGGTCCGCAATTACTATCGGGCATCGTTGACAGCCATGGTCGGCACCTGGCGGCATCGACCAACGGGCAGGCCTTTGTCGATGGCGTGCAACTCAACCGCCCGAACTATTACGCCCAGACCAGCCCGGAGCTTTGGATTGGCGATGCCTTCTGGACGGGCATCGACAGCCGTTTCGTCGGGACGGTCTTCGCGATCTACGCGGGGCCTGTCGATCTGCTGCGTCGCCGGCCGGAGCGCATGGCGTCCCTCATGGCGGAAATCAAAACGACGTGGGGGATTGCCTGACCGTTGAAGGGGCCTTTAATGGTCTTCGGTCAGTGGCCGGTTCGAAGGGTTGACCGGTTGAGGTCGGCCAGTATCCGAAACAGCGTTGCTGTAAAAGATCGTGTAACTGACTGCAAAAAATCGCGTCACGCTACAGGAATTCATGGGACGGGAATGCGTGGAACGTCCCATGGGATCGCATGGGACGCGGCATGGGACTGGATGGGACAGACTCGGCCAAAAGGCGCTGATCCGAATCACGGAGGCGCGAGCGGGGATGATTCCCTGTGGATAACTCTCTAAATGAGGGGTATTCCGTGGCTTGCACAGTGATGTTCGTTGCATGTTCCGGTGCTTCGAGGTGGGCGACGCCGCTGCCCAGGGCCCGTAGTGAAGATTTTCGGGATTTCGTGGGAAAAATTTGGACCACCTCAGGTGGTGTATATCTGGTGCTTATGCGGGCATTGGACACCAGATAGGCCTGAAGTTGCCCCGTTTCTGCCTCAATATCTTGTTTTTCAGGGCGCTCTGAAACCAGATGCGGGGCCGACGTCCCGCAGAATTCTGTTGATTACCATGAATTCCCATGCCAAACCTAACTCACACGATGAGACGGGCAGACGGGACAACGAACGATCCCAACCGAACTCAAAACAACAACAAGAGCAGGTTTCATACAGGCGCTCGCTTTCATCGTGAACACAGAGATCCGGCGCGCGGGCGAGCAGACATCCCCCCAGGTGGCGCGCGCAGTCGGAGACACCCGCGATGCGGGTCAGCGGCGGGTTGATCAATGGCAGCAGATCAACCCGCCGTTTTTACGTTTTAAACCTGGGGTTTGGAGGCCGAGGGACAGTGAGCCGCAGGCTGAGGTTCAGAGGTGAAAGCCGTCACAAGGTGGACGGCAAGGGGCGGGTGTCTATCCCGGCCTCGTTTCGCCGTGTCCTCGAGCAGGGCGACCCGGACTGGACCGAGGGCCTGAATCCGAATTTCGTCATCGTCTACGGCGACCACCGTCGCAAGTTCCTGGAATGCTACACCATTCAGGAGATGGAGGCGGTCGAGGACCGCATCGCCGAGATGCCGCGCGGTTCGCAGAAGCGCCGCCTGCTAGAGCGCCTGTTTTCCACCCAGTCGATGACCACCTCCGTGGATGAAACCGGCCGCATCGTGCTGCCGGCGAAACTGCGTCAGAAGATCGGCATCGACGGCGAGGCGTATTTTGCGTCGAACGTCGACACCTTCCAGATCTGGGAGCCGACCGTCTACGAGCAGGAAGAGTTGGCGAAGGCCGAGGAATACCTCGACGACCTGCCGGAAGATTTCGATCCCGTGCAACTTCTGGACGAGGAGGGGTTCTGAATGGCGGCCGCCGGACGCACCCCAGGGCCGGAGGGCGGGGAGGCTCCGCACATTCCCGTCCTGCTGGAACCGCTTCTGCGTGAAGTTGCGCCGGTCGAAGGCGTCTGGATCGACGGGACCTTTGGCAACGGTGGCTATTCGCGCGGTCTGATCGAGGCAGGGGCCGAGAAAGTCATCGGTATCGACCGCGATCCGCTGGCGCATGAGATGGCGGCGGAGTGGCTGGGAGACTGGCCTGCGATCTCTCTTGTTCAGGAAAATTTCTCGAATATGGATCGTGTGGCCGAGGCCGTGGATGGCGTCGTGCTGGATCTTGGCGTGTCGTCCATGCAGTTGGATCTTGCCGAGCGCGGCTTTTCCTTCATGCGGGACGGCCCGCTGGACATGCGGATGGGGCAGGAGGGGCCGACGGCGGCCGATCTGGTAAACTCCTTGTCCGAAGAGGCTCTGGCAGACGTTCTTTATGTATACGGTGAAGAGCGCCAGTCGCGCAGGTTGGCCCGCGCCATGGTGCAGGATCGCCCGTTTACGCGCACTCTGCCGCTGGCGGAAATGATCGAGCGCGTGCTGGGGCGGACGAAGCCGGGGCAGGCGCACGCGGCGACGCGGTCCTTTCAGGCTTTGCGCATCGCGGTGAACGGGGAATACGAAGCGCTGTGGCAGGGGCTGATGGCCGCCGAGCGCGTGCTGAAGCCGGGCGGCAAGCTGGCCGTCGTGACCTTTCATTCGGTCGAGGATCGGATGGTCAAACGGTTCTTTCAGTTGCATGGCGAAAAGAAGAAGCACGTCAACCGTTACGCGAGTGAGGTCGAGGCGTCCGAGGCACCGTTCGAAATCCTGACGCGCAAGGCGGTGGGGCCTGATGCCGAGGAGCTGGCGCGCAACCCAAGGTCGCGTTCGGCCAAGTTGCGCGTGGCGCGACGCACCGATGTGTCGGCCTCGGACGTGACACCCGAAGAAATCTCGATGCCCATGTTGAGGGGAAAGTAAGATGCGGACCTTGTTGTTCCTCCTGTCGGCGCTTGCGGTGATCGGGTCCGGTTACTGGGCGTATCGCGAAAACTATCGCACCCAGGACGAGCTGGACCGGGCCGACGGTTTGCGGGCCGAGATTTCCGGCGCGCGCGAGCGGTTGGCGATCCTGCGGGCGGAGTGGGCCTACCTGAACCGCCCGGATCGCCTGCGCGACCTGGCGCAGATGAACTTTGACAAGCTGGGGTTGATTCCTCTGCGCCCCGACCAGTTCGGATCGATCGATCAGGTCGCCTATCCGCTGCCCCCGGAGCTGGAGATCAGCGACAGCGTCGAAGTCACCAGCCGTGGAGCGACCAATCCATGACCCGTATCCCTCTGCGTCCCTTGGCCCGAATCCTCGATGCACGCAAAAAGGGTGAAGACCCGGACGCCATCGAGAAGGAAAACCGCCGCCTCCGCCATGAAGAGATGCGCGACAAGATGCGGCTGCGCGCCGAGGGTCGGCTGCTGGTTCTCGCCATGATGTTCTTCTGTGCTTATGCCGTCATCGGTGCGCGGATGGGGATGTTGTCCGCCTCCGAGCCGCGCGAACCGAGAGCGCAGGCCTCAGGCGCGTCGATCATTGCGAGCCGGGCGGACATCACCGATCGTCATGGCCGCATCCTTGCGACCAATATGACGACCCATTCGCTGTACGCGCATCCTCAGCAGATGATCGAACCCGAGCGCGCGGCAGAGCGGCTGGCGGAAATTTTCCCGGACATCGACGGCGAAGACCTGAAGAAGCGGTTCACCGACCCGAAGCGCAAGTTCTTGTGGGTGCGAAAGAAACTCAGCCCCGAGCAGATGCAGGCCGTGCATGACATCGGTGAGCCGGGGCTGCTGTTCGGACCGCGCGAAATGCGGCTTTACCCGAATGGTCCCATCCTGTCCCACGTTCTGGGCGGGTCTTCGTTCGGTGCCGAAGGGGTGCATTCCGCCGAGGTCATCGGGACGGCGGGGATCGAGCGTTTCTTTGACAAGGAGTTGCGTGATCCCGCCCGCGAAGGTGTTCCGCTGTCCCTGTCGATCGACCTGACGGTGCAGGCCGCTGCAGAGGAAGTTCTCGACGCCGGGATGAAGCTGATGAACGCCAAGGGCGCGGCTTCGGTGCTGATGGATGTGCACACGGGAGAGGTGATTTCCATCGTCTCGCTGCCGGATTTCGATCCGAACGACCGGCCCAGCCCGCCGACCCAGGGGAGCCCCTCGGACAGCCCTCTGTTCAACCGTGCCGTGCAGGGTGTCTACGAGCTTGGCTCCACGTTCAAGATCTTTGCCGCCGCGCAGGCGATGCAGCTTGGACTGGTGAACCCTCAGACGGTGATCGACACCTCGCCGCCGTTCAAGGTGGGTGGACACCGTATCGGTGAATTCGACAACCACAACTACGGCGCGATCTCTGTCGAAAAGATCATCATCAAATCCTCGAACCGGGGCACCGGCAAGCTGGCCCTCGCAATCGGCGCGGAGCGACAGAAGGACTTCCTGAAGGCGATGGGCCTTTTCGATCCGACACCGCTCGAGATCACCGAAGCCATGGGTGGCAAGCCGCTGATCCCGGCGCGATGGGGGGACCTGTCGACGGTCACGATTTCTTATGGGCACGGCATTTCAACCACGCCTCTGCATCTGGCGACGGCCTACGCAGCCATTGCCAATGGCGGCCACATCGTCAAGCCGACGCTGCTGAAGCAGCCTGGACCGCGTTACCAGGATGTCATCCTGAGCGAGCGCGTGGCGCGGGACGCGTTGAACATGCTGAGGCAGGTGGTCAGCCACGAGGATGGAACGGCCTCTTTCGGTGACGTTCCCGGGTACAGCGTCGGCGGCAAGACCGGCACGGCGGAAAAGCCCAAGGAACGCGGGGGCGGCTACTACAAGGACAAGAACATCAACACCTTCGCTTCGGTGTTCCCGACGAATGATCCGAAGTACGTGCTGGTCGTGACGCTGGACGAGGCTGTCGAAACCTCCGGGCCAAAGCCGCGTCGCACGGCGGGCTGGACGGCGGTGCCGGTGGCGGCCGAGATGATCGGCAGGATCGCGCCGCTCTTGGGCTTGCGTCCCCAGTACGAAACGGGGCAATTGGACGTGACCATGAGTGCCTCGGACTGAGTGATTTCCGCGGGGCAAGACTGACCAAAGGGGCGCCTGCGCATGACTTCCCAACCCAAGAGCCTGAAAGACCTCGGCCTGACCGCCCGGGGTGGTCGGGACATGATGGTGACGGGGCTTGCCGTCGACTCGCGCGAGGTGAAGGACGGGTATCTGTTTGCGGCGCTGCCCGGCGTGCGTATCCACGGGGCGGAATTCATCGAATTTGCGGTGCGGCAGGGTGCGGTCGCTGTACTGACCGATGCGGTCGGCGCAAAGCTGGCGGCGGATGTGATCGACGGCTCCGGCGTGGCCCTCGTGGTGGCCGAGGACCCGCGGCAGGCTTTGGCCTTTACCTCGGCGCTTTGGTTCGGCAGCCAGCCCGACACGATGGTGGCGGTCACCGGGACGAATGGCAAAACTTCCGTTTCGACCTTTTGTCGGCAGATCTGGCAGGAGTTGGGACTGCGCGCGGTGAACCTTGGGACGACGGGTGTGGAGGGCGACTGGACCGCACCGCTGCGGCACACGACGCCCGAGCCGATCACGCTGCATCGGATGCTGGCCGGCGCGGCAGAGGCCGGGGTGACCCATGCGGCGATGGAGGCCTCCTCGCATGGTCTGGCGCAGCGCCGTCTGGATGGTGTGCAGCTGGTGGCGGCGGGGTTCACCAATTTCAGCCAGGACCACCTCGACTATCACACGAGCTTTGACGACTACTTTGCCGCGAAGGCGGGGCTTTTCGCCCGGGTGCTGCCGGAGGACGGCGTTGCCGTGGTTAACGTCGACGACCCGCGCGGCGTCGATGTGGTGGCCATCGCCACGGCGCGCGGGCAGGAGGTGCTGACCGTCGGACGCCATGGCGCGGACCTCTGCCTCGAGGCGCAGCGGTTCGACGCAACCGGACAGGAGATCCGGATCAGCTTTGAAGGCGAAGTGCGGCAGGAGCGACTGGCGCTGATCGGCGGTTTCCAGGCGGAGAACGTGCTGCTGGCAGCGGGCCTTGTGATCGCCTGTGGCGCAGATCCGGACGATGTTTTCGATATTCTTCCGATGCTTGGGACGGTGCGGGGCCGTATGCAGCTGGCGGCGACGCGTGACAATGGTGCGGCGGTCTTCGTTGATTATGCCCATACACCGGACGCCGTGGCGACCGCGATCAAGGCGTTGCGTCCGCATGTGATGGGGCGTCTCGTGGCGATCATCGGTGCCGGCGGCGACCGTGACACGGGCAAGCGGCCCCTGATGGGCGCTGCGGCGGCGGAGTTCGCCGATACGGTGATCGTGACGGACGACAACCCGCGTTCCGAGGAGCCGGGCAGCATCCGAGCCATGGTGCTGGAGGGCGCCCCCGAAGCCATCGAGGTGGCGGATCGGGCCGAGGCCATCCTTCGCGGCGTCGATGCCTTGGGGCCGGGCGACGCCCTGTTGATCTGTGGCAAGGGCCACGAGACCGGACAGACGGTCGGCGAGACAGTCTATCCCTTTGATGATGTTGAACAAGCCAGCGTGGCGGTGGCGGCGCTGGACGGGAAGGGCCTGTGATGCTCTGGACGGCAAAGGACGCAGCGGCGGCAACCGGCGGCAAGGTCGGATCCGACTGGGTGGCGAACGGCGTGTCGATCGACACGCGGACGCTGGAGCCGGGCGACCTGTTCGTGGCGCTGAAGGCCGCGCGGGATGGCCATGACTTCGTGGCGCAGGCCTTGGCCAATGGTGCGGCCGCGGCGCTGGTATCGCGCATTCCCGAGGGCGTGGATAACGCCGAGAAGCTGTTGCTGGTCGATGATGTGCAGGCCGGTCTTGAAGCCTTGGGTGAAGCAGGGCGCGCGCGGTTCAAAGGCCGCGTGGTCGCGGTCACGGGTTCGGTCGGCAAGACCTCGACCAAGGAGATGCTGCGAACGGTGCTGGGTGCGCAGGGCTCCGTTCATGCAGCCGAAAAATCCTACAACAATCATTGGGGTGTGCCGCTGACGCTGGCACGGATGCCTGCGGATCGCGATTTCGCGGTCATCGAGATCGGCATGAACCACCCCGGCGAGATCGCGCCACTGGCAAAGATGGCGCGGCCACACGTGGCGATGGTCACCATCGTGGCCCCCGCGCATCTGGCCGCCTTCGAGAGCCTCGAAGGCATCGCCCGTGAAAAGGCAAGCATTTTCGAAGGGTTGGAGCCGGGCGGCGTGGCTGTCTACAACGGAGACCTGCCCGTCAGCCCCATCCTGCGCGAGGCGGCTTTGCGATACGCGACCAAGCTGCTGTCTTTCGGCGAGGCCAAGGGCAACCATCACCGCGTCACCGAAGTCCGGGTTCAGGATGCCTGCACGGTGGTCAAAGGTCAGGCTTGGCGGACGCCGATCCTGTACAAGGTCATGGTGCCGGGGCGGCATTTCGCGGTGAACGGCATGGGCGTTCTGGCCGTCGTCGCGGCGCTGAAGCTGGACCGGGCGCTGGCTCTGGCGGCTTTGGGTCAATGGCAGGCGGGGGCGGGGCGGGGCCTGCGCGAGCGCATCCAGTTGGACCGTGTCGATGAGAGGTTGTCGCTGGAACTGATTGACGATGCGTACAATTCCAACCCTGCTTCGCTGGGAGCGTCCTTGGAAGTGCTGGCCGCGGCGCATGTGGTGGACCACGTGGGCCGGCATGACAAGGGGCGTCGTGTTGCCTACCTGGGGGACATGAAGGAACTCGGGCAGGGCGAGGTCGCGCTTCACGAGGCGCTGGCCGACAGCCCGCATATGGCGAAGATCGACATCGTGCACTGCGTCGGCCCGCTCATGCGGAACCTTTGGGCGAAGCTGCCTCTCGAAAAGCGCGGGCACTGGACAGAGACCAGCGACAAGATGGCGGAACGGGTGATGCATGACCTCGATGCCGGCGATGTTGTGCTGGCCAAGGGGTCGTTAAGCATGGGGCTGGGGCGCGTGGTTGACGCCATTCGGAAAATGCGCCAAGCCCCGGCGGACGTGGACGGGTAAGAGGACAGGCGGATGCTTTACTGGCTGACCGAGCTGAGTGACGGTGGGGATTTTTTCAATCTTTTCCGATATATAACCTTCCGTGCGGGCGGGGCTTTCCTGACCGCGCTGGTGTTCGGATTCCTCTTCGGCTTGCCGCTGATCAACGTGCTGCGCAAGAAGCAGGGCAAGGGGCAGCCCATCCGGTCCGACGGTCCGGAAGGCCATTTTGTCAAGGCGGGCACACCGACCATGGGCGGTCTGCTTATCATCGGCGCTTTGGTGACGTCGACCCTGCTCTGGGCGCGGCTCGACAACCCGTTCGTCTGGATGGTGCTCTTTGTCACCATGGCCTTTGCCGCCATCGGGTTTGCCGATGATTACGCCAAGGTCAGCAAGCAGAATACCGCAGGTGTGCCGGGCAAGGTCCGGCTTTTGCTGGGTTTCATCATCGCGGGCATCGCCGGGTTCTGGGCGGCGCAGTATCACCCTGCCGAACTGACCTACCAACTGGCGTTGCCGATCTTCAAGGACACGCTGATCAACATCTCCTTCCTGTTCATTCCCTTTGCGATGTTCGTCATCGTCGGCGCCGCCAATGCAGTGAACCTGACGGATGGCCTGGACGGTCTGGCCATCATGCCCGTGATGATCGCGACCTCGACGCTGGGTGTAATCGCCTACGCCGTCGGACGGGTCGACTTTACCGATTACCTCGGGCTGCATTACGTGCCGGGCACCGGGGAAATCCTGATCTTTGCCGCAGGCGTGGCCGGGGGCGGGTT
Organism: Sagittula sp. S175; assembly: GCF_049800975.1. NCBI lineage: Bacteria > Pseudomonadati > Pseudomonadota > Alphaproteobacteria > Rhodobacterales > Roseobacteraceae > Sagittula > Sagittula sp. S175. Next base: position 108,342 of record NZ_JBNAGB010000008.1, read on the forward strand.
GGGGTTCCTGTGGTACAACGCGCCGCCCGCAGCGGTGTTCATGGGGGACACGGGATCGCTGGCCCTGGGGGGCGCATTGGGCGCCATCGCGGTGGCCACGAAGCACGAGATCGTGTTGGGTATCGTCGGCGGGCTTTTCGTGGTCGAAGCGCTGTCGGTCATCATCCAGGTGGCCTATTTCAAGCGGACCGGCAAACGGGTCTTCTTGATGGCGCCGATCCATCATCACTATGAAAAGAAGGGCTGGGCCGAGCCGACCATCGTGATCCGCTTCTGGATCATCTCGCTGATCCTGGCGATCATCGGACTGGCGACACTGAAGGTCCGCTGAGGCGGAAAGACATTGGTTCTTAGCGGCCTGGACCTCGGTCCGGGCCGTCTGTGCGAAGGGGGCAAGGCAATGATACCGGTTCAGGGGTTCGAAGGCGCAACGGTTGCGGTGCTGGGGCTGGGAAGATCCGGCCTTGCAGCGGCGCGGGCCCTGCGCGAGGGCGGCGCACGGGTGGTGGTCTGGGACGACACGCCCGCCGCTCGGGAAAAGGCCGAGGCCGAGGGTTTCGAGGCGCGCGTACTGACCCGCGACGGGGCGTTCGACGATGTGGCTTGCCTCGTGACCTCGCCGGGCATTCCGCATCTCTATCCGACGCCAAATCCCGTCATTGCCAAGGCATTGCAGGCCGGTGTTCCTGTGGATAACGATATCGGGCTGTTCTTCCGGTCGCTTGGCGCGGGCTACGACAGTTTTGATACACCGCCGAAGGTCGTTGCGATCACCGGTTCCAACGGCAAGTCCACGACCTCGGCGCTGATCCACCACATCCTTTCCAGTGCTGGCCGCGAAAGCCAGTTGGCGGGCAACATCGGGCGCGGCGTGCTGGACATCGACCCGCCGGGCGACGGTGGCTTTGTCGTGCTGGAGCTGTCGTCTTACCAGACCGAACTGGCGCGGTCGCTGGCGCCGGATGTGGGGGTCTTTACCAACCTGTCGCCGGATCATCTGGACCGGCATGGTGGCAAAGGCGGATATTTCGCGGCCAAGCGACGGCTCTTTGCCGAGGGTGGGCCTGACCGCTGCGTGATCGGTGTGGATGAGGTCGAGGGACAATTCCTCGCGAACCAGCTGTCCGAGGGGCGCGGCGACGACCGTGTGATCCGGGTGGCCACGTCCAAACTGACTGGGCCGGGCTGGATGGTCTTCGCCCGCAAGGGGTTCCTCAGCGAATGGCGCAAGGGGCGGCAGGTGGCTTCGGTCGATCTGCGCGAGGTGTCGGGGCTGCCCGGGGCCCACAACCACCAGAACGCCTGCGCCGCCTGGGGGGCCTGCCGGTCGCTGGGTCTTGGCCCGCGCGAGATCGAAGAGGGCCTGCGCAGCTTTGGCGGTCTGCCGCACCGGTCGCAACGGATTGCAGAGCGTGATGGCGTGGTTTTCGTCAACGATTCAAAGGCGACCAACGTGGATTCGGCGCTGAAGGCGCTTTTGGCCTTCGACCGCATCCGCTGGGTCTGCGGCGGTCTGATGAAGGAAGGCGGGCTGGAGGCGCTGGCGCCGGGGCTGCCCCATGTGGCCAAGGCTTATGTCATCGGTCGGGAGCCCGAGGCCTTTGCCCTGGGCCTGCCGGGGATCGAGGCGGAGCTGTGCGGCACCATGGCCGTCGCGGTCGAGCGCGCCATGGCCGAGGCGCAGCCGGGCGAGGTTGTTCTTCTCGCTCCGGCCGCAGCCAGCTTTGACCAGTATGACAACTTCGAAAAGCGCGGCGAGGATTTTGTCGCCTGTGTTCAGGCCGGGCTGGCCTGAGCGGATCAACCGTCGTGGCGCGCGATGATGGCCTGTCCGGCGGCAACTCCGGACGACCACGCCCATTGAAAGTTGTAGCCGCCGAGCCAGCCGGTGACATCCACGGCCTCTCCGATGGCGAACAATCCGGGAAGGTGCTTTGACATCAGCGTTTTGCTGTCCAGACCTGACGTGGATATCCCGCCCAGCGTGACTTCGGCGGTGCGATAGCCTTCGGTTCCCGTGGGCTTCAGCCGCCAGTGGTGCAGGGCATCGGACAACGCGGCGATCCGCTGGTCGGAAAGATCGGCGAGGTTTCCTTTGAAATCCATATGCTGGCCGAGGAAGCTCACCACCTTGCCCGGCATCATATGTCCCAGTTCGGTGGTGAGGGACCGCCGCCCCTGCGCTTGCCTCGCCGATTTCAAGGCGCCGATACAGTCGACGCCCGGAAGCAGGTCGACCACGATCTCTTCCCCCTCCAGCCAATAGCTGGACAACTGAAGCACGGCAGGCCCGGACAATCCACGATGGGTGAACAGCAGCCCCTCGGAAAAGCGCGCCCGCTCGTTGGAAAGCGCAGAGGGCAGCGAGACCCCGGCCAGATCGGCGAAACGCCCCTTGTCGAAGGTAAAAGGCACCAGCGCCGCGCGCGTGTCGGTCACGTCATGGCCGAACTGGCGCGCGATCTCGTAGGCAAGGCCGGTGGCGCCCATCTTGGGGATCGATTTTCCACCCGTTGCCAGTACAAGGTTCTCTGCGGAGACATCGAATGTCCGGCCCTCCCGGTCCAACCGCAAATCAAAGCGCCCGTCCGCATGACGCAGGTCGACGACCCGTGTCTGCAGCCATACCTCGGCCACCGCCTTGGCCATCTCGGCTTGCAGCATGTCGACAATCTGAGTGGCCTTCCCGTCGCAGAACAATTGGCCAAGCGTCTTCTCGTGCCATGCGATGCCATGTCGGGACACCATTTCGATGAAGTCCCATTGCGAGTATCGCGCCAGAGCGGATTTGCAGAAATGAGGGTTTTCCGACAGGTAATTGTTGGCGCCCACATCCATATTCGTGAAATTGCAGCGGCCGCCGCCAGAGATACGGATCTTCTCACCGGGTGCGCGGGCATGGTCGACCAACAGGACGCCGGGACCGGCATGTGCCGCCGCCATCATCCCGGCCGCACCGGCACCGAGAATGATCGTTCGGAATTGATAAACCCTGTCAGACAAGACGCGCCGCGCTCCCTGCTTCATCTTGATGAAAATACCCTTGGGGGGTCCGGGGGGCAAAGCCCCCCGGCGGGGGGCGGGGGGCCCCCCCCCGGGGACCCACAGAAAAAAAGAGATGAGGAGCAAGT